>NZ_CALGNQ010000045.1 GCF_937958535.1 uncultured Georgenia sp. | reverse complement strand
CGAGCACCTGGGTGGCGACGATGACCGGCTTGGCGTTGCGGCGGGCGAGCTCGACCGCGCGCTTCTGGACCAGCGGCACCTCCTCGAGGGGCAGCTCGACGCCGAGGTCGCCGCGGGCGACCATGATGCCGTCGAAGGCGCCGACGATCTCGACGAGGTTGTCCACCGCCTGCGGCTTCTCGATCTTGGCGATGACGGGAAGGCGGCGGCCCTCCTCGTCCATGATCGCGTGGACGTCCTCGATGTCGGCGGCCGACCGGACGAAGGACAGCGCGATGACGTCGGCCCCGAGCCGGATCGCCCAGCGCAGATCCTCCTTGTCCTTCTCCGACAGCGCGGGGACGCTGACCGCCACCCCCGGCAGGTTGAGGCCCTTGTTGTTGGAGACCGGACCGGGCACCTCGACCCGGGTGACCACCCGCGGGCCGGAGACCTCGATGATCCGCACGGCCACGCGGCCGTCGTCGATGAGGATCCGGTCGCCGGGCTTGCAGTCGCCGGGCAGGCCCGCGTACGTGGTCGACGCGATCTCCGCGGTGCCCGGGACGTCCTCGGTGGTGATGGTGAACGTCTGCCCCTCGGTGAGCTGGACCTCGCCCTCGACGAAGCGGCCCAGCCGGATCTTGGGACCCTGGAGATCGACGAGCACCGCCACCGCGCGACCCGAGGCCTGGGCGGCGGCGCGGACCCGGTGGTAGACGGCCTCGTGCTCGGCGGCAGACCCGTGGCTCCGGTTGATCCGGGCCACGTCCATACCGGCGTCCACGAGCGCTTGGATCTGGTCGGCGGACTCGGTGGCCGGACCGATGGTGCACACGATCTTCGCTCTACGCATGGGTGTCAGCCTAGCGTCCGGACCCGGGCGCACGACCGGGACGTCGGACCCGTGGACAGCATGTCGCTACCGGCCCACGGGGGTGATGTCGGCGCCGATCGGAGCGCTCGACCCCGTGACGGGGACCGGCAGACCCGAGTCGCCGCCCAGGAACTCGTCCACCGCGGCCGCGCACGCCCGGCCCTCGGCGATCGCCCAGACGATGAGCGACTGCCCGCGGGCGGCGTCCCCGGCGACGAACACGCCGGGGACGGAGGTGGCGAACGTCTCGTCGTGGACGATGCGCCCGCGCGCGTCGACTTCCACCCCGAGCTGGCCGACGACGCCGTCCCGCGGCACCCCCTCGAAGCCGATGGCGATGAGCACGAGCTGGGCGGGCAGGACGCGTTCCGTTCCGGGGATCGGGGTGACGCTGCGGTCCGGGTGGCGTACGACCTCCACGACCCGCACGTGGCTCACCCGGCCCGGACCGGTCGACCCGTCGGAGAGGAGCTCGAGGGTGCCGGTGCCGAAGACGCGCTCACCGCCCTCCTCGTGGGAGGTCGACACGGTGAAGACCCGGGGGTCCATCGGCCACGGCTCGTCCGGGGTCCGCTCCTCGCTGCGGCGGACGTTGATGTCCACCTGCGTGACGGAGCGGGCGCCCTGCCGCCTGGCCGTGCCGAAGCAGTCGGAGCCGGTGTCGCCGCCGCCGATGATGACGACGTCCTTCCCGGTCGCCACGACCTGGTCGGGGAGCTCCTCCCCGGCGACGGCGCGGTTGGACTGGACGAGGTAGTCCATGGCGAAGTGGACACCGTCCAGCTCCCGGCCCGGGACGGGGACGTCGCGCGGCACCGTGGCGCCCAGGGCGAGCACGACGGCGTCGTACCGCTCGCGCAGCTCCTCGCCGGTGACGTCGGTGCCGACGTCGACGCCGGTGCGGAAGACCGTGCCCTCGGCCTCCATCTGCGCCACCCGCCGGGTGACCTGGTGCTTCTCCATCTTGAAGTCGGGGATGCCGTAGGTGAGCAAGCCGCCGATGCGGTCGTCGCGCTCGAGCACCGCGACGGTGTGCCCCGCACGGCTCAGCTGTTGTGCGGCGGCCAGGCCGGCGGGACCGGAGCCGACGACGGCCACCGTCCGCCCGGTCTGCCGGTCGGGGACCTGCGGGGTGACGAGCCCCAGGTCCCACGCGGTGTCCGCGATGGACTGCTCGATGTGCTTGATGGTCACCGCGGGCTGGTTGATACCCAGCACGCAGGCGCTCTCGCAGGGCGCGGGACACAGCCGTCCGGTCCACTCCGGGAAGTTGTTCGTGGCGTGGAGCCGGCCGATCGCCGCGTCCCAGTCCCCCCGCCGGGTGAGCTCGTTCCACTCCGGGATGAGGTTGCCCAGCGGACACCCGGCGTGGCAGAACGGCACGCCGCAGTCCATGCAGCGGCCGGCCTGCCGGGTGAGGGCGGCGGCGTCGGCCTGGCGGCGCTCGTAGACCTCGTGGAAGTCGAGGATGCGGACCGGCACCGGACGGCGGGCCGGCAGCTCCCGCTCGCGGTACTTGAGGAAGCCGGTGGGGTCAGCCATTGGACACCTCCAGGATGGTGTTCCACACGTCCGGGGAGCCGACGTCCAGCCCCTCCTGGGCCGCATCGGCGAGGGCGGCGGAGACGGCCGCGAAACGGCGGGGCAGGACCTTGACGAAGCGGGCGCAGGCGGCGTCCGGGTCGGCGAGCAGCCCGGCGGCAACGGCCGACCCGGTGTGCTCGTGGTGGCGGTGCAGCAGGTCGAGGACGATGGAGCGGTCCTCGGCGTCGAGCGCGACGACGAGGAGCTCGCCGTCGGCCAGCGCCGGGGCGTTGACCCTCCGCTCGTCGAGGTCCAGGACGTAGGCGGTGCCGCCGGACATCCCGGCGCCGAGGTTGCGGCCGGTGGGCCCGGCGATGAGGACGGTGCCGCCGGTCATGTACTCCAGGGCGTGGTCGCCCACCCCCTCGACGACGGCGGTGGCCCCGGAGTTGCGCACGCAGAAGCGCTCCCCGACCCGCCCGGAGAGGAAGAGCTCACCCGAGGTTGCGCCATAGCCGATGACGTTCCCCGCGACCGTGTTCTCGGCGGCGGTGAGCCGGGACTCCAGCTCGGGCCGGATGACGATCCTCCCGCCGCTGAGCGACTTGCCCACGTAGTCGTTGGCGTCGCCGAGGAGGCGCAGCGTGATGCCCGGAGGCAGGACCGCGCCGAAGGACTGGCCGGCGGTGCCGCGCAGGGTGATGTCGATCGTGCCGTCCGGCAGGCCGGCGGCCCCGTAGCGGCGGGTGACCTCGTGGCCGAGGCGGGTGCCGACGGTGCGGTGGACGTTGCGCACGGGCAGGTCGATGCGGACCGGCTCGCCGTCCTCCAGCGCGGGGCGGGCCCGCTCGAGGAGGGTGACGTCCAGGCTCCGGTCCAGGCCGTGGTCCTGGGCGCGCACGCAGCGCCGTGCGGTGCCGGGGGCGGGGTCCACGGCCGCGAGGATCGGGGACAGGTCGAGGCCGGCGGCCTTCCAGTGCCCCACCGCGGCGGCCGTGTCGAGCAGGTCGACCCGGCCCACCGCCTCGTCGATGGACCGCAGCCCGAGCGACGCGAGCAGCTCGCGCACCTCCTGGGCGATGAACTCGAAGAAGGCGACGACGTGCTCCGCCCGGCCGGTGTAGCGGGCACGGAGCTCGGGGTTCTGCGTGGCGATGCCGACCGGGCAGGTGTCGAGGTGGCAGACCCGCATCATGACGCAGCCGGCGACGACGAGCGGGGCGGTGGCGAAGCCGAACTCCTCCGCACCGAGCAGCGCCGCGACGACGACGTCCCGCCCGGTCTTCAGCTGCCCGTCGGTCTGCACGACGATCCGGTCGCGCAGCCCGTTGAGCAGCAGGGTCTGCTGCGTCTCGGCCAGCCCGAGCTCCCACGGCCCGCCGGCGTGCTTGAGCGAGGTGAGCGGGCTGGCGCCCGTCCCGCCGTCGTGCCCGGAGACGAGGACGACGTCGGCGTGCGCCTTGGCCACGCCCGCCGCCACGGTCCCGATGCCGACCTCGCTGACGAGCTTGACGTGGATACGGGCCCGCGGGTTGGCGTTCTTCAGGTCGTGGATGAGCTGGGCGAGGTCCTCGATGGAGTAGATGTCGTGGTGCGGCGGCGGGGAGATGAGCCCGACGCCGGGGGTGGAGTGCCGGGTGCCGGCGATCCACGGGTAGACCTTGGGGCCGGGCAGCTGGCCGCCCTCCCCCGGCTTGGCGCCCTGCGCGATCTTGATCTGGATGTCGTCGGCGTTGGTGAGGTACTCGGCGGTGACGCCGAACCGCCCGGAGGCGACCTGCTTGACCGCCGAGCGACGGCGCGGGTCGTGCAGCCGGTCGGGGTCCTCACCGCCCTCGCCGGTGTTGGACTTCGCGCCGAGCATGTTCATCGCGATCGCGAGCGTCTCGTGTGCCTCGGCGGAGATCGACCCGTAGGACATCGCACCCGTGGAGAAGCGCTTGACGATCTCGCTGACCGGCTCGACCTCCTCGACCGGGATCGGGTGGTCCTGCCGCAGCCGGAACAGGCCGCGCAGCGTCATGAGGCGCTCGGACTGCTCGTCCACCCGGCGGGTGTAGTCGCGGAAGATGTCCATGCGGCGGCTGCGGGTGGCGTGCTGCAGCCGGAAGACGGTCTCCGGGTCGAAGAGGTGCGGCTCGCCCTCGCGGCGCCACTGGTACTCCCCGCCCACGGGCAGGCTGCGGTGCGCCGGGGAGATGCCCGACGGCGGGTAGGCGGTGGCGTGCCGGGCGGCCACCTCGGCGGCGAGCACGTCGAGGCCCACGCCGTCGAGCGGGGCGGGGGTGCCGGTGAAGTACCGGTCGACGAGCTCACGGGACAGCCCGAGCGACTCGAACACCTGGGCGCCGCGGTAGGAGGCCACCGTGGAGATGCCCATCTTGCTCATCACCTTGAGCACGCCCTTGCCGAGCGCGCGGATGACGTTGCGCACCGCCTCCTCGGGGGTGACGCCGGTGACGGCGCCGGCGTGGACGAGCTCCTCGGCGCTCTCCATGGCGAGGTAGGGGTTGACGGCGGCCGCACCGTACCCGATGAGGAGGGCGACGTGGTGGACCTCGCGGACGTCCCCGGCCTCGACGAGGAGGCTGATCTTGGTGCGGGCGCGCCGGCGCAGCGTGTGGTGGTGGACGGCCGCGGTGAGGAGCAGCGAGGGGATCGGCGCCAGGGTGGCGGTGGAGTGGCGGTCGGACAGGACGATGAAGCTCACCCCGTTCTCGATCGCGGCGTCCACCTCGGCGAAGATCTCCTCCAGCCGCTGTTCGAGTGCGGCACCCCCGCCGGCGACCGGGTAGAGCCCGGAGATGACGACGGAGCGCAGCCCGCCCCCGGCCCGGGCCGACCCGATGTGGACGATCTTGGCGAGCTGGTCGTTGTCGATCGTCGGGAAGGGCAGGACGAGCTTGCGCACGTGCTCGGGGATCTCGGCAAGGAGGTTGGGCTCGGGGCCGATCGCGCCGCCGAGCGAGGTCACCAGCTCCTCGCGGATCGCGTCCAGCGGCGGGTTGGTCACCTGGGCGAACTGCTGGGTGAAGTAGTCGAAGAGCAGTCGGGGACGGCTGGAGAGCACCGCCACCGGGGTGTCGGTGCCCATCGACCCCAGGGCCTCCACACCGGTCTGGGCCATCGGCGCCAGGACGATGCGCAGCTCCTCCTCGGTGTAGCCGAACACCTGCTGGCGGCGCACCACCGAGGAGCGGGAGTGGCGCACGTGCTCCCGCTCGGGCAGGTCGGCGAGATGGAGGGTGTGCTCGGCGAGCCAGTCGGCGTAGGGCTGCGCGGCGGCGAGCTCGGCCTTGAGCTCGTCGTCGTCGACGATGGTGCCGGCCGCGGTGTCGACGAGGAACATGCGGCCCGGCTCGAGGCGCCCCTTGCGGGTGACGGTCGCCGGGTCGAGGTCGAGCACCCCGGACTCGGAGGCGAGGACGACCAGGCCGTCGGTGGTGACCCAGTAGCGGGCGGGGCGCAGGCCGTTGCGGTCCAGGACGGCCCCGACGAGTGTGCCGTCGGTGAACGCCATGGCGGCCGGCCCGTCCCAGGGCTCCATGATCGCGCCGTGGTACTCGTAGAACGCCCGGCGGGCGGGGTCCATGTCGGGGTGGTTCTGCCACGCCTCCGGGATCATCATGAGGACGGCGTGGGGCAGGGAGCGTCCGGCGAGGTGGAGCAGCTCGAGCACCTCGTCGAAGGAGGCGGAGTCGCTGGCGTCCGGTGGGCAGATGGGCAGCAGCGGCTCGAGGTCGCCGAGCAGCTCGGAGGAGGCCACGCCCTCGCGGGCCGCCATCCAGTTGCGGTTCCCGCGGACGGTGTTGATCTCCCCGTTGTGGGCGACGAGCCGGAAGGGCTGGGCCAGCGGCCACGACGGGAAGGTGTTGGTGGAGAAGCGGGAGTGGACGAGCGCCAGGGTGCTCACCAGCCGGGGGTCGGTGAGGTCGGGGAAGAACGGGGCGAGCTGGGCGGTGGTGAGCATGCCCTTGTACACCAGGGTGCGGGCGGAGAGGGAGGCGAAGTACACCCCGACCTCGTGCTCGGCGCGCTTGCGCAGCCGGTAGGCGAGCCGGTCGAGCGCGATCCCGTGCCGGGTGCCGGCCGCGTCGGCGACGAGGAGCTGCCGCAGGGCGGGCATGGCCGCCCGGGCGGTGGGGCCGACGACCAGCGGGTCGACCGGCACCTCGCGCCAGCCCAGGACGTGCAGCCCCTCCTCGGCCGCGATCCGCTCGACGGCGGCGACCGCGGTCGCCCGTTCGGCGGAGGCGCCCTGGCCGCCGGGGAGCATCGCCATCCCGACGGCGTAGTGGCCCGGCTCCGGCAGGGAGAAGGGGAGCACGGCACGGAGGAACGCGTCGGGGACCTGGAGGAGGATGCCGGCACCGTCGCCGGTGTCCTCCTCCGCGCCGACGGCGCCGCGGTGGGCCAGGTTGGCCAGCGCGGTGAGGCCCGCGTCGACGATGTCGCGGCCCGGAGTACCGCGCAGGGTGGCGACGAACGCCACCCCGCAGGCGTCGTGCTCGTAGGCAGGGTCGTAGAGCCCCTGCCGTGGCGGCGCTCCGGACTGCGGTGGGCTCCCGTGGATCGGCCCCATCAGGTTGTCCTTTCGTCTTCACCTGTTCTTTACCAGCGGTGGGGCGCCGTTGACCCGGTGGGCGGGAACATTACTCCCCGGTGACCCCCTGGTGAAGACGAAAGCCCCCGATCGGGGGCAGGTGTCTTGAATTCTGGACGCGGCGGACGGGTCAGGCGTGGCCGCGGTCGTCCGGCTGCAGGGACGACGAGGGGCGGCACCCGCCTGGGTGCCGCCCCGTGGCAGGAGGTCAGTCCCGTCCGCCCGCCTCGAGCTCGAGGATGCGGCCGAGCAGGCCGTTGACGAAGCGCGGCGACTCGTCGGTCGAGAGCTTGGTGGCCAGCGCCACCGCCTCGTCCACGGCGACGGGGCCCGGCACGTCGTCGTTGTACATGAGCTCCCACACCCCCAGCCGCAGGATGGCGCGGTCCACCGCGGGCATCCGCGGCAGCGTCCAGTCCTGGGCGTAGGTGGTGATGAGCTCGTCGATCTCGGCGGCGTGGTCGGCGACCCCCTCGACGATCTCGACGGCGTACTGCGGCAGGGCCGTCTGGGCCGTGGTGCGCTCCAGCCGCTCGGCGAGCAGCTCGCGCAGCTCGACGTCCAGCCCCGCCAGTGCGCGCTGGTCGGCCTCGTACAGGACGGAGACCGCGCGTTCGCGTGCCTTGCTCCGTGCGCCCATCAGTCGTTCGCGCGGCCGAGGTACTCCCCGGTGCGGGTGTCCACCTTGACCTTCGTCCCCGTCTCGAGGAAGAGCGGCACCTGGATCTCGTACCCGGTCTCCACCGTGGCGGGCTTCGTGCCGGCCGAGGAGCGGTCGCCCTGCAGACCGGGCTCGGTGTAGGTGATCTCCAGGACGACCGACGCCGGCAGCTCGATGTAGAGGACCTGGCCCTCGTGCATGGCGACGGTGGCGTTCTGGCCCTCGAGGAGGAAGTTGGCCGCGTCCCCGACGACGTCCCCACCCACGGTGAGCTGGTCGTAGGTGCTCGTGTCCATGAACACGTAGTCGGCGCCGTCCTGGTAGAGGTACTGCATCTCCCGGCGGTCCACGGTGGCCGTCTCGACCTTGACACCGGCGTTGAAGGTCTTGTCCACGATCTTGCCGGACAGCACGTTCTTCAGCTTGGTCCGCACGAAGGCGGGGCCCTTGCCGGGCTTGACGTGGAGGAACTCGACGACGGACCAGAGCTGCCCGTCGATGACGAGCACCATGCCGTTCTTCAGGTCGTTCGTGGTTGCCACTGAGAAGTCCTTGCGTGTCGGGGAATGAGCGCCAGTCAGCCTAACGCGTGCAGCGCCCAGACACCCAGCAGGGCACACCCGCCCGCCCACGTGTAGGAGATGAGCGTACCGATGATGAACCGCTCCGCGGCGGGGCTGCGCCGGTCGGGGTGGCTCTCCCGCAGCTCGGGGTAGCGCCCCAGCCCCTTGACGGCCAGCACGACGGCGATCCCCTCCGGGAAACCGGCCAGGACGGCGCCGGTGATCGCGGCCCGCTCGAGCATGCCGATCCACGCGCCGCCACGGAGCACGCCGTTCCCCGGTGGCTCGGACTCCACCCGGCGCAGCACGAGGACCGTGACCACCCGCCCCAGGAGCACCGAGAGCGCCAGCGCCCCCGCCACGACACCGACCGCTGCCCAGGTCATCCTGCCTCCGCCTCCCGCAGCAGCCGCGCCGCGAGGGGGTGCAGCCGCTGCTCCTCGTGCCACAGCGCCGTGTCGAGCCGCTGGCTCACCGCCTGGGCGGTGATCCCCAGCCGCTCGGCGGCCTCCCGCTGGGTGGCGACCTCGGCCATGAGGTCGACCACCTCCCAGCCGGCGGCGGTGCGCCGCCGCACGACCGCGGCGAGCAGCTGGAGCAGCGCCTCGGCCTGGTCGGCGGCGTCCGCGTCGGCCCCTGCGACGGCGAGCGGGACGCTCCCCGTCCGGCCGCGCGCCCGTTCGACCGCGGTGCGGGCCAGCACGAAGGCCTCCCCCGCGCTCGCCGGGGCGGTCTCGGCCAGCGGCTCGTGCACCGGCCCGGCGCCGATCCCCACGCTCCAGCCGCCGAGACGCTGGAGGAGCAGGGCGAGCCCGACGACGGCCCGGGCGTCGGCGAGCACGCCCTGGACCTCGTCCCCCACCGTGCGCTGCAGGGGCAGCACGAACGGGTCGACGTCCTGCCCGCTCCGCCATGCCGCGACGGCGTCGAGCAGGGCCGGCACGGCGTCACCGCGGCTCCGGCTGCCCTTCTGGTCCACCGTCACGACGAACATTGCTCAAGCCTAACGCCTTGATCCACGACCATCAAGGCCCCACCCTTGCCGCACGCCGTCGGATTCGTCGGCGCGCGCTCAGGCGATGGCCGCGTAGGCCTGCTCCAGCAGGCCGGGCGCGGGGCCCTCGAGTCGGCCGGGGCGGCCGATGCCGTCGAGGACCACGAAGCGCAGCGTGGCGCCGCGGGTCTTCTTGTCCCGGCCCATGGCCTGGAGCAGCTGCGGCCAGCGGTCCTGGCGGTACGTCACCGGCAGCCCGAGCGCGGTGAGCACCGCGCGGTGGCGCTCCACGTCGTCGTCCCCGAGGCGACCCGCGGCGCGGGCGAGCTCGGCGGCGAAGACCATCCCCACCGAGACGGCGTGCCCGTGCTTCCAGCGGAAGTCCTCGCACAGCTCGATCGCGTGCCCCAGGGTGTGGCCGTAGTTGAGGAACTCCCGGCGCCCTGCCTCCCGCAGGTCGGCGGACACCACCTCGGCCTTGACGGCGACGGCGCGGCGGACCAGCTCGGTGACCACCGGTGAGCCGGGGTCGCGCGCGGCCGCTCCCCCGTCGGCCTCGACGAGCTCGAGGATGCGCCCGTCGGCGATGAACCCGCACTTCACCACCTCGGCCAGGCCGGCGGCGTGGTCGTCCGGCGGGAGGGTGGCCAGGGTGTCGAGGTCGCACACCACGGCGCGCGGGGAGTGGAAGGCACCGACGAGGTTCTTCCCCTCGGGCGTGTTGATCGCGGTCTTGCCCCCGACCGCGGCGTCGACCATGCCGAGCAGGGTGGTGGGGATCTGGACGACGGCCACCCCGCGCAGCCAGGAGGCGGCGACGAACCCGGCGAGGTCGGTGACGGCTCCGCCGCCGAGGCCGACGACGAGGTCCTGACGGGTGAACGCGGCCCGCCCGAGCCGGGACCACAGGTCGGTGAGGACGGCGGCGGTCTTCGCCTCCTCCCCGTCGGGGACCTCGGCGAGGAGGACCTCGTGCCCGGCGTCGGCCAGCGCGGTGCGGAGCCGGGCGGCCCGCTCCGCCAGCGGCCGTTGGTGCACGAGCAGCACCCGCCGCGGCTCGCTGCCCACCGCGGTGGTGACCTCCGCCTCCAGCCCGCGTCCGATGAGCACCTCGTAGTCGTGCTCGGCCCGGACCGGGACCCGGGCCGCGATCATGCCGTCACCTTCGGGCGCAGCTCGCCCCGCTCGAGGGCCTCGGCGATGAGGGTGGCGAGCCTGGGCACCGGCTCGGAGTCGGTGTTCACCACGAGCCCGGCGACCTCCTCGTACAGCGGCCGACGGGCGTCGAGCAGCGCCTTCCAGCGTCGGCGGGGGCTCTCGACGAGGAGCGGGCGCGCGCCGGAGAGGCCGACGCGCGGCAGCGCCTTGGCCATCGAGACCTCGAGGTAGACGACCGGCACGCGAAGGAGGGTCTGGCGGGTCTGCGGGTCCTCGACGGCACCACCGCCCAGGGCGACGACGCCGTCGTGCTCCGCCAGGGCGCGCCCGACGGCGTCCCGCTCGAGGCGGCGGAAGTAGGGCTCCCCGTCCTCGATGAAGATGTCGCTGATCGAGCGGCCCTCGGTGCGCTCGACGTCCTCGTCGGTGTCGCGCAGCTCGAGGCCGAGCGTGCGGGCGAGCTCGTGGCCGACGGTGGTCTTGCCGGCACCGGGTGGCCCGACCAGGACCACCCGGGCACGCAGCGCGGCGGCGCTCATCGCATGGCCTCGGGAACCGCGGCGAGGTAGGCGGCAAGGTTGCGGGCGCACTCGGCGACCGAGTCGCCCCCGGTCTTCTCCAGCAGCGCGTCGGCGAGGACGAGCGCGACCATCGCCTCGGCCACGACGGCGCCCGGGGCCACGGCGCAGACGTCGGAGCGCTGGTGGATCGCGGTCGCGGCCTCACCGGTGGTGACGTCGATGGTCTGCAGCGCCCGCGGCACGGTGGAGATCGGCTTGAACGCGGCGCGCACCCGGAGCACCTCACCGTTGCTCATACCGCCCTCGACACCGCCGGCGCGGTTGGTCACCCGGCGCAGGCCGTCGGTGTCGCGGACGATCTCGTCGTGCGCGACGGAGCCACGGCGCCGGGCGGTGCGGAAACCGTCACCGATCTCCACGCCCTTGACCGCCTGGATGCCCATGACGGCGCCGGCGAGCCGGGCGTCGAGCTTGCGGTCGCCGTGGACGAAGGTGCCCAGGCCCGGGGGCATGCCGTAGGCGAGCACCTCGACGACCCCGCCGAGGGTGTCGCCGTCCTTCCGGCAGGCGTCGATCTCGGCCACCATCGCCGCCGACGTCTCGGGGTGGAAGCAGCGGATGGGGTCGGCGTCGAGGCCGGCGACGTCCTCCGGCCCGGGGGCCGGGGCGTCGTCGGGCACCTCGACCGGGCCGACCGCGACGACGTGGGAGACCAGCCGCACCCCGGCGACCTGCTCGAGGACGGCGGCGGCGACGGCGCCGAGGGCGACACGGGTGGCGGTCTCCCGGGCGCTGGCCCGCTCGAGCACCGGGCGGGCGTCGTCCAGCGCGTACTTCGTCATCCCGACGAGGTCGGCGTGTCCCGGGCGGGGCCGGGTGAGCGGCTTGTTGCGGGCCAGCTCGCGGTGGTCACCGGTGCCGGCGTCCACCTCGAGCAGGCTGGGGTCGACCGGGTCGGGGGACATGACGGTCTGCCACTTGGGCCACTCGGTGTTGCCGATCTCGACGGCGACCGGCCCACCCATGGTGCGACCGTGCCGGACCCCCCCGAGGAGCCGGACCTCGTCCTGCTCGAACTTCATCCGGGCGCCGCGGCCGTGGCCGAGGCGCCGCCGGGCGAGCACGGCGCGGATGTCGTCGGTGGTGATCTCCACCCCGGCCGGTACGCCCTCGAGAACCCCGACGAGGGCCTCGCCGTGCGACTCCCCTGCTGTCAACCAACGCATGCCTGGCATCCTGCCACGGCGTGCCCACCTCACCGCAGGCGCGTCCAGCAGGCGGGTGGCACCGCGCCGGTCACAGCCCGAGCACCGGCCCGACGCGCACGGTGAGGACGCCGGCGAGTGCGGCGCCGAGGAGCAGCCAGGGCCCGAAGGCGATCGCGGTCGAGCGGGACGCCCGGCCGGTGAGCACGAGCAGCAGCCCGACGACCCCGCCGGCGACGAAGCCGAGGAGCGTGCCGGTGACCACCGCGTCCCAGCCGAGCCAGCCCAGCCAGGCGCCGAGCAGCGCCCCGAGCTTGACGTCCCCCATGCCCAGCCCGGTGGGCCGCAGCAGCGCCAGCGCGAGGTACCCGGCCCCGCACACCAGCGCGGCCACCCCGGCACGGGCGAGGTCGGCCCAGGCACCGGTCACCAGGGCGGCGCAGGTGAGGAGCAGGGTGAGTGCGACGGCGGTGGGTGCCAGCACCGCGTTGGGCAGCCGATGGTCGGCGAGGTCCTCCACGGCGAGGACCACACCGACGACGGCGAGCAGCACCGCGGCGGGCAGGTCCGTGCGCCACCCGTGGAGCACGACGGTCGCGAGGGCGGCCGCGACGCACAGGGCTGCGACGACCGCCGGGCGCCGCCACCACTGGAGGGTCTGCTCAGCGGCCACGGACCGCGAGCGACTCGGTGAGCGCGGCTCGCATCGCGTCGACCGGGGCCGGGTGCCCGGTCATCAGGCGTACCTGCTCGACGGCCTGGTGCAGGAGCATCGCCCACCCGGGCGCCACGGCGCCCCCACCGGCGGCGAAGCCCGCAGCGAGGCGGCTGGGCCACGGGTCGTACGCGACGTCGAGGAGCACCCGGCCGGTGGTGCGGCCTGCGGCGCGGGCGGCGAGGTGGTCCCCGAGCTCGTCCGCGGCGTGCGCGGGCAGGGTGGAGACGGTGACGCCCGCCGTGCACGCGGCGTCGGCGGCCTGCTCGACCGAGGTCCACCGGCGGACCGTGGGGTGCACCCCCATCCGGTGCGCGGCGCGCAGCAGGGCGCCCGCCCGGGCGGGATTGCGCACCAGCACGAGTGCGTCGGTGACACCGAGCTCGGCGAGAGCGGCGAGCGTCGAGGCGGCGGTGGCGCCGCCGCCGAGGACGACCGCGCCGTCCGGTCGCCAGTCCTCCTGCCCGACCGCCTCCCGCAGCGCGGCGACGATCCCGTGGACGTCGGTGTTGGCGCCGACGAGCAACCCGGCGCCGGGCTGGACGATGACGGTGTTGACCGCCCCGACGACCTCGGCCAGCGGCTCGACGACGTCGACGAGCTCCAGGGCGACGTGCTTGAGCGGCATCGTCAGGGACAGCCCGCCCCACTCGGCGTCGAGCGCGGCGACGACCCCCGCCAGCTCCGGCTCGTCGACCTCCGCCCGGCCGTACACCCAGTCCAGGCCGAGGGCGGCGTAGGCCGCCCGGTGGAGCACCGGGGACAGCGAGTGCGCGATGGGTCTGCCGAGCACCGCCGCCCGGCGGGCGCCGTCGGGCAGGGTGCCCGCGGGATGTTCGTCGTAGGTGGGCAGCACGGCGCCGCCCCGGACCTCGCCGGTCACGCTCAGCCCTCGTCGGTGTCGTCGGTCGGGTTGTCGGCCAGCCACTGGCGGAAGAGCTCCTGATTGGCCAGGTGCTCCTGGTAGTCCGCGGTGAAGCGGGTCTCGCCGGTGTCGAGGTCGACGGTGACGAAGTAGCACCAGTCGCCCTCGGGCGGGTCGAGCACGGCCTCGATCGCCGCGACGCCGGGGGCACCGATCGGGGTGGGCGGCAGGCCGGGGTGGATGCGCGTGTTGTACGGGTTGTCGGCGTTGTCGAGCTCGGAGCGCTCAGGGACCCCGCCGGAGCGTCCCACGCCGTAGTTGATGGTGGAGTCCATCCCGATGAGGCCGTCGCCGCTGCAGTTCTGCAGCCGGTTCTCCAGCACCCGGGCGACCTTGCCGCGGTCCTCGTCGCGGTTGACCTCGTGCTCGATGATCGAGGCGCGCGTGAGCACCTCGTGCTGGTCCTCCGGCGGGACGCCGAGGGACTCCAGGGTGCTCTTCGTCTGCTCGACCATGGCCCGGAGGATCTCGGTGGCGTCGGCGTCGGGCTCGAGGATGTACGTGGTCGCGGCGAACCAGCCCTCGGGGTTCTCCGCCGCGTGCTCGGGCAGGCCGATGGCCTCGCGGTCCTGAGCCGCCGCCTCGACCTCCTCGACGGGGATCTGGGCGACGCTGGCGATGCGCTCGAAGATCTGCGACGCTCGCCACCCCTCGGGCACGGTGATGCGCAGCTCGGACTTGTTGGCCGGGTTGAGGAGCGCGCCGACGGCGTCGGTGGCGCGCATCTCGCGGAGCAGCTCGTAGGTGCCGGGCTGGATCTGCGCGGCGTCGGGGTTGGCGTTGAACGCCTGGACGAACGCCTCCCGGGAGGCCACCACCCCGGCCTCGACCAGGGTGTCGGCCATCGCGGTGCCGGTGGCGCCCTGCTCGATGGTCACCGACACGCTGCCGCTGCCGGGCCCGGGGAAGTCCTGGACCTCGCGGTCGCCGCGGCCCTCGAGCAGTGGTCGGATGACGACGAAGCCGCCCACGCCGAGGCCGACGACGAGGACCAGGCTCAGCGCGACGGCGATGATGGTGCGCCGCCGGCGACGACGGCGCCGCTGGGCGCGCTCCCGGCGGTCTCGGCGCCGCTGGAACTCGGATCGCGGCTCGTCGGCCAGCAGCGTCTGGTCGAACAGGTCGCTCACGACTCCGCCTCCCTTCGCTGGTCGACGAGCTCCCCCGCCGGGTGACCGGTCCGGCGCTCCTGGTCCAGGGCCGACTGCAGGATCATCACGGCAGCGACCTGGTCGACCACCGCCCGGTGGCGTCGACCGGGACGACCTGACCGGTGCAGCGCCTGGTGGGCGCTGACCGTGGTGAGCCGCTCGTCGACCAGCCGGACGGGCACGGGGGCACACACCCGTGCAAGGTCACGAGCGTACTCCCGCACGAGGGATGCGGCACGCCCTTCGGCACCGGAGAGCTGCCGGGGCAGCCCGACGACGATCCCGACGGCCGCCACCTCACGGGCGACCTCGGCGATGCGGTGCAGCTGGGCGGCCCGGTCCCCGCCCACCGTCTCCACCGGTGTGGCGAGCAGGCCGTCGACGTCGCTGCGGGCGAGGCCCACCCGGACCGCGCCGACGTCGACACCGAGCCGCACCCCGCGCCGGGTGGCCGGTTCCGGGTCCGTCATCGAGCAACCACACCCCGGACGTCGGCGACAAGGTCCTCCAGCGCGGCCGGCACCGCGGCGGCGTCCGTCCCGCCGCCCTGAGCGACGTCGTCCTTGCCGCCCCCGCCACCGCCGAGG
The DNA here is from genome assembly GCF_937958535.1 of uncultured Georgenia sp. Lineage (GTDB taxonomy): Bacteria > Actinomycetota > Actinomycetes > Actinomycetales > Actinomycetaceae > Oceanitalea. The sequence goes on along the minus strand of NZ_CALGNQ010000045.1, from coordinate 5,069 downwards.
CGGCCGGCGGCGGTGCGGGCGAGCTGTCCGGCACGCAGCCCGAGCTCCCGGGCGGCGGCGTTGGTGGCGACGACGACGGCGGGCCGTCCGTTGCTCGTGCCCGCGACGGCGACGACGGCGGGGCGCGCCTCGCCGAGGCGGCCGCGGACGTCGAGGGCCAGGGTGCGCAGGTCGTCCCCGCCGGACACCGCACCGGCGTCGTGCGCGACGACGAGGGTGCCGTCGACGTCCTGGGCGGTGTCGGCGACCTTCCCGGCGGCGGCGAGCAGCTCGCGGCGGCGCAGCGCCGCCAGCTCCTTCTCCGCCGCCTTGAGCCGCGACATGAGGTTGGACACCCGCTCGGGCAGGTCCTCGGGGCGTCCGCCGAGCAGGCTCGTCACCTGGCTGACCAGAGCGCGCTCCTTGGCCTGGTGGCTGTAGGCGCCGGTGCCGACGAGGGCGTCGACGCGGCGCACGCCCGACCCGATGGACGACTCCCCGAGCAGGGTGACCCGCCCGATGTGGCCGGTGCTCGGGACGTGGGTGCCCCCGCACAGCTCCTTGGACCAGTCCCCGCCGATCGACACCACCCGCACCCGCGAGCCGTACTTCTGGCCGAACAGCGCCATCGCGCCGGAGGCGAGCGCGTCGTCGAGGTCCATGACCTCGTCGGTGACCTCGAGGTTCTCCACGAGCTGGGTGTTGACCCGCTCCTCGATCTCCCCGAGCACGCTGACGGGCACCTGGGAGCCGTGCCGGAAGTCGAAGCGCAGCCGCGAGGGCGCGTTCTCCGAGCCGGCCTGGGTGGCCTGCTCCCCCAGCGACTCGTGCAGCGCCTTGTGCACCATGTGGGTGGCGCTGTGCGCCTGGGCGATGGCGCGCCGACGATCGGTGTCGATCATCGCCACGGCGGCCTCGTCGACCGTCGCGGTGCCCTCGACGAGGCGACCGCGGTGCACGGTCAGCCCGGTGATCGGCGCCTGGACGTCGTCGACCTCGATGATGCCGCCGTCCTGGAGGCGGATGGTGCCGTGGTCGGGCTGCTGGCCGCCGGCCTCCGCGTAGAACGGCGTGCGGTCGAGCACGACCTCGACGTTCGCCGGAGCGGTGGCGGTCGGGACGGGCCGGTCGTCGACGAGCAGGCCGACCACCCGCGACTCGGTCGTCGTGTCGGTGTAGCCGAGGAAGAGGGTGTTGCCGCCGAGCTGGGCCTGCAGGTCGCGGTAGAGCGCGGGGTCGACGTGCCCGGCCTTCTTCGCCAGCGCGTCGGCGCGGGCACGCTCGCGCTGCTCCGCCATGAGGTCGCGGAAGCCCTGCTCGTCGACGCTCACCCCCTGCTCCGCGGCCATCTCCAGGGTGAGGTCGATGGGGAAGCCGTAGGTGTCGTGCAGCGCGAAGGCGTCCTCGCCGGACAGCTTCGGCCGGCCACCGCCGGCGGCCTCCTTCGCCTTGCGGACGGCGGTGTCGAGGATGGTCGTCCCGGAGGTCAGGGTGCGGCGGAAGGCCTCCTCCTCGCCGTAGGCGACCTCGCTGATGACCCCGAAGTCGCGCTCGAGCTCAGGGTAGGAGGGCGCCATGGCGTCCTTGACGACCGGCAGGAGGTGCGGCAGCACCGGCTCGTCCACGCCGAGCAGGCGCACCGAGCGCACCGCGCGGCGGATGAGGCGGCGCAGCACGTACCCGCGACCGTCGTTGCCGGGGCGCACGCCGTCGCCGATGAGCATGAGGGAGGAGCGCACGTGGTCGGCGATGATCCGCATCCGCACGTCGTCCTCGGTGCCGGTGCCGTAGCGCCGCCCGGTCAGCTCCTGGGTGGTGGTGATGAGCGGGAACACCTCGTCGATCTCGTAGATGTTCTCCTTGCCCTGGAGCAGGAAGGCCAGCCGCTCGAGGCCCGCGCCGGTGTCGATGCTCTTCTTCTCCAGCTCGCGCAGCAGCGGGTAGTCCTTGCCGCTGCCCTCGCCGCGCAGGTACTGGTCGAAGACGAGGTTCCAGATCTCCAGGTAGCGGTCACCGCCCGGGTCGACGGTGCCGCCGACGGCGTCCGGGCCGTACTGAGGGCCGCGGTCGTAGTGGAACTCGGCACACGGCCCGGCGGGGCCCGGCTGACCGGTGTCCCAGAAGATCTCCTCCCGGGTCAGGCGGACGATCTGGCGCTCGTCGACCCCCACCCGCTTGAGGGCGTCGAAGGCCTCGGCGTCCTGCTCCCAGATGGTGACCCAGAGGCGGTCGCCGTCCAGCCCGTAACCGCCCTCGTCCTGGGAGGTGGTGAGGAGGTCCCAGGCGTAGGTGATCGCCCCCTCCTTGAAGTAGTCCCCGAAGGAGAAGTTCCCGCACATCTGGAAGAACGTGCCGTGACGGGTGGTGTGGCCGACCTCGTCGATGTCGTTCGTGCGCAGGCACTTCTGCACCGAGGCCACCCGCGGCCACGGCGCCTCCTGGGTCCCGACGATGTAGGGGATGAACGGCACCATGCCGGCGATGGTGAAGAGGATCGACGGGTCCGGTGACACGAGCGGGACGCTCGGGGCGATGTGGTGGTCGTGCTTGGCGAAGTAGTCCAGCCAGCGGGTGCGGATCTCGGCGGTACGCAATGGGACCTCAGGGTGGGAAGGGACGAAGGGAGGGCAGGTCAGGAGTGCTCGGGGCGGCGTCGCTCGGCGGCGGCCGCGACGTCGGCGTCGTCCGGGAGCAGGCGTTCACGCAGCTCTGCCTCGCGGGCGGCGTAGTCGGCGCGGAAGGCGGCGACCCGCTCCCGCAGCTCGGCGGCGACGGACTCCACCCCGGCGCTGAGCCGGTGCCGCACCGCGGGGGTGGCGAGCACGACGACGACCAGGACGGTCGCCCCGACGACGACGGTCCGGCGCATCAGGACCCCCGGCGGAAGAAGCGGCGCACGGCGTAGGAGAACGCGGCGACCTTGATGATCGGGCCGCCGACGGTGGCCGAGACCAGGGTGGTGAGCGCCGAGACGTTCTGCGAGACCTCGGCGGCCGCCGTCGTCACGGTGTCGACCTTCTCGATCTGCGCGTTGCTCGCGGCGATCGTCGCCGCGGCCTCGTCGACGACCGGCACCGTGTGGGCGGTGAGCTCACGGACGGAGTCGGTGGCGGCGTCCAGCACCCTGCCGAGCTTGAGCAGGGGGACGGCGAGGAAGGCCACGAGGACGAGGAACGCGACGGCGGCCACGATCCCGGCGATGTCGCCGATGTTCATGTGCAGGCTCCTTGGGCTGGCGAGTGCGCTTCCGGAAGGCTACCCGGAGATGGGCGCGCCCCGGGACCGGCGTGGCCGGTGCCCGGGGCGCGGACGGCTCTCGTCCGGCTCGGTCAGCGCGAGTAGTACTCGACGACGAGCTGCACGTCGCAGGTGACGGGGACCTCGTCACGCTTGGGGCGGCGCACCAGCTCGGCGCGGAGCTTCTCCAGCTGGACGTCGAGGTAGGCCGGGACGTCCGGCAGGACGTCGCGGTGGGCGCCGGCCGCGGCGATCTGGAAGGGGACCATGGTCTGGCTCTTCGGCTTGACCTGGATGACCTGTCCCGGCTTGACCCGGAAGGACGGACGGTCGACGAGCTTGCCGTCGACGAGGATGTGCCGGTGCACGACGGCCTGGCGGGCCTGGGCGATGGTGCGGGCGAAGCCGGCCCGCAGGACCAGGGCGTCCAGGCGCATCTCGAGCAGTTCGACGAGCGACTCACCGGTCAGGCCGGACTCCTTGCGGGCCTCCTCGAAGACGCGCTGGAGCTGGACCTCGCGCAGCCCGTACTGGGCCCGCAGCCGCTGCTTCTCCTTGAGCCGCACGGCGTAGTCGGACTCTTGGCGGCGGCGGGCGCGACCGTGCTCACCGGGGCCGTAGGGACGCTTCTCGAAGTGCTTGACCGCCTTGGGGGTCAGCGCGATGCCGAGGGCGCGGGACAGGCGCACCTGGCGGCGCGACCGTGCCTGGTTGTTCTTGCTCACGTGTTGGTTCTTCCTGTCGTTGTGACGTCACGCGGGCGGGAGGGTCCTCCCGGCGCGCGGGGCCGACCATCGAAGGCTGAGACCCCAGGGTGTGCCCGCAGGCAACCGGAAGATCCTACCAGGCCCCGCCCCTTCCCCACACCGCCACCGACGGGTGCCGCCTCAGCGGCCGCCGAGGATGTCCCGGATGCGGGCGAGGCGGGTGGCGATGTCACGCTCCAGGCCGCGCGGCTGCGGCTCGTAGTAGCGGCGCCCGACGAGCTCGTCGGGCAGGTACTGCTGGGCCGCCACGGCGTGCGGCTCGTCGTGGGCGTAGACGTACTCGGTGCCGTGGCCCAGCCTCTTCGCCCCGGCGTAGTGGGTGTCGCGCAGGTGGAGCGGCACCGGGCCGGCCTTCCCGGCCTTGACGTCGGCGATCGCCTCCCCGATGGCCCGGTAGGAGGCGTTGGACTTCGGTGCCGTGGCGACGTGCACCACCGCCTGCGCGAGGACGAGCCCACCCTCGGGCATCCCGATGAGGGCGACCGCCTGGGCGGCCGCGACGGCTGTCTGCAGCGCCGTCGGGTCGGCCATGCCGACCTCCTCGGCGGCGGCGATGACGATGCGCCGGGCGATGAACCGGGGGTCCTCCCCCGCGACGATCATCCGAGCGAGGTAGTGGAGCGCGGCGTCGACGTCCGAGCCGCGCATCGACTTGATGAAGGCGCTGGTGACGTCGTAGTGCTGGTCGCCGGCGCGGTCGTACCGGACGGCGGCGACGTCGATCGCCCGCTCCATCGTCGCGAGGTCGATGCGGCGCTCCTCGGCGGCTGCTGCGGCGCCCGCTGCGGCCTCGAGGATGGTCAGCGCCTTGCGGGCGTCGGCGCCGGCGAGCCGGACGAGGTGGTCCAGGGCGTCGTCGTCGAGCTCGAACCGGCCGTCCAGGCCGCGCTCGTCGCACAGCGCGCGGGCCACCAGCTCGCGGATGTCCTCCTCCTCCAGCGGCTCGAGGGTGAGGAGCAGCGAGCGGGACAGCAGCGGTGAGATCACCGAGAAGCTGGGGTTCTCCGTCGTCGCCGCGACGAGCGTGACCCAGCCGTTCTCCACCGAGGGCAGCAGCGCGTCCTGCTGGGTCTTGGAGAAGCGGTG
>NZ_CALGNQ010000044.1 GCF_937958535.1 uncultured Georgenia sp. | reverse complement strand
CAGTCCAAGCTCACCCTGATGAGCGAGTCGCTGCGCAACGACGGCCGCATCTGGGTGCCCAAGCGGGCCGAGGACTGCGACAAGGACCCGCGGGACATCCCCGAGGAGGACCGCGACTACTACCTCGAGCGGATCTACCCGGCCTTCGGCAACCTCGTCCCCCGCGACATCGCCTCTCGGCAGGCGAAGAACGTGTGCGACGAGGGGCGCGGCGTCGGGCCGGCGGTGGACGGGGTGCGCCGCGGCGTCTACCTCGACTTCGCCGAGGCCATCTCGCGGATGGGCCGCAAGGCCGTCGAGGCCAAGTACGGCAACCTCTTCGACATGTACCAGCGCATCACGGGAGAGAACCCGTACGAGGTCCCGATGCGCATCTACCCCGCCGTCCACTACACGATGGGCGGGCTGTGGGTCGACTACGACCTCCAGTCCACCATCCCGGGCCTCTTCGTCACCGGTGAGGCCAACTTCTCCGACCACGGCGCGAACCGCCTGGGTGCCTCCGCGCTCATGCAGGGCCTGGCCGACGGCTACTTCGTGCTGCCCAACACGATCAACGACTACCTGGCCGACGGCCCCTTCGAGAAGGTCACGGAGGACCACCCGGCGGTGCAGGAGGCGCGCGGGGCCGTCATCGACCGCATCGACCGGCTCATGAACGCCGGCGGCAAGCGCTCCGTCGACTCCTTCCACAAGGAGCTCGGCAACATCATGTGGGAGTACTGCGGGATGGAGCGCACCGAGGAGGGCCTGCGCACCGCGATCGAGAAGATCCGGGCGCTGCGCGAGGAGTACTGGCGCGACGTCAAGGTCCTCGGCGCCGCCGACGACTTCAACCAGTCCCTGGAGAAGGCCCACCGGGTCGCCGACTTCCTCGAGCTCGGTGAGCTCATGTGCATCGACGCGCTGCACCGCCGCGAGTCCTGCGGTGGGCACTTCCGCGCCGAGTCGCAGACCGAGGACGGCGAGGCGCTGCGGCACGACGACGAGTTCGCCTACGTCGCGGCGTGGGAGTGGACCGGTGAGGGGCAGCCCCCGGTGCTCCACAAGGAGGACCTCGTGTACGAGTACGTCGAGATGAAGCAGCGGAGCTACAAGTGAGAATCACCCTCAAGGTCTGGCGCCAGAAGAACGCCGACACGCCCGGCCGCATGGTCGAGTACCCGCTTGACGGCATCTCCGAGGACATGTCCTTCCTCGAGATGCTCGACGTGCTCAACGAGCAGCTCATCGAGCGCGGCGAGGAGCCGGTCGCCTTCGACCACGACTGCCGCGAGGGCATCTGCGGCATGTGCGGCGTCATGATCGACGGCGTCGCCCACGGGCCGGAGGTCACCACCACCTGCCAGCTGCACATGCGCTCCTTCAAGGACGGTGACACGATCACCGTCGAGCCGTGGCGGGCCGACCCGTTCCCGGTCATCAAGGACCTCGTCGTCGACCGCTCCGCGTTCGACCGCATCATCCAGGCCGGCGGCTTCATCTCCGCCAACACCGGCTCGGCGCCCGACGCCCACGCCACCGTGGTGCCGAAGAGCGACGCCGACGCGGCCTTCGAGGCGGCCGCCTGCATCGGCTGCGGCGCGTGCGTGGCCGCCTGCCCGAACGGCTCGTCGATGCTCTTCACCGCCGCCAAGGTCACCCACCTCGGCAAGCTCCCGCAGGGGCAGCCCGAGCGGTGGGGCCGGGTGGTCTCGATGGTGGCGCAGCAGGACGCCGAGGGCTTCGGTGGCTGCACGAACATCGGTGAGTGCGCCGCCGTGTGCCCCAAGGGCATCCCGCTGGACACGATCAACCAGCTGAACTTCGACCTGCGCACCGCCATCCGCAACGGCAGCTGACAGCGCGAGAAGGCCCCCGGCTCCTGCGAGCCGGGGGCCTTCTGCTTGCGTGCGGCGGGTTGTCCGCCCACCGCACGTCCGCTCAACGGTGGGCGGTCTCGCCCCGTGCCTCCCGGCGCTCGGCGCGGCGCTGCAGGTAGCCGTCCCGGCGGGTGTAGCGCCGCCGCAACCGGCGCCGGTTCCACCGCCGCAGCGCCCCGACGACGCCGCCCCAGTAGGCGTCCTTCGCCCGCTCCTCCAGCGCGAGACGCTCCTCCCACTCCCGGCGCTCCTCGTCCGCGCGCCGGGTGGCGAGGACCTCGCGGCCCTCCTCCCCCAGCCGCTCGAGGTCCGCCGCGAGCGCCGTCTCGCTCACCTGCCGGTCGGCCTCCACGGTCCCGGTGATGGCGTCGTACTCCCAGGCCAGGGTGTGCGGGGCGGAGAGCGTGACGTAGTTGGGCGTCTGGTCGAAGTGGGTGGTGCGCGCGTCGGTGGGCTTCGGCGGGGCGGGCGGGTTCGCCGTCCACGCCGCGACGAGGAGGGTGACCCGGGCGAGGAGGTTGATCCACAGGAGGAGGGTGATGAGCGCCGCCGCCGTCGCGAGCAGCGGGTCGTCGGCCGCCCCGACCACGCTGGTGCCGAAGTAGCGCAGCACCCCGGCCGCGACACCGCCGATGAGGGCCGCGGTCAGCAGGTCGCGGCGCGGGGCCCGCACGCCGGCGAGCACCCGGAGGAGCAGGACGAAGACGGCGACGTCGACGAGCAGGACGACGAGCAGCCCCAGCACGCGCAGCGCCACGGACGCGAGCGCGCCCTCGACCCCGAGGCGGTCGAGCACCCACTGGCCCGCCGTTCCCGCGGCGATGCCGAGCGCTGCGGTGACGACGACGGCCAGACCGATCGTGACGAAGCCGGTGAGGTCGCGCAGCCGGGCGCGGACCGGGCTCTCCCGCGGGGCGACGATGCCGAACATCGCCCGGATCGAGTTCTTCAGCGCGGCCATGACGCTCAGCGCGGTCCACAGCAGGACGAGCGCGGCGATGATGCTCGTGGCGTTGAGCGCGGTCTGCTGGACGAGCTGGTCGGGGTCGAGCAGCCCGTCGCCGCTGCCGGTGTCGATGATCCCGGGCAGGGCGTCGTTGACGGCGTCGAGCACGGTGGCGCGAAGCTCGGCGTTGTTGCCGAGCACCGCCATGAAGACGGTGTACCCGATCGCCAGCGCGGCGAACACCGAGAAGAGCGCGGAGTAGGTGATGCCGCCGGCGAGCAGGCCGCCGCGCGCCTTGCCGTACCGGGCCAGTGCCCGGCCGGCCCGGGAGTGCTCCCAGCGCCCCTGGAGGGCCTTGACCCGGTCGACCAGCGTCGGTCGGTCGCTCCCCCGCGCGGCGGTACCCATGGCTACAGGGTAGGGACGAACCGCCCGGGCAGCACGGCGGGCGACCACCGGCGCGTGCCGGCCGGTCACCGCAGGGTGGTCGGTCCCGGCCGGTCGGACGTACCGTCCGGGCGGCACGACGGGAGCAGCGGCCGGTGACCGCACGCTGGTCGTTCGTGTTCGGTTCTGCGCCCTGCTGGCAGAATGTCGGGCATGACATCGCCGACTCCGCCGCTGCTCGCGCGCCAGCGTCAGCAGCACATCCTCGCCGCGGTGAACCGGAACGGCGGCGTCCGGGTGGCCGAGATGGTCGAGCAGCTCGGGGTGTCCGAGATGACCGTCCGGCGGGACATCGCCGGGCTCGTCCGCCGCGGACTGCTCGTGCGGGTGCACGGCGGCGCCGTCGCCCCGGGCCCCTCCGCCCAGGAGCCCGCCTTCGCCGTCAAGGCGGGCCGACGCCAGGAGGAGAAGTCCCGGATCGGCGCGCTCGCCGCGTCACGGGTGCGTGCCGGTGACGCCGTCGCCCTCTCCGCGGGGACGACGACGCTGGCCGTCGCCCGGGCGCTCACCGCCCACCCGGACTTCGCCACGCTCACCGTCATCACCAACTCGCTGCCCGCGGCGGACGTCCTGCACCAGGCCTCGCTGCAGGCCGCGGAGGCAGCGCGCCCGGCCCCCACCGTCGTCCTCACCGGCGGCGAGCGCACCCCCTCCGACGCCCTCGTCGGCCCGGCCACGGTCGACTACCTGCGGGACGTACGGGTGGACTGGGTGTTCCTCGGTGCCCACGGCTTCACCCCGGATGCCGGGCTCATGACCCCCAACCTCCAGGAGGCGGCGACCAACGCCGCGCTCCTCGCCACCGGCCGCAGCGCCGTCGCCGTCCTCGACTCGAGCAAGTGGGGGGTGCGCGGGCTGCGCACCTTCTGCCGGCTCGCGGACCTCGACGTCCTCGTCACCGACGCCGAACCCGACGACGCCACCGTCGCCGCCGCCACCACCCACGACGTCTCGCTGGAGATCGCATGAGCACCCACGCCGTCCGCAAGACCCGCAGCCGCCTCGCCGACGGCCGGGAGATCATCTACTTCGACGACTCCGAGCCGTACGTCTCCGGCGCCGCCACCCGCCGGTTGGACGACCCGCGGCCGCTGCCGGACCGCTTCGCCCCGGTGACCGGGCCGGACGGCGTCACCCGCCCCGTCACCGGGCCGCAGATGCGTTTCGACGTCCTCACCGGCGAGTGGGTGCCGATGGCCGCGCACCGGATGAACCGCACCCACCTGCCTCCGGCCGACGCCAACCCGCTCGCGCCGGCCCGGCCGGGCGAGGCGTACAGCGACGGCGAGATCCCCGCCGACGACTACGACGTCGTCGTCTTCGAGAACCGCTTCCCCTCACTGGTGCAGGTGCCCGGCGTGGCGGACACCGTCGCCTACGTCGACGGCGAGCCGCTGTGGCCGGTGCGCCCGGCCGCCGGCCGCTGCGAGGTCATCTGCTTCTCCCCCGACCCGCAGGCCTCGCTCGCCACCGTGGGGCACCGGCGCATGCGCACCGTCATCGAGGCGTGGGCCGACCGCACCGCCGAGCTCGCCACGGTCCCCGGGATCGAGCAGGTCTTCTGCTTCGAGAACCGCGGCCGGGAGATCGGGGTGACGCTGCACCACCCGCACGGGCAGATCTACGGCTACCCCTACCTCACCCCGCGCACGGCCACGATGCTGCGGCGGGCCCGGGAGCACCGCCAGGTCACCGGCCGCAACCTGCTGCGCGACGTGCTCGAGGCCGAGCTGCGCTCGGGCCGGCGCGTCGTCACCGAGTCCGAGCACTGGGTGGCCTACGTGCCGGCGGCGGCCCGCTGGCCCGTCGAGGTCCACCTGGCCCCGCGCCGCGACGTGCCCGACCTGCCCGCGCTCACCGACGCCGAGCGCGACGACCTCGCCGACATCTACCTGCGGCTGCTGCGTGCCGGGGACCAGTTCTTCGTCACGAGCAACGGCGACGGCGAGGAGCGGGCGCTGCGCCTGCCGTACATCGCCGCCTGGCACCAGGCCCCGGTGCACGAGGGCCGTACCGACCTGCGGCTCCACCTCCAGCTCTTCTCCGTGCTGCGGGCACCGGGCAAGCTCAAGTACCTCGCCGGCTCGGAGTCGGGGATGGGCGCCTGGATCTCCGACACCACGCCCGAGCGCATCGCCGACCGCTTCCGGGAGGTCGTCGAGTGAGCGCCCCCCTGCCGGCCTGGACCGACGACGACGGCGCACGGCGCGCCCGGGACCTGCTCACCCGGACCTTCGGCCCGGGTGAGGCCGGCGTCTGGGCGGCACCGGGCCGGGTCAACCTCATCGGCGAGCACACCGACTACAACGCCGGCCTGTGCCTGCCGGTGGCGCTGCCGCACCGCACCTTCGTCGCGGCGCGGCCGCGGACGGACCGCACCGTGCGGCTGGTCTCCGCGCAGGAGCCGGGGACCCACCGCATCGACCTCGACGACGTCCGGCCCGGCGCCGTCACCGGCTGGGCGGCGTACGTCGTCGGTGTCGCCTGGGCGCTGGTCGCCGAGGGGCTGGCCCCCGCGGACCGGGCACGGGGCTTCGACGTCGCGGTGGACAGCTGCGTGCCCTACGGGGCGGGGCTCTCCTCGTCGGCCGCGCTCGAGTGCGCCGCCGCCATCGCGCTCGACGACCTGTGGGACCTGGGCCTCGCCGGCGACGACACCGGCCGTGCGCGGCTCGCCGCCGCGTGCGTCCGCGCGGAGAACGAGGTCGCCGGGGCCCCCACCGGCGGCATGGACCAGTCCGCCTCGCTGCGCTCCCGGGCGGGGCACGCGCTGCTCCTCGACTTCCGGGACGGCGGCGCCCGGCACGTCCCCGTCGCCCTCGCCGCCGCGGGGCTGGACCTGCTCGTCGTCGACACGCGGGCACCGCACGCCCTCGTCGACGGCCAGTACGCCGCGCGCCGCCAGAGCTGTGACACCGCTGCGCGGCGGCTGGGGGTGGCGTCCCTGCGCGAGGTCGACGACCTCGGCGCCGCGCTCGCCGCCCTGGACGACCCGGTGAGCCGCCGCCGGGTGCGCCACGTCGTCACCGAGGTCGAGCGAGTGGCCCGCTTCGTCGCCGTCCTCGACGCCGGCCCGCCGACCGCCGACCGGCTGCGCGAGCTGGGCGACCTCATGGCCGCGTCCCACGCCTCGCTGCGCGACGACTACGAGGTCTCCTGCCCCGAGCTCGACCTCGCGGTGGACACCGCGGTCGCGGCCGGGGCTCACGGCGCCCGGATGACCGGGGGCGGCTTCGGTGGCTCGGCGATCGCGCTGGTCGACGCGGGCGACGCCCGGCGGGTGGCCGCCGCGGTCACCGGCGCCTTCGCCGCCGCCGGGTTCACCGAGCCGGCCTTCCTCCTGGCCCCGGCCGGCGGTCCGGCCGCCCGGGTGGGATGAGCGCCGAAGGCCCCATCGGAGGGCCGCCGCCGGCGCCGCGCCCCCCCTGCGCGGGCTCAGCGCTCGAAGCGGGCCACGACCGGGGCGTGGTCGGAGAACCGCCGGTCGTACGACGGCGCGCGGTCCACCGTCGCCTCCCGGGCACGGTCGGCGATCTCGGCGGTGGCGAAGAGGTAGTCGATGCGCCAGCCGGCGTCGTTGTCGAAGGCCTTGCCGCGCCACGACCACCACGTGTAGGGCCCCTGCCGCTCCCCGGCGAGGCGGCGCGTGACGTCGGTCCAGCCCATGCCCTCCACCCACCGGTCGAGGTAGGCGATCTCGGCGTCGAGCACACCGGAGACCCGGTTGTGGTTGGGCTTCCAGTTCTTGATGTCGAGCGGCGTGTGCACGATGTTGACGTCCCCACCGACGACGACGTCGCACTCCCCCGCCACGGCCTCCCGGGACAGCTCGTAGAGCCGGTCGGTGACCTTGTCCAGGTGCGCGTACTTGGCCGCCATGCGCTCCGGCTCGGTGGCGGTGCCGGAGTGCACGTACACCGAGACGACCGTCAGCGGGCGGTCGCGGCCGGGCACCGCGACGTCCATCTCCACCCAGCGCCCGGTGTCGACGGGCGGCTCGTCGGGCCCCAGCCCGACGCGCACGGCCGTCGCCGGCAGCCGGGAGGCCACCGCGACCCCGGCCCGTCCCTTGAGGTCGGACGCCTGGTGCGCCACGTGCCAGCCGTCCCCGAGCAGCTCGTGCAGGACCTCATCGGGGGCTCGCACCTCCTGGAGGAGGAGGATGTCGGGCTCGCGCTGGGCGAGCCACTCCCCCATCCCCCGGCGGAAGGCGGCGCGGATCCCGTTGACGTTGACGGTGGCGATCGTGAGCATGGGGCCCATTCTCGCCCGGCCCGGGGACGCCCCCGGCCCGGCTGCCCGCCGGGTGAGAACCCTCACCCGGCGGGCGTCACGGCTCAGCCCGGCCGGTCAGCGCACCTCCGGTGGCACGCGCCGCACGCCGAGGGTGTCGCGCCCGTCGCCGTCCCAGTCCCCGACGAGGACCTCGTCGTCGGCCCGGCCGTACCGCACGACGATGTCCGCCGCGCCGCCGCGCAGGGAGTTCTTCACGTGGTACTCCTTGCCGCGGCGCACCGCGAAGGTGT
>NZ_CALGNQ010000043.1 GCF_937958535.1 uncultured Georgenia sp. | reverse complement strand
GGGGTCGGTGCCCCGGCGGCGGGCACCGCCAGCGGCGGGGTCGGTGTCCCGGCGCCCGTCGCCGACCCCGCCCGCGGAGGGCACGGGCTGAGCCAGGCGCAGTGCATCGACCTGCTCCGCGAGCTGGAGGCCCTCAAGGCCGCGGCGGCGGGGGCGCAGGCAGCGGTCACCGCCCACCTGGCGCGCTCTCGGCGCGCTGCCGAGGAGGCTGCCGGCGTCCCGGCCCGCCACCGGGGCCGGGGGCTGGCCGCCGAGGTCGCCCTGGCCCGGCGGGTCTCGCCGCACCGCGGCGGTCGGCACCTGGGGTTGGCCACCACGTTGAGCGCGGACATGCCCCACACCCTCGCCGCCCTGCGCAGCGGCCGGCTCAGCGAGTGGCGAGCCACGCTGCTCGTGCGCGAGTCCATCTGCCTCGGCCCGGCCGAGCGGCGCGCCGTCGACGAGGAGCTGTGCGCGGACCTCGCCACGGTCGACGCCTGGGGTGACCGGCGGCTCGTGGCCGAGGCGAGGCGGGTCGCCTACCGGCTCGCCCCCCACAGCGTCGTGGAGCGGGCGCGGCGCGCCGAGGGGGAACGCTGCGTCACCCTGCGCCCCGCCCCGGACACCATGGCCTACCTCACCGCACTGCTGCCGGTCGCCCAGGGCGTCGCGGTCCTCGCGTCCCTGAGGAGGGCAGCGGACTCCGCCCGGGCCGGCGGTGACGGGCGCAGCCGCGGACAGGTCATGGCCGACACCCTCGTCGAGCGGCTCACCGGGAACGGCGCCGAGGTCCCCGCGGGGCTCGAGGTCCAGCTGGTGATGTCCGACCGCAGCCTGTTCGCCGGGGGTGATGAGCCGGCCGAGCTGCCCGGCCACGGCGCCGTGCCCGCCGCCTGGGCGAGGGAGCTCGTCGCGCGGGCCCTGAACGACGGGGACGGTTGCGGCGTGTGGCTCCGGCGGGTGCTCACCGACCCTGCCGACCGGCTGGTCGCCATGGAGTCCCGTGCCCGCCGGGCACCACAGGGCCTGGCTCACTACGTGACTGTCCGCGACGGCGGTACCTGCCGCACGCCGCACTGCGACGCCCCGGTACGGCACATCGACCACGTCGTCGACCACAGCCGTGGCGGTACGACCAGCGCGGAGAACCTGCAGGGCCACTGCGAGCGGTGCAACTACACCAAGTCGGTGCCGGGCTGGCGGGCCGGGACCGGGCCGCCAGGCCCGGCGGCACGCGGGCGACGGGTGCGGACGACAACCGACCCACCGGGCCACGGGCCCGCCCGGCCACCGGGCGACCCTGACCCGCGGGTGGGACGCACGGTGCTCCTGCACACCCCGACGGGTCACGTGTACCGCTCACCGGTGCCGCGACTGCCCCGGGCCAAAGCCCCGTGACGGGAACTTCCCCACGGTCGACGTGCCCGCCCACGCGGCTGCCGCCTTTGCGAACACTAGGCTCCGAGCATGGAGTCCCCGATCGACGAGTACCTCCGGCGGATCCACGCGGAGATCGCCGAGCTGCGCGACGGCCGCCCGTACCTGGTGGGGCCCAGCGGGCACACGGTCGACCCGGACGACTTCGGCATCTGCCTGGCCACGGTCGACGGCTACGTCTACGAGGTCGGCACCACCCGCAAGCCGTTCTCCATGCAGTCGTTGTCCAAGCCGCTGACCTACGGCCTGGCCCTGGCGGACCTCGGCACCGACGCGGTCGACGCGAAGGTGGACGTCGAGCCCTCCGGGGACACCTTCACCGAGATCTCCCTCGCCCCCGGCAGCGGCCGGCCCGCCAACGCGATGATCAACGCCGGTGCGCTCGCCGTCGCCTCGATGATCAAGGGCTCCGGTGGCCGGTCGGCGATCGAGCGGATCGAAGCGCTGTACTCCGACTTCGCCGGCCGCCCGCTGCGCAGCGACCGCCGGGTCTTCGCCGCCGAACGGCGCAACAGCGACTACAACCACGCCCTGGCCTACCTGCTGCGGTCCTTCGGCATCATCGAGACCTCCCCCACGGCGGCGCTGGACACCTACCTGCGCCAGTGCTCGGTCCAGGTCACCTGTCGCGACCTCTCCCTCATGGCCGCGACCCTCGCCAACGGTGGCACCAACCCGCACACCGGGGTGCAGGCACTCCAGATCGACGTCGTCGAGCGAGTGCTGTCGGTCATGATGACATGCGGCATGTACGACGACGCCGGAGCGTGGGTGGCCCAGGTCGGGATGCCGGCGAAGTCCGGTGTCGGCGGCGGGACCCTGGCGGTCCTCCCGGGCCAGGCGGGCCTGGCGGTGTTCTCCCCACCGCTGGACGACCACGGCAACAGCGTGCGCGGGCTGGCGACCTGCCGCCGGCTCTCCCACGACACCGAGATGCACTTCGTCCGCGCCGCCCGTGCGGGCCGCCCCACCATCCGGGCCTCCTACTCCATCGCCCACTCCCCCTCGACGATCCGGCGCACCGAGGAGGCGGTCGCCGTGCTCGCCGAGCACAGCGAGCGGGCGGTGGTCGTCGAGCTCGTCGGCGACCTCTTCTTCGCCGGCACCGAGTCGATGATCCGCGAGGTCACCGGCTTCCCGGACGACGTGGAGATCATCGTGCTCGACGTGCGCCGGGTCGACGAGGTGAGCCGGGTGGCGCTCGGCATGCTGCGCACCGTGGCCGACCGTCTGGCCGCGGCCGGGCGTCGCCTCGTCACGGTCGACCCGGAGGGTCTCCTCGACGACGCCTTCCCCGACGGACGGGTACCGGTGTTCGGGACGCTCGGCAGCGCCGTCGCGCACTGCGAGGACGAGCTGCTGGCCAGGTACGCCCCGGACCTGCCCCTGCCCGCCGTCGTCCCCGCCGTCGAGTCCCCGGTGCTGGCGCAGCTCGACCCGCAGGACGCCGCCGCGCTCGTCGCCCGGATGGAGCGGCGCCACTTCACCGACGGCGAGGTCGTGCGGCGGGTCGGGCAGCGCTTCGGCGGGGTCTACTTCATCGTCTCGGGACACGTGACGACCACCACCCGCGACGACGAGGGCCGGCGGGTGAGATTGAGCACCCTCGGTCCCGGGATGACCTTCGGGGAGCACGCCCTGAGCGAGGACCGCCAGGTGACCACCGAACGGGCGGAGGGAGACCTCGAGGTCATGGTGCTCTCGGCCGAGACCATCGCGGATATCGAGGAGGAGGACCCCCGGCTTGCGGTGGAGCTGTGGCGGGCGCTCACCCGGTCCGCCTACGCCCACATGGGGCAGGTCGTCCAGGAGATCGCCACCCGTGCAGGCGCGTAGCCCGCCGCTACACTGAGCCCGGGCTCCAAAGCAGACGTAAAGACCAGACCCGGAGGGAGGAAAGGGCACGATGAGCTTCGTCGAGTTCCTCAGGAACCGGGGCGACGACTGGGTCGAGCTCGGCATCCAGCACGCCGCCGTCGTCGCGATCTCGGTGGTCCTCGCCTCCGTGCTCGGCGTGGCCCTGGGTGTGGCCACCTACCGGCGGGAGCGCCCGCGCGAGCTCGTCCTCGCCGCGAGCGGTGCGATCCTCACCATCCCCTCCTTCGCCCTGTTCATCCTCCTGCTCGGGCCGCTGGGGCTGGGCTGGAAGCCGGTCATCGTGGCACTCACCGGCTACGGCCTCATGCCGGTCATCCGCAACACCGTCACCGGGCTGCGCGCGGTCGACCCCGCCGTCATCGAGTCGGCGCGCGGCATGGGGATGAACCGGCGGCAGCAGCTGCTGCGCATCGAGCTGCCCCTCGCGTGGCCGGTGATCATCACCGGCATCCGCGTCACCACCCTCGTCCTGCTCGGCATCGCCGCCATCGGCGCCATCGTCAACGGCCCGGGATACGGGGAGTTCATCTTCACCGGGCTGGCCCGCGTGGGTACCCCGGTGGCCGTCAACCTCGTGCTCGCCGGCGCCCTCGGCGTCATGGTGCTCGCCGTGCTCTTCGACCTGCTGTTCTACGCCGCCGGGCGGCTCACCACCTCCAAGGGGATCCGATGACCACCCAGACACCGGACGTGCTGATCCGGCTCGAGGGCCTGACCAAGCAGTACCCGGGTCAGCAGCGGCCCGCCGTCGACCACCTCGACCTGGAGATCCTCGAGGGCGAGATCGTCGTCCTCGTCGGCCCGTCCGGCTGCGGCAAGACGACGACGATGAAGATGATCAACCGGATCATCGAGCCCACGTCGGGGCACATCTACCTGCGCGGGGAGGACGTCACCACGACCGACGGCGACGAGCTGCGCCGCCGCATCGGCTACGTCATCCAGCAGATCGGGCTCTTCCCCCACATGACGATCGGGGAGAACATCGCCACCGTGCCCAAGCTGCTCGGCTGGGACAAGGCCCGCACCGACGCCCGCGTCGACGAGCTCCTCCGACTGGTCAACATGCCGCCGGAGGTCTACCGCAACCGCTACCCCAAGCAGCTCTCCGGCGGCCAGCAGCAGCGGGTCGGCGTCGCCCGCGCGCTCGGCGGCGACCCCGCGGTGCTCCTCATGGACGAGCCGTTCGGCGCCATCGACCCGATCACCCGTGACCGCCTGCAGAACGAGTTCCTCCGGCTGCAGGCCGAGGTCCGCAAGACCATCGTCTTCGTCACCCACGACATCGACGAGGCGATCAAGATGGGCGACCGCATCGCCATCCTCACCGACGGCGCGAAGGTCGCCCAGTACGACACCCCCGAGCGGATCCTCACCGCCCCCGCCAACGACTTCGTCGCCGAGTTCATCGGCCGGGGCGCCTCGCTCAAGCGCCTCAACCTCAACCACGTCTCGGACATCGAGCTGCGCAGCTGGCCCACCGTGCGCGCGGACACCGACCCCGCGACGGCGCTCGACCGGCTGCGGCAGGCCGACGAGAGCGCCCTGCTCGTCCTCGACGAGGCCGGTCGGCCCCGCCGCTGGGTGGGCGCCGAGGACCTGCGCCGGGCCGACGGCCGCCGCCTCGACGACGTGGGCCTGCCCGCCTCGGCGGTCGTGGAGCCCCGCGCCACGCTCAGCGACGCCCTCAACGAGCTCATCACGGCGCGCTACGCCGTCACCCTCGTCGTGGACGACGAGGGCGTGTTCCAGGGGGTCGTCGACATCGAGCAGATCAACGAGGCGATCCGCTCCATGCGGGCCTCCGCGGTGCGGGAGGCCCGAGCCGGCCTGGAGGACGGATGACCACGGAGACGACGCGCGAGGCCGTCACCCCGCAGGCACCGCCGCGTACGACGCGGCGGTCGGTGGGGCGCTACCTCACCATGCCGCTGCTCCTCGCCGCGGTCTGCCTGGCGCTGTACCTCTACGTCCAGGGCCAGGAGCTGGACTCCATCGAGGCACGCTCCCTCAACGCCGCCCGGCTCGGTACGGCCGCCTGGCGGCACGTCCAGCTCGCCGCCGCGTCCACGGCCGTCACCCTCGCCATCGCCATCCCGCTCGGGATCCTGCTCACCCGCCCGTACACCCGGCGCGTGCGGCCGATCATCATCACCGTGCTCACGGTGCTGCAGGCCGTCCCGACCATCGCCATCATCGTCCTGCTCGCGGTGGGCTTCTTCCTCCTCGGCTTCCGCGCAGCGATCATCGCGCTGGTGCTCTACGCCGTCATCCCGGTGCTGCTCAATACGATGGTCGGCATCGAGCAGGTCGACGACGCCGTGCTCGAGGCGGGCCGCGGCATGGGGATGTCGCGGTTCACCGTGCTGCGCAAGCTCGAGCTGCCGCTGTCCGTCCCGGTCATGCTCGCCGGGATCCGGACCGCGCTGGTCATCAACGTGGGGACCGCCACCCTGGTCACCTACGTCAACGCAGGGGGCCTGGGTGACATCATCGTCGCCGGGCTGTCCACCAACCGGTTCACCGTCCAGCTGGTGGGTGCCACGCTGACGGCCGTCCTCGCCCTGTTCATCGACTACCTGGCGGGGATCGCCGAAGACCTGCTGCGACCGCGCGGGCTGTGACCGGCTCCCCCACAACACGAAGGAGAGACACCACATGACCGCACGACGGACACGACGGGCGCTCGGGGCAGCGGGCGCACTGGCCCTGGCGCTGACCCTGGCCGCCTGCGGGGACGACAACGGGGGCGGCAGCAGCGACGGCGGGGACGGCGAGCTCGCCGGCGCGACGTTCATCGTCGGCTCCAAGGAGTTCACCGAGCAGCACGTGCTCGCCCACATCACCATGCTCGCGCTGGAGGAGGCCGGGGCCGAGGTCGTCGACCAGACCGGCATCTCCGGCAGCGCCACGGTCCGCGAGGCGCTGGAGACCGGTGAGATCGACATCTACTGGGACTACACCGGCACCGGCTGGGTCAACATCCTCGGCAACACCACCGAGGACGTCCCGGACGACCTCTACGCCGCCGTCGCCGAGGCGGACGCCGCCAACGGCATCGCCTGGCTCGAGCCCGCGAACTTCGAGAACGCCTACCGGCTCGCCACCACCAACGCCCTCGCCGAGGCCGAGGGCCTGGTGACCACCTCCGACGCCGCCGCGTTCATCACGCAGAACCCCGACCAGGGCCGGATCTGTGCCGCGGCCGAGTTCATCAACCGCGACGATGGCCTGCCCGGCCTGGAGCAGGCCTACGGCTTCGAGTTCAGCGAGGTCGTCGAGCTCGACCTCAACCTCATCTACACCCAGGTGGGTGAGAGCTGTGAGTTCGGTGAGGTGTTCTCCACCGACGCCCGGATCCTGTCCAACGACCTCTACGTGCTGGAGGACGACCTCGGCTTCTTCGTCGAGTACGCCGGGGCCGTGACCCTGCGTCAGGAGACCCTCGACGAGTACCCGGCCATCGCCGACATCTTCGCCCCGATCAGCGAGGCGCTGACGGACGAGGTCATGACCGAGCTCAACGGCAAGGTCGACAACGACGGCGAGCAGCCGCGCGACGTCGCCGAGGAGTGGATGACCGAGGCCGGCTTCATCGGCTGACCCCGAGTGCGAGCGGGGCGTCCCTGTACGGGGGCGCCCCGCTCTCACGTCTCGGTGAAGCGTCCCACCGTGCGGGCCGGGTCGATCCCGGGCAGCGCCTCGGTGAAGATCCGGAAGTAGGCCAGCTCCTCGCGGCTGCGCACCGGCGGGTCGAGCGCGGCGGCCTCGCGGCGCAGGTCGGCCTCCGTGACGGTCTGCTCGTAGTGCTCGCGCAGCACCTCGTTCATCCCGGTTCCCTCACCGAACTGCTCCTTGCGCCGCCACAGCACCTCCTCCGGCAGCCAGCCGTCGAAGGCGCGGCGCAGGATCCACTTGGCGGGCCGGTCCGGGCCGATGAGCTTCCACTCCGGCGGCAGGGCCAGCGCCAGCTCGACGACGTCGAGGTCGAGGAAGGGCACCCGCGGCTCGATACCGTGTGCCGCGGCCACCCGGTCCACCCGCTGCAGCCCACCGATGTGCATCCCCTCGAGGGTGGCGAGGAGGTCCTCGTGGAGGGCGTCGCCGGTGGCGTGGCGACCGTAGTGGGCGTACCCGGCGAAGAGCTCGTCGGCGCCCTCCCCGGCCAGGACCACCTTGACGTGCCGGCTCGCGAGCTCGGCGACGAGGTGGTGCGGCACGGCGCTGTGGACCAGCGGCGGGTCGAAGGACTCCAGCTCGGCGATGATCTGCGGGACGAGCTCGATCGCCTGCTCGGCGGTGTAGACGAGCTCGTGGTGGTCGGTGCCGGCGTGCTCGGCCACGAGCCGGGCCGCGGCGAGGTCGCTGCTCCCCTCGAGCCCGACGGCGAAGGTCGGCAACCGCCGGCCGTCCTGGGCGGCCAGCCGGGCGGCGACGGCGGTGACGATGCTGGAGTCGACCCCGCCGGAGAGCAGCACGCCGACCGGGACAGCGGCGTCGAGGCTGCGCTGCACCGCCCGGACGATGGTGTCGCGCAGCGCGTCGAAGACCCACCCGGGCGGGTCCTCGTGCGGGGCGCGGCTCTTCAGGAGCGCCGGCTCCGCGGCCGGGAAGCCGGGCCCGACGACGAGGCCGTCGTCCGGGGTCCAGGTGTGCCCGGGTGGGAAGGGCTCGACGGCGGGCCGCCACTCGTCGTCGAAGGCTTTGAGCTCGGAGGCGAAGAGCACGGTCTCCCCACGGCGCGCCCAGTAGAGCGGGGCGATCCCCAGGCCGTCCCGGGTGACGGCGAAGCGGCCGTCCTCGGCGCCCACGGCGAGCGCGAAGCTGCCCCACAGCCGCTCGAAGGCGGCCACGCCCTCGTCCTTGTAGAGCTGCAGCGCCGCCTCGAGGTCGGAGTTCGTGCTGAACCGGTCCTCGCCGAGCTCCCGGCGGATGCGGCGGTGGTTGTAGATCTCGCCGTCACCGATGAGCCAGACATCCTCGCGGCTGCCGGCCAACGGCTGGGCACCGGTTTCCGGGTCGGTGATGGCGAGGTACCGCGTGCCGAGCCAGGCGTCACCCGCACGTACCGTCGCGGTGCCGTCCGGGCCGCGGTGGGCCATCCGGTCGAGCATGCGCTGCCCGACCTCCTCGTCGAAGGGTCCGTAGGCTGCCACTACACCCGACATGCCCCAACCCTAGGTGGGGGCCGCTGCCTGGGCGAGCGCCGCGCGCACCGCCGGCGAGCCGCCGGGGCGAAGGTCCCACCCCAGCGGCCGCGTCATGTCCGTATCGTCGGACTCGAAACGGACAGGTGACGATGACGGAACAGACGACGACCTCCACCCCGCCCCCGTGGCACCAGCTCGCCCCGGACGCCGTCCTCGCCGAGCTCGGGACGGACCGCGGCGGCCTGTCGAGCAGCACCGCCCGCGAGCGCCAGGAGCGCCACGGCCCCAACACCATCGAGGTGAGCGAGCCCACGCCGTGGTGGCAGACCCTGGGGCGGCAGTTCCTCAGCCCCCTCATCGCGATCCTCGTGCTCGCCAACGTCGTCACCGCGCTGCTCCAGGAGTGGGTCGACGCCGTCGCCATCTTCCTCGTCCTCATGGCCAACGCGGTCATCGGGTTCTGGCAGGAGCGCAAGGCCGAGTCCGCGGTGCGCGCCCTCCAGCAGCTCTCCGCCCCGTCCTCCCGGGTGCTGCGTGACGGCCGGGAGGTCCGGCTCCCGGCGGCCGAGCTCGTCCCCGGGGACGTCGTGCCGCTGGAGAGCGGGGAGCGTGTCCCGGCCGACCTGCGCCTGCTTGACGTCACCGGGTTGGAGGTCAACGAGTCGATGCTCTCCGGCGAGGTGCTGCCGGTGCGCAAGGACGCGGCGACGATGCCGGACGACACCCCCGCCACGGACCGGACGAACCTGGCGTTCAGCGGCACGCTGGTCACCTCGGGGCGTGCGCTCGGGGTGGTCGTCGCCACCGGCTCGGACACCGAGCTCGGGGAGATCAACCGGCTGATCCAGAGCACCGAGACCACCTCCCCGCTGCAGGCGCTGATGAACGGCCTGGAGCGCCGGATCGGGCTGGTCGTCGCACTCGGTGCCGCGTTCGTCTTCGTCGCCGGGCTCGTCCTGGGGTACGCGCCGTCGGAGATGTTCCGCACCGCGGTCGCCCTCGCGGTCGCCTCGGTGCCGGAGTCGCTGCCGATCGTCCTCACCGTCGCGATGAGCCTGGGCGTGGGCCGGATGGCCCGGCACAACGCCATCGTCCGCTCGCTGCCCGCCGTGGAGACCCTCGGCTCGACCACCGTCATCGCCTCCGACAAGACCGGCACGCTCACCCAGAACCGGATGACCGTGCAGGTGGTGTGGACCGCCGACGGCGCCACCGACCTGCGCATCCCGCTGCCCCACCCGCCGTCGGGCACCCTACGGGAGGCGCTGCGCACCGCCGGCCTGACGAACGAGGCGAGCGCGACCGACGAGGACGCGCTCGACCTGCACGGCGACGCCGTCGACGTCGCGCTGGCGCGGATGGCGCTGGCCAGCGGCGCCGTGACCCCGCAGGAGCGGACGGCACCACCCCTCGCCCACGGCCCCTACGAGTCCGCGCTGCGGTACTCCCAGACCGTACGGCGCGAGCCGGACGGCACCCGCATCCTCCACGTCAAGGGTTCCCCCGACGTGCTGGCCGCAATGTCCGCCTCCCTGGCCACCGCGGCCGGGCCCGTGGCGATGGACGACGACGCCGTCGCGCGTGCCAACGAGCGGCTCGCCGGCCAGGGGATGCGCGTCATCGCCTCCGCCCAGCGGGTGCTGGCCCCCGACGAGGAGGTCGACCGGCACCTGCCGGCGCCGTCCGGCCTCACCTTCCTCGGCCTGCACGGGATGGAGGACCCACCTCGGCCCGGCGTCGTGGAGGCGGTCGCCGACTGCCGGCGCGCCGGCATCCACGTCACCATGGTCACCGGCGACCACCCGGCGACCGCCGCGTCCATCGCGGAGCGCCTCGGGCTGCCGATGGAGCGGCACCCGCTCGTCGGCTCGGAGATCGCCGAGCTCGACGACGAGACACTCGCCGCCCGGCTGCGGCGGACCAGCGTGGCCGCCCGGGTCACGCCGCAGGACAAGCTGCGCATCGTCGAGCTGCTCCAGAAGCACGGGGAGACGGTCGCCGTCACCGGCGACGGTGTCAACGACGCCCCGGCGCTCAAGGCCGCCTCGATCGGCGTGGCGATGGGAGCGTCGGGCACCGACGTCGCCCGCGAGGCCGCCGACATCGTCCTCACCGACGACAACTTCGTCACGATCGTCGACGCCGTCCGGCAGGGCCGGGTCACCTTCTCCGCGATCCGCAACGCCACCTTCTTCCTCATCGCCACCGGGCTGGCCTCGCTGCTGTCGGTGTCGGCCAACGTCCTGGCCGAGGGGCCGCTGCTGTTCCTGCCCATCCAGCTGCTGTTCGTCAACGTCGTGACCAACGGCCTGCAGGACATCGCCATGGGCTTCGAGCCGGCCGAGGGTGACGAGCTCACCCGACCGCCGCGCCCACGCTCCGAGGGGATCCTCTCCCGGGTGCTGTGGTTCCGGGTGCTGCTGGCCGGTGTCTGGATGGCGGTGGCGATCCTCGTCGCCTTCCGCTGGGCGCTCGGCCAGGGCTACGAGCTCGACCACGCCCGCACCTTCGCCATCACCCTGTTCGTCTTGATGAACTTCTACCTCGTCGGCACCGCCCGGTCCGAGACCCGGTCCGTCTTCGCCCTGCACCCCTTCAGCAACCGCGTGCTCATCGGCTGCGCGCTCGGTGCCCTTGCCCTGCACCTGGGCGCGATGTCGTGGTCGGTGTCGGCCGGGCTGCTCGGCTTCACCCCGCTGAGCGCCGGGGAGTGGCTGGCCTGCGCGGTGCTCGGGCTCAGCGTCCTGCTCCTCATCGAGGGGGACAAGGCGCTGCGCGCCCGGGTGCGGCGCACCCGCCCCGAGCGCGAGCACGAACCGGTCTGACGGTCCGCCCCCTGCCAGGTCCTACAGCTCGAGCAGCATCCGGATGTTGCCCAGGGTGTTGGGCTTGGCGCGCGCGAGGTCGAGGAACTCCGCCACGCCCGGGTCGTGCGAGCGCAGCAGCTGGGCGTAGACGTCCATCCCGACCGGGGTCCCGGCGATCGGCACGAACCCGTGCCGGGCGAAGAAGTCGACCTCGAAGGTGAGGCAGAAGATCCGCTTGAGGTGGAACGACCGGGCGCGCTCCACCAGGGCGTCGAGGATGCGGTGGCCTACGCCCCGGCCCTGGAAGCGCGGGTCGACGGCGATCGTGCGGACCTCGGCGATGTCGTCCCACAGGACGTGGAGGGCACCGCACCCGGCGAGCATCGCCTCCCCCTCCTCCTGCGTCTCGGCGGCGACGAACTCCAGGACGTCCTCGTAGTAGGTGACGAGGCTCTTGTCGATGATGCTGCCCTCGGCGGCGTGCGGGGCGACGAGACCGTGGATGCGCCGCACGTCCCGGGGCAGCGCCGGGCGCACGACCACCTCCGCGCCCCGGCCGCCCCGGTCACGCCCACGGATGCTGCCCACCCATCGATCGTGGCACCGACAGGTGTTCCCGTCGCCCTGTGAGGTGTACCGTGTGAGCCTGGGCTCGGCGCCGTCGCCGCGCCCCGGGCGGATCCACCACCCCACCTACACCGGGAGTAGGTCAATGCGAACCAGGTACGGATAGCCGCACCTCTGGCCCCTCCCGGTCACCTGCCGCGTTCCCTGCGGCACACGACCGGTCGAGCGGGCTGAGAACGCCCGGGCTCTCCACGCCCGGGTACCGCGTCACGACGCGGATCTGTCAGGACGGGCGGACACGATCAGGCGGACGATCGATGGGAATCTGTCTTGCGCACGTCCTCATCCCCCCATACCCAGCCCTCCCCACGAGCCCTCCCCGAGACCCAGCCGCTCACCCGGCGTCCGGGGCCCCCTCCACTCCCCCGGCTCCACCACTACTTCGAACGCACCTGTGACGACCGGCCCGGCGCCACGGCCCTGGAGTGCGACGGCGAGACGCTGAGCTACCAGGCCCTGGACGAACGGGCCAACCAGCTCGCCCACCACCTGGTAGCCGCCGGTCTCCGGCCGGGGGCGCGGGTGGGCATCCTCGTCCCGCGGTCGGTCGGGATGTACGTCTCCGTCCTCGCGGTGCTCAAGGCCGGGGCCGCTTTCGTCCCGATCGACCCGGCCGCACCGGCGGACCGGGTCGGCTACATCGCGGAGGACTCCAGCCTGAGCATGATGCTCACGACATCGGCGTTCGACGAGGTCTCCGCGGGCATCCCGGTCCCGGCCGTACGGCTCGACCAGGTCGCCGAGGAGGTCGCGCGGCGCCCCGACGCGCGCCCCGACCTCCTCACCGAGGGCGACCCCACCTGCTACATCATCTACACCTCCGGCTCGACCGGCCGCCCCAAGGGCGTGGACATCCCCCAGTCGAGCATCTGCAACTTCATCAGCGTCATCCCCCCGCTGTACGGGGTCACCCCCTCCGACCGGGTCTACCAGGGGATGACCATCTCCTTCGACTTCTCCATCGAGGAGATCTGGCCCACCTGGGCGGTCGGGGCCACCGTCGTCGCCGGCCCCACCGACGACGCCCGCCGGGTGGGCCCGGGGCTGGCCGACTTCCTGGAGAGCGCCGCCATCACCATGCTCTACTGCGTCCCGACGGTGCTGGCGACGCTGGACCGCACCATCCCCTCGATCCGCACCGTCAACGTCGGCGGCGAGGCGTGTCCCCAGGAGCTCGTCGAGCGGTGGGGCGTGGGCCGGCGGATCCTCAACACCTACGGCCCCACCGAGACCACCGTCACCTGCACGTGGGCCGACCTGCGCGCGGGCCGGCCGGTGACCATCGGGTGGGCGCTGCCGACCTACACCGTCACGCTGCGCGACGAGAACCTCGAGCAGGTGCCGTTCGGTGAGGTCGGGGAGATCTGCGTCGGCGGCCCCGGCGTGGCCCGGGGCTACGTCAACCGGCCCGACCTCACCGCCGAGCGGTTCGTCCCCGACCCCGACGGCCCGCCGGGCGCCCGGATGTACCGCACCGGCGACCTCGGCCGGTTCCTGCCCGCCGGGGACATCGAGTACCTCGGACGTGCCGACAGCGAGGTCAAGATCCGCGGGAACCGGGTCGACCTCCAGGAGATCGAGAGCGTCCTGCTCCGCGACGACCACGTCGCGGCCGCCGTGGTCAAGCTGCTCCCCTCGGAGAGCGGCGGCGACCTCACCGGCTACCTCGTCCTCACCGAGGGCACGACGCGGGACGACGGCCTGCTCGCCCGGCTGCACGCCGAGCTGCGGCGCACCGTCCCGCCGTACATGGTCCCGACCTACCTCGAGGTCGTCGACCGGATCCCGATGCTCCCCAGCGGCAAGGCGGACCGCAAGGCGCTGCCCGACCCGCAGGGGCCGCGGT
Organism: uncultured Georgenia sp.; assembly: GCF_937958535.1. Lineage (GTDB taxonomy): Bacteria > Actinomycetota > Actinomycetes > Actinomycetales > Actinomycetaceae > Oceanitalea. The sequence continues at coordinate 26,066 of NZ_CALGNQ010000043.1, read as the reverse complement.
TCGTCGCCGGGGACGGCGACTACGTCGCCCCGGAGACGGAGACCGAGCGGCAGATCGCCGCGGCGTGGCAGGAGGTGCTGCGGCTCCCGGAGGGCTCGCTGTCCGTCGAGGCGGACTTCTTCAACGACCTCGGTGGCCACTCGCTGCTCGCGGCGACGGTCGTGTCCAAGCTGCGCGCCACCCTGCCCTCGCTGTCGATCGTCGACCTCTACGCCAACCCCACGGTGCGGGCGCTGGCGCGGCAGCAGGACATGTCCCGCCTCGAGTCCGGCGACGAGCCGGAGGAGGTGCGCCCGCCCCGCCCGGAGCCGCCGGCGCGGTGGCGGATCGCGGCGTTCGCGCTCTCCCAACTCGGGTGGGTGTACTCCCTCCTCGTCGTCTTCCTGCTCCCGGTCGGCATCGTCTACAGCATCCACGGCGGCGAGCCGAGCGTGGCGATGATCCAGCAGCTCGTCCTGCTCTTCCCGCTGTCCTACCTCGTCGGACGCTGGCTGCTCCCGGTCGTCGGGGTCCGCCTCCTCACCCCGGGCATCCGGCCGGGGGTCCACCCGCTCTACGGCGCGACCCACCTGCGCGTGTGGGCCGTGCAGAAGGCGATGACCCTCTCCCCCCTGTCGGTGCTCTCCGGCTCCCCGTGGGCCGCGCCCTACCTGCGGCTCCTCGGCGGCCGGGTCGGGGAGGCCTGCCACATCGGCACCGCCGAGATCCCGCTGCCGCACCTTGTTCACCTCGGGGACGGCGCCACCGTCGGGTACGCCACCCACCTCAACGCCTTCGAGATCGCCGGCGGCGTCCTCACCGTCGGGCCGATCGAGATCGGCGAGCAGGGCGTGGTCGGCGCGAACGCGGTGCTCGTGGGTCCCTGCGAGGTCGGCCGGGGTGCCATCCTGCGCGAGCAGTCCCTGCTCCAGGCCGGTGAACGCGTCCCCGACGGCGCCACGTGGTCCGGTTCACCGGCACGGCCCCAGGAGTCCGCCGGTGACCCGGTGTTCGAGCTCATGGCCGAGTGCGACGAGGCCCCGCGGCAGTGGCCGCGCCGGCTGCTGCCCGCCTTCGGGGTCGGCCTCGCCTTCCTCGAGCTGCTCCCGCTGCTGGCCAGCGCCCCGGTCGTGGCGCTGGTCTGGTGGATGCTCCTCACCCGCGGGCTGCTGCCCGCCTTCCTCGTCACCGCGCTGTCCGGGCCGGTGTTCGTCGCCGCCACCTGCGTGCTCATCCTCGGTGCCCGGCGCCTCGCGCTGCCCGCCACCCCGGTGGGGATCCACCACCTGCGCTCCCAGCTCGGGATGGAGAAGTGGTTCGGGGACAAGCTCCTCGAGCAGAGCATCGCACTGAACAACACGCTGTACGCCACCCTGTACACCCCGCCGTGGCTGCGTGCCCTCGGGGCCCGGGTGGGGCGCGGGGCCGAGGTCTCGACCATCGCCAACATCGACCCCGACCTCCTCACCCTGGAGGACGAGACCTTCGTGGCCGACATGGCCAGTGTCGGCAGCGCGACGTACTGCAACGGGCACGTCGCCTTCCGTCCCACGACGGTGGGCAGGCGCGCCTTCGTCGGGAACGCCTCCTTCGTGCCCTCCGGCACCCACCTCGGTGACGGCTCGCTCATCGGCGTCCAGTCCGTCCCGTCGGTCGCCGGTACCGCGCCCGGGACGTCCTGGCTCGGGTCACCGGCGATCTACCTGCCCCGGCGCGAGCTGTACGACGAGTTCACCGAGGCGCAGACCTACCGACCCTCCCGACGAAAGGTGCGCAACCGCTACCTCATCGAGTTCCTCCGCATCGTGCTGCCGTCCTCGCTCCTGGCGCTCTCGACGTTCGTCACCCTGCTCACGCTCTCCCCGGTCGCTGCGGCCTCCCCCACGGTGGTGACCGTGCTGGCCACCCCGGTGGTCGCGCTGGGCGGCAGCCTCGGCGTGGTGCTCACCGTGGCCGCCGTCAAGTGGGTCGTCGTCGGCCGGTACCGTCGCCGCGTCGAGCCGCTGTGGAGCGGGTTCGTGCGGCGCACCGAGTTCGTCACCGGCATCTACGAGGGCGCGGCGGTCCCGGCCCTCCTCGCGATGCTCAGCGGCAGCCCCCTGCTGGCACCGCTGCTCCGGCTCTTCGGGGTCAAGGTCGGCCGGCGCACCCTCGTCGACACCACCTACCTCACCGAGTTCGACCTCGTCGAGATCGGCGACGACGTCGCCGTCGGCGCACACGCCTCCCTCCAGACCCACCTCTTCGAGGACCGCGTGATGAAGATGTCGACCATCTCCCTGCGCGACGGCGCCGACGTCGGCGCCCGCGCCGTCGTCCTGTACGACTCCGTCCTGGGCGAGGAGAGCACCCTCGCCCCGCTCTCCCTGGTGATGAAGGGCGAGAGCCTCCTGCCCGGGACGTCCTGGCGGGGGATCCCGGCCCAGCCCGGCCGACGCGCCCCCCACCCCTCCACAGCACGTCGTGAAGGAGCTGTCCGATGACCGCTTCACAGACGGTGGCGCCCACCGCCGTGCACCACCCCGCCGTCACGATCCCCCACGCCTGCGAGCCCACCGCCGACGTCTCGGCCGGTGGCTCCGGCCCCGGCCCCGCCGGGGCGGGACGCCTCGTCGGGGTCGACCTCGCCCGCGGCCTCGCGCTCGTCGGGATGATGGCGGTCCACCTCCTCGAGCCCGTCGGCCCCGACGGTGGCATGTCGGCCGCGTGGGTGCTGTCGGTCGGGAAGGCCTCGGCGCTGTTCGCCGTCCTCGCCGGTGTCGGCATCGCCTTCGGCAGCGGCGGACGCCGCCGACCGACAGGCCGCCGGCGGGACGCCGCCGCCACCTCCCTCGCCGTCCGTGCCCTGCTCATCGGAGCGTTCGGCCTGCTGCTGGGCTACGCGGTGCCCGCCGATACGGCCCGCGTCATCCTCGCCTACTACGGGGTGCTCTTCCTCCTCGCCGTCCCGTTGCTGTCGCTGAGCACCCGCGCCCTGGTGGCGCTGGCCGCCGGCATCACGGTGGTCATGCCGGTGCTCAGCCACGTCGTGCGGGCGGAGCTGCCGGTGGCCGCGGAGCAGAACCCCACCTTCACCGACCTGCTGACCGACCCCGTCCGGCTGACGATCGACCTCACCCTCACCGGTGCGTTCCCGGCCCTGCCCTGGCTGGCCTACGTGTGCGCCGGCCTCGCGGTGGGCCGCTGCGCGCTGGGCTCGCGCGGCGTGGTGCTGAAGATCGGGGCGATCGGGGTCGCCCTCGCCGTCGGGTCGAGTGTCGGGTCCTGGCTGCTCATGAGCGTGGCCGGCGGGTGGCAGCGGCTGGAGGCCGTCGCCCTGCAGACGATGTCCCCCGCGGAGTACACCGACCTCCTCGTGTGGGGCCCCGGCGGCGGCGTGCTGCCGACGTCCAGCCCGTGGTGGCTGGCGGTGACGACGCCGCACAGCGCCACCCCGTTCGACCTCGCCTTCACCATCGGCACCTCGCTGGCGGTCCTGTCCGTGTCGGTGCTCCTCGGGCGGGTGGCCGGGCGGCTGGTCGTGCCGTTGGCCGCCGCGGGCAGCATGACCCTCACCCTCTACGCCGGGCACCTGCTCCTCACGAGCCTCCCGCCGCAGCCGGCGAGCGACGTGCTGACCTTCGTCATCCAGCTGCTCCTCGTGGTCATCTTCGCCCTCCTGTGGGGCCGGCGGTACGCCCGGGGCCCGCTCGAGGCCGGCGTGGCGGTGGTCACCCGCGGCGTCCGCGACCTCATGCTCGCGACACCGGGTGCCCATGCGGGCCCCCGTACCGGCGGGCGCCGCTAGGAGTCACCGGTGGGCGCGTCGGCGGGCGGGCTGGCCCTCGTCTACCGCGGTCCGGCCGCCGCACCCGGGTGCCCGGAGGCGGTGGCCGACCTGCTCCGCCGCTCCCGCTGGGGGCTGGACGTCACCTACGTGGGGCCGCGGGAGCCGCTCGCGCTCGGACCGGACGCCCTGGCCCGCGCCGTGCTGTACGCCCAGCCCGGCGGCGGGCAGCTGCGGCCCGCCTACCGCAGGCTGCGGCGCCACGCGCGGGTGATCCGCGACTTCGTCCGGGGCGGGGGGCGGTACCTCGGCTTCTGCCTCGGCGGCTACCTCGCCGGCCGCTCCCCCGGTTTCGCCCTCCTGCCCGGCGACACCGACCAGTACATCGCCTCCCCCGGCGCGAGCGTCGCCGACGAGGCGGAGGCGCTCGCCACCGTGCGCTGGCGGGGCGAGCCGCGCCGGGTGTACTTCCAGGACGGCCCGTACTTCGCGCTCGACCCGCTCCGGGGCCCGGCCGACGTCCTCGCCGTCTACGACAACGGGCTGGCGGCGGCGGTCGTGGCCCCGTACGGCGACGGCGCGGTCGGGGTCAGCGGTCCGCACCCGGAGGCGAGCGCCGACTGGTTCGCCGACGCCGGGCTCCCCCACGTCGGGGCCCAGGACCTCGGGCTCCAGCTGCTCGACGAGCTGATGCGCAGATGACCGACGCGACCGACCCGCTGCGCTGCGAGGTGTGGTGGGCGACGACGACCGAACGCCCCGGCCTCGACGCGCTGCTCGACGAGGTGGAGCGCCGCCGGGCCGGGCAGCTCGCGCACCGCACGGTGCGGACACGGTTCGTCACCGCCCGCGCGCTGCTGCGGCTCCGGCTCGCCGCATGGACCGGGACCGCCCCCACCGCGCTCCGGGTCGACACGACGTGCCTGCGCTGCGGCGGTGACCACGGCAAGCCCCGGCTGGTGGGGCCGGGCGCGGAGGTCCAGTTCAGCATCGCCCACGCGGGCGGCCGGGTCGCCGTCGCCGTGGCCCACGACGTCCCGGTCGGGGTGGACGTCGAGTCCGTCGCGGTCCGGGAGACCCACGCGCTGAGCGACCTCGGCACCGGCATCCTCGCCCCGGCGGAGCTGGTGGACTACCGCGCCCTGGCCCCCGAGGCGCGGCCCCACGCCCTGGCGGTGTGGTGGTCCCGCAAGGAGGCCGTGCTCAAGGCCACCGGCGCGGGCCTGACGCTGCCCATGCGGTCGGTGGCCGTCACCGCCCCGACCCGGCCCGCCGCCCTGCGCAGCCCGCGGGCCGGCCGCACCGCGATGCTGGCGCTGCGGGACCTCACCCCGCGGGAGGGTCTCGTGGGCTGCGTCGCCGCGGTGGGGGTCACCTGGCTCGACGTCACCGAACGGGACGGCGACGAGCTCTTGGCTGGCGCGACCCCGGGGGCCGGCAGCACGATGCCGTCATGACCCGCCGGCTCTGCGGCCCGCTCGCCGCCCTCCTCGTCGTGGCCGGCTGCGCCTCGTCGGCCAGCGACGACTGGCCCGCTCCCGACCCGGCACAGCCCGTCGTCGACCTGCTCTTCGTCGTCGCCTCCGACCTGCACTCGGTCGACGGCCGCGAGACGGTGACCTTCACCCCCGACCGGGAGGTGTGCGAGCTCGTCTTCCGCGCGTGGCCGAACAAGCCCGCCACCGCCGTCGAGGGCAACGCCCTGGAGATCGCCGACGTGCGGGTCGACGGCACCCGTGCCCTGCCCGTCGTCCACCGCGCCGGGGCACCGGCCGACCACCCGGGCACGCTCGTCGAGGTGCCCTTGCCGCGCTGCGTGCCGCCCGGGGAGACGGTGCGCACGGAGCTGACCTTCACGCTCACGCTCGGCGAGGGCACCGACGAGCGGGTCGGGGTGTCCGCCACGGGTGAGGCGGCCTGGTTCGCCACCGCCTTCCCGATGCTGGCGTGGCAGCGCGGGCGCGGCTGGGCCACCGACCCCGCCGTCGACGTCGTCGGGGAGATGGCCACCAGCGAGACCTTCCGGCTCGACGGCCTCACCGTCGTCGCGCCGGCCGGGTACGAGGTGCTGGGCACCGGCGCCGTCACCGGCACCGCGGAGCGCACCGGGACCGGCCGGGCCGTGCACCGCTTCACCGACCCCGCCGTGCGGGACGTCGCCGTCACGGTGGGGGACCTCGACGTCGTGCACCGCACGCTGGCGGGGGTGCGGGTGCACCTGGGCACCCCGCGCAGCGGCACCCGCGCCTCCCCCGACCGGTGGCTCGCGGAGGTCGAGTCCGCGATCCGCGAGCTCACCGCCCGCCTGGGCCCCTTCCCCTACTCCGACCTGTGGATCACCGTCGTCCCGGACCAGACGGACGGGGTGGAGGTCGCCGGGGCCATCCAGTTCGGCGACCTCGACCTGCCGGAGGACGGGTGGCTGGTCGTGCACGAGGTCGCCCACATGTGGTTCTACGGGCTGGTCGGCAACAACCAGGCCGCCCACCCGTGGCTCGACGAGTCCTTCGCCACCTACGCCCAGGCGCTCGTCGAGGGGGACGACCTCACCTCGACGCGAGCGCCGGCGCACGCGGACCGCCGGGTCGGGGAGCCGATGACCGCCTGGGCGCAGCACGAGCACGCCTCGGCCGCCTACGTCGCCGGGATCTACACGGCAGGCGGCACCGCGCTCCTCGAGGCCCGGCGCCGCGCCGGCCCGGAGGCCTTCGACGACGCCGTCCGCCAGTACCTGCGGGACAACGCGCACCGCGTCGCCGAGCCGGCCGACGTCGAGGCGGCGTTCGCCCACCTGCCGGACGCGGTGGACACCCTGCGCCAGGCGGGCGCGCTCGGACCTGTCACGCCCGGCCCGGAGTCATGACCAGTCGACCACCTCGAACTCACCGTCGAACCCGGCGATCAGCCAGCCCGGCCCGTCCGGGTCGGACACGGGCGCGAGCTGGTAGGTGATCTCCTTCGCGATGTCCATCCCGACCGGCCTGCCGTCCTCGCGGTACTCCAGGGAGACGTCGTGGTGGAAGGAGACGACGAGGCGCTCCTGACCGGCCCCACCGCTGGAGTCGACCTCCAGGACGATGTCGGTGATCTGCTGGCTGGCCACGACGGGATCGTCCTCCGGCAGCGTCCACCGCCGCTCGACGTCGTAGAACCGCATGACGTGGACGATGCTGCGGGCCTCCGCGTCCCCCGCCAGGGCCGCCTCGACCAGCTCGGTCCACCCCTCCGCGGCGTCCGGGGTGAGGTGCTCGACGACGTCGTCACCGGCGAGGTCCGCGACGCTGTAGTCCTCCCGCTGCGGGTCGAGCAACTCCGGGGGGTAGGCCTCGGACAGGGCGAAGCCGGTGAGCTGCTCGACTGCGTCGTCGACGTTGTCCTGCCCGAAGACGGCAGCCGCACGCGGGTTGGGTGAGGGGGTCTCGACGTAGACGTCGGGGGTGACCTCCGTGGGGTCCGTCACCACCCCGCAGCCGACCAGCACCCACACCGTGGCGATGAGCAACGCCGGATGGCTCCACCTCATGGACGACCCCCAACCCCCCTGGCACGACCCTCGCACCGGCCATGTCACCGTACTCCGCGATCCCGGACTCCTCGTGGCGATCGGGCCGTTCCCCTTTCCGGCCGCTGCCGGAGGGGCTACGTTCTACACATGGTCAGCGCAACGAAGCGTGGCGGGGTGAACCTGGCGAGCATCCTCGGGTTCCTCGTGGTCATCGCTCTGCTCGCGGTGGTCGCCTGGGCGATCCTGCGGGAGGACGAGACCGCTCCGCCCACCACGGGGGGCGAAGGCGCGGGGGGCGGGGCCTGTGAGGCACTGGTCACCGTGCAGGTGACGACGACCGAGGACTTCGCGCCGGTCGTGGAGTCGGCCGCGGACCGGGTCGAGGAGAACGACGAGTGCGTGCGGTACAGCGTGTCCACCGCGCAGTCGTCGGTCACCGCCGACCAGATCCGCGAGGGCACCGCGCGGCCCGACGTGTGGATCCCGGACTCCGACGTCTGGGTGGACCGGGTGAACCAGAGCGCCGACGCCCCGAGCCTCAGCCCGGGCCCCACGCTGGCTACCAGCCTCGCCGTGCTGGCCGTGCCGAACTCCCTCGCCGAGTCCACCGGGCTCAGCGGCCCGCAGCCGTGGCAGGCGATCCTCTCCGGCCCGCTCGAGCTGCGCCTGGGCGACCCGGAGGAGTCGACGACGAGCATGCTCCTCCTCCACGCCGCCGACCAGGCGATCGGCGACTCGCCCGAGGGGGAGCAGCTGCTCGGCGCCCACATCATCCGGATGTCCCGCCAGGCCCGGACCGAGGAGGAGCTGCTCGCCCACGCGAGCCAGGACGGCGAGGACGCCACCGCCGTCGCGGCCACCGAGCAGCAGATCTACCGGCAGCGGCAGGAGAACCCCGACGTCCCGCTCACCGCCGTCGTCCCCGCCGACGGCACGGGGGCCCTGGTCTACTCGTGGGTGCCGGTGCCCGCCGCGGACCAGGAGGACCAGACGCGACGCGCGATCACCGCCCTGGAGCAGTCCATCACCGGGGTAGCGGGCGTCCCGGACCGGGAGGACGCCGGCTTCCGCCTCCCGGAGGGGGAGCCGCCGGAGGTGCCCGGCATCCCGGAGGGGACCGAGCCCGCGCTCACCGCGCCCACGCTCGCCGACGCCGACGCCGTCGTCGCGCTGTGGAACATCGTCGCGGTCGACATGCGCATGCTCGCCGTCATCGACGTCTCCGGGTCGATGCTCGAGCCGGTCGGGGACCAGACCCGGATCGCCCTCGCCGCCGCCTCGGCGCACACCGCCCTGGAGGTCTTCCCGATGACCTCCCAGGTGGGGCTGTGGATCTTCTCCACCGACCACCCCGGCGGCGCGGACTGGACCGAGCTCGTCCCGATCGCCCAGCTCGACTCCCAGGCGGGCGACGGCCTGCACCGGGACGCCCTGCTGGCCGCCGCCTCCTCCCTGCCGCAGCACACCGTCGAAGGCGGGGACACCGGCCTGTACGACACTGTGCTCGCCGCCTACCGGGAGGTGCAGGCGAACTACGAGCCGGGGTACGTCAACTCGGTGGTGCTGCTCACCGACGGCCGGAACGAGGACGACGACAGCATCACGCTCAGCGAGCTGCTCGCCGAGATCCAGGCGAGCATCGACCCAGCCAAACCGATCCCGATCATCACCGTGGGCATGGGCACCGGGACCGACGAGGAGGTGCTCCGCCTCATCTCCGCGCAGACGGGAGGGCGCAGCTACCTCGCCCGCAACCCGGCCGACATCGGCACCGTCTTCGTCGACGCGCTCACCCACCGCTTCCGCGCCGGCTGACCTGGACACCGGTCGCTGCGAGGAGGGGGCCCGCGTGCGGATCGCACTGTTCGCCACGTGTGTTGCGGACGTCATGTTCCCCCAGGCGGCCACCGCCACGGTGCGGCTGCTCGAGCGCCTCGGGCACGAGGTCGACTTCCCGGTGGGGCAGGGCTGCTGTGGGCAGATGCACGTCAACACCGGCTACTTCGCCGAGGCGCTGCCCGTGATCCGCAACCACGTGTCGGCCTTCGCCCCGGTGCTGGACGGGGAGTGGGACGCCGTCGTGGCGCCGTCGGGCTCGTGCACCGGCTCGGTCCGCCACCAGCAGGCGATGGTGGCCCGCGAGCTCGGCGACGACGTGCTCGCCCGGACGGCCGCCGCGGTGGCCGCGCACACCTACGACCTGACCGAGCTGCTCGTCGACGTCCTGGGCGTCACCGACGTCGGCGCCTGGTTCCCGCACACGGTGACCTACCACCCCACGTGCCACTCGCTGCGCATGCTCCACGTGGGCGACCGTCCGCTGCGCCTGCTGCGCGCCGTCGAGGGGCTCGAGCTGCGCGAGCTGCCCGAGGCCGAGACGTGCTGCGGGTTCGGGGGCACCTTCTCGCTGAAGAACGCCGAGACCGCCGCCGCGATGGTCCAGGCCAAGGTCGACCACGTCACGGCGACCGGTGCCCAGGTCCTCGTCGCGGGCGACTACTCCTGCCTGATGAACATGGGCGGGCGCCTCGCCCGGCAGGGCAGCGAGGTCCAGGTCGCCCACCTCGCCGAGGTCCTCGCCGCCACCCACGCCGAGCCGTGGCAGCCGGCCTTCCTCGCCCAGGGACGTCCCACATGACCACCACCCACCTCGGCATGCCGACCGTGCGGCCGCAGCCGGCCGCCCCGCCGCAGCACCCGCTGCGCTGGGGACCGGACTTCCCCACCGCCGCGCACGAGACGCTGCGCAACGCCCAGCTGCGGAGCAACCTGCGCCACGCCACCCACACCATCCGGGACAGGCGCGCCGCCGTCGTGGACGAGCTGCCCGACTGGGAGGCGCTGCGCGACGCCGGCAGCGCGATCAAGCACGAGGTGATGAGCCGGCTGCCCGAGCTGCTCGAGCAGCTGGAGGAACGGGTCACGGCCGCCGGCGGCACCGTGCACTGGGCACGCGACGCGCAGGAGGCCAACCGCATCGTCACCGAGCTCGTCCGCGCCACCGGTGAGCGGCAGGTGGTCAAGGTGAAGTCCATGGCCACCCAGGAGATCGGCCTCAACGAGCACCTCGCCGCCGAGGGCATCACCGCCGTGGAGACCGACCTCGCCGAGCTCATCGTCCAGCTCGCCGGGGACATGCCCTCCCACATCCTCGTGCCCGCGGTCCACCGCAACCGGGCGGAGATCCGGGAGATCTTCACCGCCCGCATGCCGGGCGTCCCCGCCGACCTCACCGACGACCCGCGGGCCCTCGCCATGGCGGCCCGCGCCCACCTGCGCCGCACCTTCCTCGAGGCGAAGGTCGCGGTCAGCGGCGCGAACTTCGCCGTCGCTCAGACCGGCACGATCGCCGTCTTCGAGTCCGAGGGCAACGGCCGGATGTGTCTCACCCTGCCCGAGACGCTCATCACGGTCATGGGCATCGAGAAGGTCGTGCCGACCTTCCGGGACCTGGAGGTCTTCCTCCAGCTCCTGCCCCGCTCCTCCACCGGGGAGCGGATGAACCCGTACACCTCGATGTGGACCGGTGTGCACCCCGGTGACGGGCCGCAGGCGTTCCACCTCGTCCTGCTCGACAACGGGCGCACCCGCGCGCTGGCCGACGACGTCGGGCGCACCGCGCTGCACTGCATCCGCTGCTCGGCCTGCCTCAACGTGTGCCCGGTGTACGAGCACACCGGCGGGCACGCCTACGGGTCGGTCTACCCCGGGCCGATCGGGGCCATCCTCACCCCGCAGCTCACCGGCGTCGGCACCGCGCGCAGCGGCCCGGACGACCCGGCCGCCTCCCTGCCGTTCGCCAGCTCGCTGTGCGGCGCCTGCTACGAGGTGTGCCCGGTGAAGATCGACATCCCGGCCGCGCTGGTGCACCTGCGGCGGCAGGCCACCGACGCCGAGCGGGCGGCGGTCACGCCCTCCGGCTGGGCAACGGCGATGCGGGGACTGTCCCGGGTCATGCGGTCCGGGCGCCGCATGCGGTGGGCCGCCCGGCTGGCCGCTGCCACGCGGCCGCTCGCCCGGCGCGGGCGCATCCGCTCCCTGCCGCTGCCGGTAGTCGGTCGCTGGACCGCCACACGCGACGTCCCGGCCCCGCCACGACAGCCCTTCCGCGAGTGGTGGGAGCAGCGGGAGGAGCAGCGGTGAAGGCGCGTGAGGCCGTGCTCGCCCGGGTCCGGGACGCGCTGGGCCGCTCCCGGCACGGGCCGCCCCCGCGGCCACCCCGCGCGTACCGGACCACCTCCGACCTGCCCGTGGGTGCCGCCGTGGAGCTCCTCGTCGAACGGCTCGTCGACTACCGCGCCCGGGTCCACCGGTGCGTGCCCCAGGAGGTGGCCGCCCACGTGGGGAGGCTGACGGCGCAGGCGGGGTCCGTCGTCGTGCCCGAGGGGCTGGAGCGGGCCTGGCTGGCGCAGGTCACGGCACAGGTGCGCACCGACTCCTCCGCGGCGCCGCTGAGCCACGCCGAGCTCGACGCCGTCGACGCCGTTGTCACCGCCGCCCGGGTCGCGGTCGCCGAGACGGGCACGATCGTCCTGGACGGAGGGCCGGACCAGGGCCGCCGCGCCATCTCCCTCGTGCCCGACCACCACGTGTGCGTGCTGCGCGCCGAGCAGGTCGTCGCCACCGTCCCCGAGGCCGTCGCCGTCCTCGACCCCACCCGCCCGCTCACGTGGATCGCGGGGCCGAGCGCGACGAGCGACATCGAGCTCGTCCGGGTCGAGGGGGTGCACGGGCCGCGCACGCTCGACGTCGTGGTGACGGGCGGCTGAACTGCGCCCCCCTGCCCGACGCGGCACCGCCGGCCGGGAACGGGCCGCCGGGCGAGCCGTCAGACCGGCTTGACCAGCGGGAAGGTGATCGTCTCGCGGATGCCGTGGCCGGTGAGCGCCATGAGCAGGCGGTCGATGCCCATGCCCATCCCCCCGGACGGCGGCATGCCCTGCTCCATCGCCTCGAGGAAGTCCTCGTCCACCTGCATCGCCTCGGGGTCCCCGGCCGCCGCGACGAGCGCCTGGGCCTCGAACCGCTCCCGCTGGACCACCGGGTCGACGAGCTCGGAGTAGGCCGTGGCGAGCTCGAAGCCGCGCACATACAGGTCCCACTTCTCCACGACGCCCGGGATGGAGCGGTGCGCCCGGGTCAGCGGGGAGGTGTCCACCGGGTAGTCCCGCACGAAGGTCGGGGCGTAGAGGTGGTCCCCGACGAGGTGCTCCCACAGCTCCTCGACCACCTTGCCCGGCGTGTAGTGCGCAGCGACCGGGATCTCGAAGCGCTCGGCGTAGCGGACGAGCCGGTCCATCGGGGTCTGCGGGGTGATCTCCTCCCCGAGCGCGGCGCTGAGCGAGGGGTAGAGCGAGATCTCCTCCCATTCCCCGCCGACGTCGTACTCGGTGCCGTCGGCGAGGCGCACCGTGGTGCTGCCGAAGGCGTCGAGCGCGGCCTGCTGGACGAGGCTGCGGGTGAGCTCGGCCATGGTGTCGTAGGAGCCGTACGCCTCGTAGGCCTCGAGCATGGCGAACTCCGGGGAGTGGCTGGAGTCGGCGCCCTCGTTGCGGAAGTTGCGGTTGATCTCGAAGACCTTCTCGATCCCCCCGACCACCGCCCGCTTGAGGAAGAGCTCGGGGGCGATGCGCAGGTACAGGTCGATGTCGTAGGCGTTCATGTGGGTGACGAACGGCCGCGCCGCCGCCCCACCGGGCTGCACCTGGAGCATCGGGGTCTCGATCTCGATGAAGTCGCGGGTGTCCAGCGACCGGCGCAGCGACTTCACCACGGCCGACCGGGTGCGCACCATCTCGCGGGCGGCCGGCCGCATGATGAGGTCGAGGTGCCGGCGCCGCACCCGCCCCTCCTCGGACAGCGCGACCTGCTCGCCGTCCTCGGTCTCGTAGGTCTTGGGCAGCGGGCGCAGCGCCTTGGCCGCGATCCGGTAGGAGTCGGCGAAGACGCTCAGCTCGCCGCGCCGGGAGGCGATGACCCGGCCGTGGACGAAGAGGTGGTCACCGAGGTCGACGTCGGACTTGAAGGACGCGAGCGCCTCCTCGCCGACCTCCGCGCGGGAGAGCATCGCCTGCAGGCGGGTGCCCTCGCCGTCCTGGAGGGTGACGAAGCACAGCTTGCCGGTGTTGCGCAGGTACATCACGCGCCCGGCGACGCCGACGACGTCGTCGGTCTCCTCGCCCGGCGCCAGGCCCTCGTGCTGCGCACGGACGGCGGCGATCGTCGTCGTGACCGGGACGGTCACCGGGTAGGGGTCGACCCCGGCGGCCAGCAGCCGGGCGCGCTTCTCCGCCCGGACGCGGACCTGCTCGGGAACGTCGTGGTCGAGCTCCTCGCTGCGGGGCACGGTCGTCTCACTCACCCCGCGATCCTACCCAGCGGCCGGAGCTCTCCCCTCCCGGGGCTATCCTCGTGCGGACGTCGCGGGACCGGACGAGGGGATGGGCGATGACCGCTGCCGAGCCGACTGGCGGCCCCACCGAGCGGGTACCGGAGCCCGGCGACCCTGCGGAGGTCGTCGCACAGGACGACGGGGTCCGCCAGCCCGGGCTGTTCGACATCCCGCGCGGGGCGCGGCGGGCGCCGGTGCGCATCGTCCTGCTCACCGGGCCCTCGGGCTCGGGCAAGACGTCCCTCACCCGGCGGGTGGGCGTCCCCGTCGTCTCGCTCGACGACTTCTACCGGGACGGCGACCACCCCGACCTCCCGCGCCGCTACGGCATCGTCGACTGGGACGACCCGCGCAGCTGGGACCACGACGCCGCGATGGCCGCACTGCTGGAGATCGCCCGGACCGGGCGGGCCGAGGTGCCGGTCTACGACATCCCGACGAACCGGAGGACCACGACACGGCAGTTCGACGCCGGCGGCAGCCCGATCGTGCTGGCCGAGGGGATCTTCGCCGCCGAGCTCATCGCCGACCTGCGCGACGAGGACGTCCTGGCCGACGCCCTGCTCCTGTGGCGGCCCCGCGCCCAGACCTTCTGGTTCCGGCTGCTGCGCGACCTCGGGGAGGCGCGCAAGCCGCCGCTCACGCTGGTACGCCGGGGGCTGAGCCAGGCGCGCAGCGAGCCTGCCATGGTCGCCGCGCTCGAGCGCCGTGGGGCGCGGCGGATGCGGGTGGCCGAGGCCGAGTCCTACATCCGCGAGCTCGCGACCCGGGCCGGCTGACGCACGTCTCCCGCCCGACGGCAGCCCAGGTCGGGCGGGTGGGGGTGTTCAGGTGAGCAGGGCGGTGAGCACGAGGATCGCGGGCACCGACCCGATGGTGGAGAGGAAGATCGCGTCGCGGGCCAGGACGACGCCGCGGTCGTACCGGCTGGCCAGGACGAAGACGTTCTGCGCCGTGGGCAGCGCGGCGAGCACGGCCACGGCGTACAGGGCGGCGTCCTGCAGCCCGACCGCCAGCCCCACGGCGTAGGCGAGCGCCGGCTGGACCAGGAGCTTGAGCCCGACGACGAGCGCCACCTCCCCGGGCGGTGAGCCGGCTCCCGGCTTCGGGCCGAGCCGGAGCGACACCCCGTAGGCGAGGAGCATCGCGGGCACCGCCATCGCGCCGAGGAGGTCGACCGGTGAGCGGACGACGGTGGGCAGCTCGACGCCGGTGAGAGCGAGCACGAGCCCGGTCACCGCACCGAGCAGCAGCGGGTTGCGCACGGTGCGCAGCGCGAGCCGCCCCGCCCCGACACCCGTCCCCGCGGTCGTGCGGTCGAGGACCGCGAGCGCGAGCGGCTGGAGGAGGAGCAGCTGGAGCAGGAGGATCGGCGCGACGAGCGCGGCGTCGCCGAGGACGTAGGCGGCCACCGGGATGCCGAGGTTGCCGGCGTTGACGTACATCGAGCACAGCGCGGCGACGACACTCTCCGGGGCGGGCCGGCGGGCCACCAGCCGGGCGAGGAGGAGGTAGAGGAGCAGGGCACCGGCGACCGCCCCCGCCGAGGCCAGGAGGTTGGCGGAGAAGACCGCGGCGATGTCGGCGTCGGCGACGACGGTGAGGAGGAGGGCGGGGCTGGCCACCCAGAAGGCCAGCCGGACGAGCATCGTCTGGCTGGCGTAGGTGAGGAAGCCGACGTGCGCGAGGAGCGCCCCGAGGGCGATGAGGACCGCCAGCGCGGCGAAGCCCTCGAGCACCCCCAGCACGTCAGCGCGGCCCGGTGGCTGCCTCGGCGCGGTGGTCGGCGAAGGGCACGCCGCTCGCCTCGACGTGGAACGCGACGTCCGCCGCGGCCGCCGGGACCTGTCCGGGCTCGGCGCCGACGTCACGGATGCGGTTGTCCTCGTCGACGAAGACGACGGCGGGGGTGTAGGTGCGGGCGTCGGCGTCGCTGAGCATCCCGTAGGCGATGACGATGACGAGGTCGCCGGGGTGGACGTGGTGGGCGGCGGCGCCGTTGATCTTCACCTCGCCGCTGCCGCGCTCGCCGGGGATGACGTAGGTGGTGAGCCGCGCGCCGTTGGTGATGTCGACGACGTCGACCTGCTGGCCGGGCAGCAGGTTCGCGGCGTCGAGGAGGTCGGCGTCCACGGTGAGGGAGCCGACGTAGTGCAGGTCGGCGGCGGTCACGGTGGCACGGTGGATCTTGCCGATGAGCATCGGCCGGTGCAGCGAGCTGGGCGCCGGCATCGTCAGTGGTCCTCTCGCAGGTGGACGGTCGTGTTGTCGATGAGTCGGGTCCCGCCCACCCAGGCGGCGACGGCGAGCAGCGCAGCTCCCCCGTGGTCGGGTGGGACGGGGACCATGGTGTCGGGGTCGACGAGCTCGAGGTAGTCCAGCTCGACGGCGGGCTCCTCGGCGAGCCGCCCGCGGGCCGCCCGCAGCACGGCCGGCCCGCCCTCGGCGGCGTGCTCCGCGCCCGCGCGCAGGGCGGCGGACAGGGCGAGCGCCGCGCGGCGGTCGGCGGGGTCGAGGTAGGCGTTGCGGCTGCTCATCGCCAGGCCGTCGGGCTCGCGGCGGATGGGCACTCCGACGACCTCGACGTCGACGTCGAGGTCGCGCACCATGGCCCGCACGAGCGCGAGCTGCTGGGCGTCCTTCTGCCCGAACAGCGCGACGTCGGGCCGGGTGAGGTGGAGCAGCTTGAGCACGACGGTGAGGACGCCGGAGAAGTGGGTGGGGCGGGTGACGCCCTCCAGCCGGCGGGCCACGGGCCCGGGGTCGACCCGGACCTCGGGGTCGCCCTGCGGGTACATCGTCTGCGGGTCGGGGGCGAAGACGACGTCGGCGCCCACCTCGGCGAGCTTGGCGAGGTCGGCCTCGAGGTCGCGCGGGTAGGCGTCGAGGTCCTCGCCCGGCGCGAACTGCAGTGGGTTGACGAAGATGGTCACCACGACGTTGTCCGCACGCCGCCGCGCCTCGCGGACGAGGTCGAGGTGCCCCTCGTGCAGGGCGCCCATCGTCATGACGACGGCGCGGGTGCCGGTCTGCGCGCGCAGGGTCTCGCGCAGGTCCTCCCGGGTGCGCACGAGCACGGGGGCGCGACGCGCGTGGTCCGCGGGCTCCTCGGCCCGGTGGGCGGGGGCACCGTCACCGGCGACGGGCTCGGCGACGGCGTCGAGGAGCTGCTGGGCGGTGGACGCGGTGAGCCGGCCCGCGGCCCAGGCCCGCTGGGTGGTCACCCGGGCCAGGGTGCGGTAGGCGACGGGCAGGTCCGCCAGGTCCGGCTCGGTGGCGGCGAGCGCGGCGAGGCTCGCGATGTGCTCGGCGACGGTGCCGGCGTCCCCCCGGACCACGGGGCCGGTGAGCGCGAGCTCGCCGTCGCGCAGAGTGCCGTCGAGCGCGGCCGTGAGCAACGGGGTGAGGTAGGCGCCGGGGTCCGTGACGCCGGCGCGGGCGAGCACCCGCATCGCCTCGGTGACGAGGGTGACGAGGTGGTTGGCCCCGTGGGCGAGCGCGGCGTGGTACAGCGGCCGGGCGTCCTCGGGCAGGACGACGGGCTCGCCACCGATCTCCACGACGAGCGCCTGGCCGATCGGCAGCACCGGCGCGGGGGCGGTGACGGCGAACGGGCAGCCGACGATCCGGGACAGGTCGATACTCGTCCCGGTGAAGGTCATCGCCGGGTGCAGGGCGATCGGGATCGCCCCCGCCCGCTGGGCCGGCTCGAGCACCCGGGTGCCGTAGCGGCCGGCCGTGTGGACGACGATCTGGCCCGCCTGCCAGCCTCCGGTGTCGGCGATGCCGCGGACGAGGTCGGCCAGGGCGTCGTCGGGGACGGTGAGCAGGACGAGCTCGGCCCGTTCGAGGACGTCGGGGATCTCCAGCACCGGGACGCCGGGGAGCAGCGCGTCGATGCGGTCGCGGCTCTCCTGCGAGACGGCGCTGGCGCCGACGACACCGTGTCCTGCCGCGCGCAGCGCGCTGCCGAGGACGGCGCCGACGCGGCCGGCACCGACCACACCGACGCCGAGGCGTCCTGGACGGGAGGACGGCGGCACGTCACCGGGCACGGTCGGGGTCACCGCGCCATTATCGCCAATGCGCGCGGGTGCCCCGGCATGAGGTGGGTCACGTCCGGGGTGGGTGCTCGGGGCGCGCGGGCTGCTCGTCCTGTGCAGGGGCGGGCTCGGGCAGCGACCGCGGCCCTGGGTCCTCACCCTGCGCGAGCTCGCCGTCACCCGCCTGCCCCGCGGGCGGGAGCAGCCCCACGCGGCGCATCCACTCCTCCGGCGACTCGCGGTGCCGTGCCTCACGGGACTTCACCGAGGCGCGTTCCAGCTGGGTGAGCGCCGTCATCTCGTCGAGGTGGTGGGCGGTGGTGGACACGCCACCCGCGACGGTGGCCGCCACGATGTTGGCGATGCGGGCACGCCGCTCGAGTGGGCCCTGGGTGAGGGCGAGCGACTGGCTGCGCTCGTGCGGCACGATCGCCAGCGACCGGTTGAGCCGGCCCCGCCGCATGAGCACCGCGCGGCGGGTGATGAGGATGCCGTTGCGGCGCCAGGAGACCGGGTCCAGCCACCTGGCACGGCGGGGCGTGGTGAGGAAGCCGGCGGCCTCGCCCTGGCCCTCCAGCGCCGCGTCGATGACCGCCTGCGGGTCGTCGACGCCGAGGTCGGGCAGGACGAGCCAGAGCGCGGTGAGCGCCTCGCCGCGCGTTCCGACGGGCAGGAGCACCGTGCCGATGATGCTCTGATTGGGGTCGCCCGAGGGGCCGTAGCCGGCGGCGTTGACCTCCACCCGCCACCAGCCCCGGCGCCGCCAGAGCAGCGGCTGCTTGAGCCCGACGGCGTGCACCCGGCCGGGTGGGAGGGTCTGGGTGCGCTGCTCGAGCAGCCCGTAGCGCAGCCGGATGCCGTCCTGCGAGATGGCCGCCCGGAAGTTGAAGCCGCCGGAGAACCGGGACCACAGGTACCCGCCCCAGCCGAACAGGCCCGGGACGGCACCGAAGAGCGGGGCGGGGTTCCCGGCGGCGAAGGAGGCCAGGCCCAGGCCGAGGAGGACGACGACGAGGCTGATCATCGACCCGGACAGGAGGAGGGAGCCGACGAGCCGGCCGGTGGGGACGGTGAGCAGCTCACGCTCGGGGGCCACGGTGGCGGCCGCCGGGGCCGCGGCCGGGGCCGCGGGGTCGGCGCCGTCGGTGCTGGGCGCGGGCGCCGCCGGGGCACGCCGGTCGGAGACCCGGTCGAGCACCTCGCGGCGCAGCGCCTGGGCCTCCTCCTCCCTGAGGAAGGCCAGGACGACCGAGGAGTCACCACCCCCGGCGGTCTCGATCTTCAGCTGGGCCAGGCCGAAGAGACGGCCGAGGAGTGGCTGGACGACGTCGACGGCCTGGATGCGGTTGAGGCGGGCGTGGCGCTGCTGCCGGAAGAGGATGCCGCGGTGCAGGAAGACCGCGTCCTGCCCCACCGCGTAGCGCATCATGCGCCACGACAGCACCGAGTAGGCGGTGAGAACGAGGAGGAAGAGGAGGACCGCGCCGCCGCCGATGAGCAGGACCAGCGTCCAGTCCAGGGTGTCGCGCTCGTCCCAGACCGTGGAGAGCGCCTCGACGTTCTGCCAGACGAGGAACGCGACGACGGCGACGATGACCTTCCACGCGTTGAGGACCGGGGTGATCTTGTGCACCCGCCGCCACGTGACGTGCTCGTCCGGGGCGGGCTGCTCCTGGGTGGTGCTCACAGCCCGGCCAGCCTCGCCTCGCCGCGTTCGGTGAGCCGGTCACGCAGCCGCGCCGCCTCCTCCGGCGGCAGTCCGGGGATCGAGGCGTCGGTCTGCGCGGAGGCGGTGTGGAGCTGGACCTTGGCGACGCCGGCCCACCGGTCCAGCGGCCCGGCCTGGACGTCGACGTACTGCATCCGCCCGTAGGGCACGACGGTGAGCTGCTTGAACAGGATGCCCTTGCGGATGAGGAGGTCCTCGTCGCGCTCGGCGTAGCCGATGGAGGAGACCTGGCGCGGGATGAGCCAGCCGAGCCAGGCGATGAGGGCGAGGAGCACGCCGGCCAGCGCCCACCACCACCAGCCGGTCACGACCACCCCGAGCACGACCGCGGCGACGAGCGGGGGCACGAGGGTGAGTGCCTCGGTGACGAGACGGACCTTGACCAGCCCGCGCGAGACCGGGGTGAAGGTGAGTCCGGCGGGGTCGAAGGGGCTCGGGGCCGGGGTGGGCCCGTCGGGTCGGGACGTACTCATCGGGGTGCTTCCTCCTGGGTCGACCACAGCAGCCTGCCACATGCGCGGACCGAGCTGCTGGCGCGGGTCAGGCGGGTTCGCCGTCGTCCTCGGGGGGCAGTCGGCACCAGTGCTCGACGACGAGGGCCACCGCGACGAGTGCGAGGCTCGCCAGCGCCGCGGCGCCGGAGGAGAGTGCGTGGTCGCGCAGCGCGGGTGCGGTGATGTTGGTCCAGGCGATGAGCACCTGGGCGACGAAGTAGCCGGTGAAGGCGGCGCCGCACAGCGAGCTCGCCTTGGCGAGCATCGCCACCCGGGCGGCGCGCAGGTGGTCCATCCGGGTGGGTCTGCCCTCGGTGAGCCGGCGCACCGAACGGCCGAGCACGAGGAGGATGACGGCGAGCACCGCCAGCCCGGCCCAAGTGAGACCGGGCACCGGGAGCAGCGCGCCGCCGCGGGACTCGAGCACCGCCAGGCCGGCATACGCCACCCCGAGCACCACGGTCGCGGTGAGGACGAGGGTCTGCCAGCTGGTGCTCTGCATCAGCCGCCGGCCTCCCACCAGTCCTCGGCGAGCCACTCGCCCGGGTCCCCCGCCCGGGCGGCGAGCTCGGCGACGGGGCCGTGGCCCGGGAGCACGGCGTCGGGGGCGACCCGCGCCCAAGGGGCCAGGACGAACCCGCGCTCGTGGGCGCGGGGGTGCGGCAGGGTGAGTTCGGGGTCCTGCCAGGTGAGGTCGCCCGCGGCGACGAGGTCGAGGTCGAGCGGACGGGGCCCCCACCGCTCCGCGCGGACACGGCCGTGGCCGAGCTCGACCCCCTGGCACAGGGCCAGCAGCTCGCGGGGCGGCAGCGAGGTGCGCAGGAGCGCGACGGCGTTGAGGTAGTCCGGCTGGGCGGGGGCGCCGGGCAGGATGAGGGCGGCGCTGCGCAGCAGCGGGGACACGGCGGTGACCTCCACCCGGGGGTGACGGTGGAGCTGGCTGAGCGCGGCGGTGAGGGCCGCCCGCGGGTCGCCGAGGTTCCCGCCGAGGGCGAGGACGACGTCGTACGTGCCGGCACCGTCGGGTGCGCGGCGACGGTGGACGTGCACCGTGACGTCGTCGAACGGGACGGGCACGGGGGCCTGCGGCTTGTGCACGGTGACGTCCACGGCCAGCACCCGGGGTCGGCGCAGCACGCGCTCGGCGATGGTGGCGGCCACCGTCTCGATGAGGTCGACCGGCGGACCGGCGAGGACCGCCACGACATCCTGGGCGACCTCGGCGTAGTTGACGGTGGCGGTGAGGTCGTCCCCCGCGGCGGCCTGCCGGGTGTCGAGGTGGAGGACGACGTCGGCGCTGAACTCCTGCCCCAGCTCGCGCTCCGCGGGCAGCACCCCGTGGGTGCCGCGGGCACGCAGGCCGTGCAAGGTGACCCGGTCGAGGGTGGGCTCCGTCGTCATGCCGACCGCCCCTTGAGCGCGGCTGCGACGCGGACGGCGTCGACCGAGCCGAGTACCTCGTGCACCCGCACCCCCCAGGCGCCGGCGGCGGCGACGAGCGCGGAGACGGCGGCGGTGGCCCGGTCGCGGGCCAGCGGCGCGGCGGGGGTGCCGTCGCGGTCGGCGAGCAGGGCGCCGAGGAACCGCTTGCGCGACGCGCCGATGAGCACGGGGTACCCCATGTCCTGGAGGGTGCCGATCCCGGCGAGCAGCTGCCAGTTGTGGCTGCTGTCCTTGGCGAAGCCGAGGCCGGGGTCGACGACGAGGAGCCCCGGGTCCACGCCCGCGGCGAGCGCGGCGTCGACCTGGCGGGCGAGCTCGGCCCGGACCTCGGCGACGACGTCGTCGTAGACGGCGAGCTCGTTCATCGTCGCCGGCTCCCCGCGCCAGTGCCCCAGGACGTAGCACGCCTGGTGCGCGGCGACGGTGGCGAAGATCTCCGGGTCGGCGAGGCCGCCGGAGACGTCGTTGACGAACACCGCCCCGGCGCGCAGGCACGCGTCGGCGGTCTCGGCGTGGACGGTGTCGACGCTCACCACCGCACCCTCCGCGGCGAGCTCGCGGACAACCGGCAGCACCCGGTCGAGCTCGACCTCGACCGGCACGCGCTCGGCGCCGGGCCGGGTGGACTCCCCGCCGATGTCGAGGACGTCGGCGCCCTGCGAGCGCAGCACCCGCGCGTGAGCGAGGGCGACCTCGGGCTGCAGCCAGCGTCCGCCGTCGGAGAAGGAGTCGGGGGTGACGTTGACGATGCCCATGACGAGCGTGCGCGCGAGCGCGCCGAGCTCGGCGAAACGGGTGCGTGGGCTGTCCACCGGGCCAGGATAGGCGCGCGGCACGGTCAGCGGCTGGGCGCGATCAGGCTCATCGCCTCCGCGCGGGTCGCGGGGTCGCGCATCTGCCCGCGGACGGCGGAGGTGATGGTGCGCGAGCCGGGCTTGCGGACCCCGCGCATCGACATGCACAGGTGCTCGCACTCGATGACGACGATGACGCCGCCGGGCTCCAGGCCCTCCACGAGGGCGTCGGCGATCTGGGAGGTGAGCCGCTCCTGCACCTGGGGACGCCGGGCGAAGACGTCGACCAGCCGGGCGATCTTGCTCAGCCCGGTGACCCGTCCGGAACGGCCGGGGATGTAGCCGACGTGGGCGACGCCGTGGAAGGGCACGAGGTGGTGCTCGCAGGTGGAGTACACCTCGATGTCGCGCACGAGGATCATCTCCTCGTGCCCGATGTCGAAGGTCGTGGTCAGCACGTCCGAGGGCTCGGTGTGCATCCCGGCGAAGGTCTCCTGGAAGGCGCGGGCCACCCGGGCGGGGGTGTCGCGCAGCCCCTCGCGGTCGGGGTCCTCACCGACCGCGATGAGCAGGTCACGCACCGCGCGCTCGACGCCGGCGGCGTCGTAGGGCCGCCGGGCGGTCCCGGCCCGGGTCTGGACGAGGGGGACCTCGACGGCGCCCGTCGTCCCGTCCTGGTTCAGCACCGTCACACTCCTTCCGCCGGCCCGCCGACGTGACCGGACGGCGGGACCTGGCCGATGCCCGGGCCCTCACCGGCCGCCGCGGCCTCGTCCTGCGGCAGCATGCCGTTGCTCGTGCCCGCGGCGATCTCGGCGGGGGTGCGCACCGGAGGCTTGTCGGAGACGGTGCGGGTGTCCGAGGAGAGCCACACCGGGCGGGGCTCGCGCTTGGTCACCGGGGCGAAGATCTCGGCGAGCTCCTGCTCGTTGAGGGTCTCGCGCTCGAGCAGCTCCAGGACGAGGCGGTCGAGGACGTCGCGGTACTGGTGGAGGATCTCCCACGCCTCGTCGTGGGCGGCGTCGATGAGGCGTCGGACCTCCTCGTCGACGATCCGGGCGATGTCCTCGGAGTAGTCGCGCTGGTGGCCCATGTCGCGGCCGAGGAAGGGCTCGCCGTTGTCGCTGCCGAGCTTGACGGCCCCGATCCGGTCGCTCATGCCGTACTGGGTGACCATCTTGCGGGCGAGCGCGGTGGCCTTCTCGATGTCGTTCGAGGCGCCCGTCGTCGGGTCGTGGAAGACGATCTCCTCGGCGACCCGGCCGCCCATCGCGTAGACGAGCTGGTCGAGCAGCTCGTTGCGGGTGGTGGAGTACTTGTCCTCCGTGGGCATGACCATCGTGTAGCCCAGCGCCCGTCCGCGCGGCAGGATCGTCACCTTGGTCACCGGGTCGGTGTACCGCAGTGCCGCCGCCGTGAGGGCGTGCCCGCCCTCGTGGTAGGCGGTGATCTTCTTCTCCTTCTCGTTCATCACCCGGGTGCGCTTCTGCGGTCCGGCGATGACGCGGTCGATCGCCTCGTCCAGGGCACGGTCGTCGATGAGGTCGGCGCCGGAGCGGGCGGTGAGGAGGGCGGCCTCGTTGAGCACGTTGGCCAGGTCGGCACCGGTGAAGCCGGGCGTGCGCTTGGCGACCATGCGCAGGTCGATCTCCGGCACCATCGGCTTGCCGCGGGCGTGGACCTGCAGGATCGCGTGGCGACCCTCGAGGTCGGGGGCCTCCACGGTGATCTGCCGGTCGAAGCGGCCCGGGCGCAGCAGGGCGGGGTCGAGGATGTCGGGCCGGTTGGTGGCGGCGATGAGGATGACGTTGGTGTTGACGTCGAAGCCGTCCATCTCGACGAGCAGCTGGTTGAGCGTCTGCTCGCGCTCGTCGTGGCCTCCGCCCATGCCGGCGCCGCGGTGGCGGCCGACGGCGTCGATCTCGTCGACGAAGATGATCGCCGGGGAGTTCGCCTTGGCCTGCTCGAAGAGGTCGCGCACCCGCGAGGCGCCGACGCCGACGAACATCTCGACGAAGTCCGAGCCGGAGATGGAGTAGAACGGCACGCCCGCCTCACCGGCGACGGCACGGGCGAGCAGGGTCTTGCCGGTGCCCGGCGGGCCGTAGAGGAGCACGCCCTTGGGGATCTTGGCGCCCACCGCCTGGAACTTCTGCGGGTCGGCGAGGAACTCGCGGATCTCCTGCAGCTCCTCGACGGCCTCGTCGGCACCGGCGACGTCGGCGAAGGTGACCTGCGGGTTCTCCTTGTTGACCATCTTCGCCCGCGACTTGCCGAACTTCATCATCCCGCCGCCGCCCTGCATGCGGGAGATGAGGAACCAGAAGACGCCGAGGATGATGAGCATCGGCAGGAGGAAGCCGATGAGCGAGGTGAGGATCGAGGGCTGCGGCACCGTGGAGTTGAAGCCCTCCTCCGGGTCGGCCGCGGCGATGGCCTCCATCACCGTCTCACCCTGCGGTGTCGCGTAGTAGAAGGCGACGAGGTCGCCCTTGTCCTCGAACTCCTCGGTGAGGGCCAGCTGGACCCGCTGCGTCGTGTCGTTGACCTCGACCTGCTCGACGGTGTCGCCGGCGAGGAGCTCCAGCCCGTCGGAGGTGTCGATCTCCTCCGGGTTGGGACCCATGAGCATGGAGGCGCCCAGGAAGGCGAGGAACAGGACGAGGACGACCCACACGACGGGGCCGCGCAGCAGCTTCTTGGCGTTCATCGGTGATGGCGCAGCGGCCAGGTCCCTCCTGCTCGGTCGATCATCGCTCGACGGTACACGGCGCGCCCGACATCACGGGCATTTGTTCGCCCAGGGCAGGACGGCCCGACCCTGCGGCACGGGCGCCCTCGACCCTCCCGGCTGCACCCGCCCTGGGCTGCCCCGGGCAGCGGGCGGTCGCAACCGCGGCGCGGTACCTACCGCCGTGGGTCGGCGATCGGCTCAGCCGCTGTAGACGTGCGGGGCCAGGGTGCCGACGAACGGCAGGTGGCGGTACTTCTCGGCGAAGTCCAGGCCGTACCCGACGACGAACTCCGGAGGGATGTCGAAGCCCACGTACTTGACGTCGACCTCGACCTTCGCTGCCTCGGGCTTGCGCAGCAGGGTCGCGATCTCCACCGACGCCGGCCCACGGCTGCGCAGGTTGGACAGCAGCCAGGACAGCGTGAGCCCGGAGTCGATGATGTCCTCGACGATGAGCACATGGCGCCCGTGCAGGTCGGTGTCCAGGTCCTTGAGGATGCGCACGACCCCGGAGGACTTGGTGCCCGAGCCGTAGGAGGACACCGCCATCCAGTCCATCTCGATGGAGGTGTGGAGCTTGCGGGAGAGGTCGGCCATGACCATGACAGCGCCGCGCAGGACGCCGACGAGCAGCAGCTCCTTGCCGGCGTAGTCGGCGTCGATCTCGGCTGCCATCTCCTCGAGCCGGGCGTCGATCTGCTCCTCGGTGAGGAGGATCTTCTCCAGGTCGTCACCCATGTCGCTGGCGTCCACGCGCTCTCCCGTCATTCACTCCCGCCGCGCGGGCCGCGGCCGTACGAGGTTCAGCCTGCCACACCGGCGCTGCGCGGTGACACCGCCGGGCAGCGCGACGGGGCCCTGGCCACGCCAGTCGGTGACCAGCGCCTCGAGCGCCGCGACGTGGACGGCGGCGAGCGCCCCGGGCGGGCAGCCGGCGGTCCGGGCGGCGAGATGGAGCACCCGGGTACGCAGGGCGGGATGGGCGCCTTCGAGGACCGCGACGTCGAGGCTCACCTCGGGCGGGACAGGCTCCCTGCCGGGACGTGCGCCGTCGGTGGGAGGTCGGTCCTCGGTGGGAGGTGAGCTCTCGGTGGGAGGTGGGCTCTCGGTGGGAACTGGGCTGTCGGTGGGAGGTGAGCTCTCGCTGGGACGTGAGCTCTCGGTGGGACGTGGGCTCTCGGTGGGAAC
>NZ_CALGNQ010000042.1 GCF_937958535.1 uncultured Georgenia sp. | reverse complement strand
GACCACCGAGATCTACACTCTTTCCCTACACGACGCTCTTCCGATCTGGGCCCGCTCACGCGCTGCCGGGCGTCCGCGCGGCCCGCCGGCGACGAGCGCGCGGCCCGCCGAGGCGCCGTCCGGGCCTCCTGCCCGGGGACACGTGGTCGCCGGCGAGGCCCGCCCCGCGGTGTGCCTGGTCAGGCCCGCGCCGCGGTGCGTCAGGCCAGGCCGGTGCCCCGGCCCGCGGCGCTGCGGGCTCGCGGCTCGCCGGGTCAGCGGGGGCTCTGGGTCTTGAGGAGGTCGCGGATCTCCTGGAGCAGCAGGACGTCCTCGGCGGGAGCCTCCGGTTCGGGCTCCTGGCCGCGCTTGCGCCGCTCCTGGAACTTGTTCATCGGCAGCACGAAGATGAAGTAGACGACCGCCGCCGTGATGAGGAAGACGACGACGGCGTTGATGATGGCCGCGAGGTCGACGAACGTGTCGTCCCGCCCGCCGACGATGTGGAAGCCCAGTCGGCCGGCCTCGGCACTGCCGGCGGCGTTGAGGACCGGGGTGATGATGCTGGAGACCACGGTGTCGACGATCGCGGCGAACGCCGAGCCGATGACGACGGCGACAGCGAGGTCGATGACGTTCCCGCGCATGATGAAGTCACGGAATCCCTTGAGCACGGCTGCTCCTCTCTCGGGTGGCCCCAACGCGGGCCGGGCAAGGGAACAGTAGCGCGACTGTGGCCGGCGTCACCCCCAGTGGGGTGGCCGGTCGCGCAGGTAGCGGGCGTCGTCGGAGCCCTCGGGCAGCTCGCCCCAGGCCTCGTCGGTGTCCTCGCGGGCGCGGGTGGGCAGCGCCGGACCGGCCGCCGCGGCGGCCTCCTCCGGCGGGGCGGCCGGCTCGGCCTCGGTCCGCGGCGGCCGGGGCGGGACCGCCTCGGCCGGGATGAGCCGGCCCTCCTCGCTCGGCCCGAGCCGGGTCGTCGGCGCGACGACCCGGCGGTGCCGCCGACGGGTCATCGGCGCCGGGCGGCGACGGCGCGGAGCACCCCGTCGACGTCGACGCCGCGGCGGGTGAGTCCGAGCTCCTCGCGCAGCGCCTCGACCAGGGCGGACTCGTCCCGCGGCAGGCCGTCGGACTCGATCCACGCGGCGAGGTCGTCCAGCTCGTCGTCGGAGTAGGCGCCGATGGGCTGGCCCGGCGTGACGGCCGGGCGCGGTCCCCGCTCCCGCGGGGCGGGGTCACCCGCCGGCTCGGCCGCGGCGTCCGTGGCGCCGGGCCCGGTGAGCTCTCCGGCCTCCGGTGCCGGCTCCTGCGGCGCGTCCTCGAGCTCGACCGGGGGCGCCGCCGCGGCACTGCGGGCACGGCCCGTGGCACGCCGCTCGCCGACGACGTCGAGCACGAGGGACAGGATCGTCTGCGCCTCACGCTGGGGGTCCATGAACACGGCGGTGGAGAAGGCCATGTGGACCTTCCACCCGCGGGAGACGAGCCGCTGCACCCAGTGCCGCTCGCGGCGCCGCAGGTTCGGCTCGGCGACGTAGTCGGCGTCGTCGGTGAGCACGGCGACGAGGAGCTCGCCCGGCAGGTCCGGGTGCCCGATGGCGAGCGGGATGCGCACCCCGCCGTCGACACCGTACTGCGGCACGACGGTCAGGCCGAGCCGCCACAGCCGCTCGGCGAGGTCGACGAGCAGCGGGTCGGGGGCCGCACCGGCGGGTGTCGTGTGCACGGACGCCTGCGGGGCGGCCGCCCAGTCGATGAGGTCGGCGAGGAGCAGCGGGCCGGGCTGGTGGAGCCGGTCGCGGTCGATCTCGCCGGGGCCGATGCAGGAGACGACGACGAGCCGCTCCCGCACGGCGTCCAGGGCGTCGATGAGGCAGGCCTTGCCGTCGGGGCCGCTCACCGCGCCGAAGTTGTGCAGCACCCGTCCGTGCGGGGTCTTGGCGTACCCGAGGGTGAGGACCACGGTGTCGCGGCGCAGCCCGCCGGCACCGTCCGCGTCCACGACGACGAAGGGCTCCTCCTTGTCGGCGGCGAAGAACTCCGCGACCGCCGGGCTGCCCGAGACGGCGGAGATCACCGCCTCCCGCACCCGGTCGGCGTGCCGCGCGTTGAGCGCGATGACGGCCAGCGAGCGCTCCGGCGTGGTCAGCGCGTGCTCGATGACGAGGTCGACGACACGGTCCACCTCCGCCTGGACGCTCTCGACGGCGTCGGCGCCGGGGGCCGGCATCCCGAAGCCCTCGACGAGGTCGAGAGTGATCCGGTCCGGGGCGGGCGGGCCGGGGACCGGGCGGATGACGTCGGCGTACCCGTGCCGGGCGAGGAACGCGGCGATCGACTCCTCCCGCTCGGCGCGGTCGGTGGGCAGGGTCAGGCCGGGCAGCAGCGGCGACAGCTCGGCGACCAGGCCCTCGCCGCCGCGGCGCGAGTCGCCGACGAGGACGACCTGGCTGCCGCGGGTGATCGCCCCGACCGCCTGCTCGGTGGGCAGGTGGTGGACGCCGTCGAGGATGACGAGGTCGACGCACCTGGTGGGTGGGAGCAGCTGCGGCACGAGGACCGGGGGCACCACCCAGCCGGGCCGGATCGCCCCGACGAGCTCGGGGTGCCGGGCGTAGATCCGGCGCAGGTCGGCGCCGCGGCCGGCGGCCAGCTCCTGCTCGAGCTGAGCGGCCTCCTCCCGGCGGTCGCGCACGAGGTGCTCGAGCCGACGGACGACGGCCCGCCGCACCGGGGTGGGCAGGGTGGCGACGTGCTCGGCGTCCAGCCGCCGGAAGCGCTCGGCGAGCGCGACGAGCGCGGGGCCGTCGTACCCCGCCAGCGCGGGGTCCGTACGCAGGATGTCCTCCAGCACGGAGGCCCACCAGGCGAGGTCGAGCTCGGCCGGTGCCAGGGCGGCGGGGACCCGCCGCTCGCGCAGGTCGGCGACGAGCTCGCCCAGGCCGAGCGCCTCGAGCTCGGCGACGACGGCGGTGCGCTCGGGCATGAGGCGCAGCGCCTCGCCGTCGCTGCCGAGGGCCTCCATGAAGGAGGCGAGCTCCTCGAGCGGGAGGTCGAAGAGGTCCGGCTTCCCGGCGCCGGAGCCGACGACGTCCTGCAGCGCGGCGACGTCCTCCTCCACGGCCCGGGCGTGGCGGGCCATGTCGGACAGGCCCTCGGGCACACGCGGCCAGCCCCCGCCGGGGCAGTGCCGGCGCCAGATGTCGCGCTGCTTCTGGACGTGGACGAGCTCGGCGTGGATGTCGGGGACCGGTCGCCCGGGCCGCAGCAGGTCCTTGGCCTGCTTGCGCAGCCGACGGCGGGTGCCGCCGGGCATGGTCACGCCCTGCTCCTTGCGCCACGCGCGGGTGGCCGTGGCGACGATCATGTCCGCGGCGGAGCGCTCGAAGACCTGCGGGACGAAGACGTCGAGGGCGAGGCGGACGCCGTCGAGCATCTGCAGCTGCTCGAGCCACTCCCGCAGGGTGCCGGCCCTGGTCACACCGGTCTCGCGGGCGGTGCGCTCCACGTCGTCGAGCACCTTGGGCAGCTCCAGCGCCCCGAGCCGTTGGGTGCGCTCCAGGGCGTCGCGGGCGGCGGCCGCGCTCTCCAGGCGGGCGCCGTACCAGGGGGTGTCGTGGGGCCGCAGCTCGAAGGCGCCCAGGCTCGCGGCCCGGACGAGGCGCTCGCGGGCGTGCTCGCGCCGCTCGCCGACGAGCTCGCGGACGGTGTCGGAGGAGAGCCGCACCTCGGTGCGGGGGCCGGGACGCGCGGCGGTGAGCTCGGCCAGCGCCTGGAGGGCGGCGTGGGCCGAGCAGCCCCACGGCTCGCGCACGGTGTGCAGCGCCTCCACGTAGCCGGCGAGCCGGCGGCGCACGTCGACGAGCTCGGCGCGGACGGCGCGCACCTGCTCCACCTGGCTCGGGGGCGCGACGGCGTGGAGCCCGGCACGCAGCTCCTCGGGTGCGCCGGCGCGCCAGCCGGGGTCGGTGGCGAGGTCGAGGACGAGGTCGCGCAGGCCCAGCCGGTCGAGCTCCTCGACGAGCGCACGACCCACCCGGCGGGTGCCGGGCACGTAGAGCACCCGCCGTCCGGAGGCGACGGCGTCGGCGAGCACCGCGGCGAGGGTGGCCGGGACGTCGGCGCCGGGGGGCGCGTCGATGAACAGGTCGGTGCCGGCGGTGACGGCGTCGACGACGCGCTGCTGGTCCGGGTCGAGGTCGCCCACGCCGCGCTCGGTCTGCGGTGCGCGGTCGGCACCGACCGGCTCGGGCAGCGGCCGGGCGAGGACCTCGCGCGCCTCCGGGACGCCGGCGAGGGCGGCGACGACGTCGTGGGCGACGAGGTGGTCGTGCATCGCCTCGAGGTCGTCGACGAGCACCTGTCCGGGGTGGACGAACGGGCCGATGAGGACCCGGTCCTCGAGCGTGAAGTCGGGCAGGTGCTGCTCCCCGAGGAGGGTGAGCCGGGCGAGTGCGGCGCGCGGGGAGAAGCCGTCGGGCGTCAGGGCACCGGCCGCGAGGGCGTGGGCGTCCACGCTCACCCCGCGGGAGCGCAGGGCGCGCACGAGGACGGAGTTGACGTCCACGGCCGGCTCGAGCTGGAGCTCCAGGTCGGCGACCTGGCCGCCGTTCGAGGTGAGACGCACCGGCCGCAGCAGCACCGGGGCCCGGATGGTCCGCGGCTCGGGGGTGACGTCCTCCGGGGCGGCGTCGTCGTCGGTGCCGGGCACCGGGGTGGGACGCGGGGTCTCGGTCCAGGTGGCGATGCCGGCGGCGAGGTAGGTGGGGGCGATGCCGTAGCGCTGGGCGAGCTCGTCGGTACGGGCCAGCACGGTGCGGGCGGCCCGGCGGGCGGAGACCAGCGCGCCTCCCTCGCGCACGAGGTTGGACAGCCGGGTGGCCCGGCCCGCGTACAGCTGGGCGATCCCCGAGGGGTGGGCGGCGGTGAGGTCGATGACGGCCTCCCCGAGGAGGCCGACGTCGGACAGCGCACTGGCGCCGCTGAGGGCGATGAGGCGGTCGCGCCACTCCTGGGCGGCGTCCTCGACGGCACGTTCGCGTGCGGTCCTGCTCGTCACGACCTCGTCGACAGACTCGTCATCGTCGCGGCGGGCGGCGAGCCCGACCGGTCCCTGTCCCCCGCTGCGGCGAGGTGCCGCGGGAGGGCGGGCGAAGAGCGCTGAAGGGGCCATTCACCCACGCTAACCAGCGGGCGCTCGTCGACCGGCGCGACCCGCCGCGGGCGGAGTGAGATTCCCGCCCCAAGAAATGGGATAGGGCGTGACGCACACGGGGGGCAGGCGTCACGCCCTACGAGACGGAAGCATGTCGCACTTTCGTGCCAGAAGCAAGTCCGGCTTTTCGGGCGTGTCTGGTACGGAAGTCGGAGGACCCCGGGTGCCGCCTCCACGGGCCACGGCAACACTGGGGGCATGGCTCGCGAGCGGGCACTGGGCGTCCCCGGCGCCCGGGCCGACGCGCCGCACCAGATCCCGTGGCGCGGCTGGGTGCAGATCGTGCGCCGGGTGGCCGCACGGGTGGTCGCCGACCGGTTCGCGGCACTGAGCGCCGGCGTCGCCTTCTTCGCCGTGCTGTCGATCGCGCCGGTGCTGCTCGCCGCGCTGTCGGTGTACGGCGCCGTCAACTCCCCGGAGCAGGCGCGCGACCACCTCGCCGGGGTGGTCGGTGTGCTGCCCCCCGCCCTCGGCGAGGTGCTGCGCGACCAGCTGGTCACCGTCACCGAGGCCTCGACGCAGCTGCTCACCTCGCGCGGGATGCTCGCGCTCGCCGTCGCCCTGGGCACCGCGACGACCGCCGCGGCGTTCCTCATCGACGCCCTCACCCTCGCCTACCGGGAGGCGGAGACGCGCCCGCTGCTGCACCGGACCGGGCTGGCGCTGGCCTTCGTCCTCGGCGGGGCGGTGGTCGTCGGCACGGTGATCGCCGGGACCGCACAGGTCTCCCGAGCCCTGGCGGGTGCCCCGGGCTGGCTGCGGACGCTCGCCCTGGCCGCGGCGTGGGTGGTGCTCGCCGCGCTCATGGCGCTGGCGCTCGCGGTGCTCTACCGGTTCGCCCCGGACCGGCACGGCCGCGCCAAGTGGCGGTGGGTGAGCGGCGGCGCCGCCGTGACCACGCTGCTGTGGCTCGCCGTCTCCGCCGGGCTGTTCGCCTACGTCCAGCGGCTGGGCACCTACGAGCGCATGTACGGCTCGCTCGCCGGGGTGGCGATCAGCATGCTGTGGCTCTGGCTCACCGTGCTCCTGGTGGTCCTCGGTGCCGCCGTCAACGCCGAGGCGGAGCGGCAGACCACGCGCGACTCGACCGTGGGCGCGGAGCGGCCGCCGGGTGAGCGCGGCGCCGTCGTCGCCGACGACGTGCCGCCGCACCCGGCCGGCCCACCTCCGGGGTGAGGACACGGTGCGGTCCAGGTCGACGGCGGTGACCCGGTCACCGGGCGGGGCCGTCGGGCGCCGCCCGTTCAAGCGGCCCGGGCGAACCAGTCCAGGGCGAGCTCGGCGACGGCTGACGGAGCGTCGTCGGTGATGAAGTGCGACGCGTCGGGGACGTGGGCGAGCTCGGTCCGGTCCGCGTACCGCTCCGGCCGGCGGCAGACGACCGCCATGACCTCCTCGTTCCAGTAGCGGTCACGGCGGCCGAAGACGAAGAGGGTGGGCACCGTGAGCCGCCGGCGGCGGTAGACGCCGCGCGCCATCCGCAGCCCCTCGGCAAGGACCACGCGCCGGGTGAGCGGGCGGACCGCGGCGTCGACCTGCGGCCGGGTCATCGGCGCGAGGTGGGCGGCGAGGACCTCCTCCGCCATCGGGTGGGCGACGTACTCCGGGGAGAAGGTGCCGCGCAGCGACGCTCCGGGGCGGTGCCAGACGAACGGGGGCAGGTGGCGGAAGCCGGGGAGGACCTTCGGGCTGAACGTCATGAACGCCGGCGGCACCGAGAGCTGCACCGCTGCCCGCACCCGCTCGGGGTGGTCGTAGGACAGCTGCATCGCGGTCACGGCGCCCATGTCGTGGGGGACGAGGTGGACCCGCCCGAGACCGAGGGCGTCGAGGAGCGCGAGCAGGTCGTGCAGGCGGGTCTCGCGCCCGATCCGAGGGTCGTCCGCGACGGTCCAGCCCGCCCCGCGCAGGTCGGGGCACAGCACGCGGTAGCCGGCCGCGGCGAGGACGGGGGCCACGGCGCGCCACTGCCACCAGTGCTGGGGGAACCCGTGGAGCAGCACCACGGGCTCGCCCTCACCGATGACGGCGAGGTGCGTGCGCAGGCCCGGCGTCGCGACGACGCGGTGCTCGAAGCCGGGGGCGTCGGGCAGGGGCGGGGAGGCGTCGACGGTGCCCCTCGCCGCGGACTCGGACGTGGCCATGGCGGCCTCCTCCACTGGATGTCCTACTATCTTCATAGTAGACCTCGAGGAGGGTGATGTCGATGCCCCCACCCACGAAGGTCCGGGCGCTCGACGCAGCAGTGGAGCTGCTCGGCGAGAAGGGCGTGCGTGCGCTGACCCACGCCCGCGTCGACGCGCGGGCCGGCCTGCCTCCGGGCTCCACGTCGAACTGGTTCCGCACCCGGCGGGCGCTGCTCGCCGGCGTGGTCGACTGGCTCGCCGAGCGCGAGCGCGCCGACTTCCATCCCGACGCCCTGCCCCGGATGACGGGCCTCGAGGCGTTCGTCGCGGGACTGTCGGCCATGCTCGAGCTGCAGACCGGGCCCTTCGCCGCCCGCACCCGGGCGCGCTACGCCCTCTTCCTCGAGCTTGCCGGCGACCCCGAGCTCGGCGCTCCGCTGCGCCGCCAGCGCCGGGAGTTCGAGCGGTGGACCGAGCACCTGGTCACGGACGCCGGGATCCCCGACCCCCCGTCGGCCACCCGGGCCGTCATGGCGCTCGCCGACGGCCTGCTCCTCCACCGGCTCACGGTCGATCCCACCCTGGACGTGCGCCCGACCCTCGAGCGCGCGGTCCGCGCCCTCGCCGCGTCCTGACGGCGGGCCGGCCCACAGCCGACACCCGGCCGGCCGGTACAGCTGGGCTGAGGTCGTGCTGGCGCCCCCGACAGGATTCGAACCTGTGACACCCGCTTTAGGAGAGCGGTGCTCTATCCCCTGAGCTACGGGGGCCGGCCACGGTCCAGGGTACCCGCCGCGGCACGTCCGGTTCACCGCGCTTCCGCTGCTCCGTGACCCCCGGCCGCACTACTGTGCCGCCATGGCCGCCCGTGTGCTGGACGTCCCGCCCGAGCGGGCGTTCCGGCTCGTCGCGGCGCTGCACCAGCACGGGCGGTGGGTGCCGCTCACCCGGGTCGACGCGCGACGGGGGGTGCCGCACCCGGGCGACCTCGTCGAGGCCCGGACCGCGGGGGTGTTCCTCGACCGGATGCGGGTGCTGCGGGTCGAGCCCCCGCACCTGCTCGTGCTCGCCAAGCTCGGGCCGGTGCTGCTCGGCACGGCGACCATCACCGTGACACCGGCCCCGGGCGGCTGCGCCCGCGTCACGTGGGACTACGACGCCCGGCTGCGCGGCCCGCTGCCGGCCGCCGCGCTGGTCGGCCCGCTGCTGGAGGCCATGGCGGCCCTGGCGCTGTGGCGGATGGCCCGCTGGCTGCGGCGCACGCGCCCGGGCGACTAACCGGCGCGCCGCCCCACCGCGGCCAGGCCGCGCGCGGCGGCGAGCGCCTGGGTGATGTCCTCCTTGAGGTCCGCGACGTCCTCCAGCCCGACCGAGAACCGCACGGTCGCGTCGCTGATGCCCACGTGAGCGCGGCCGTCCGGGCCGAGGCGGCGGTGCGTCGTCGTCGCCGGGTGGGTGACGAGGGACTTGGCGTCGCCGAGGTTGTTGGAGATGAGCACCAGGCGCAGCGCGTCGAGGAAGGCGAAGACCTGGGCCTGGTCGGCGGGGCGTCCGTCGACCGCGAGGTCGAAGGTCACCACGCTCCCCCCGCCGCTCATCTGGGCGCGGGCGAGGTCGACCTGGGGGTGGGAGTCGAGGAACGGGTAGTAGACCCGGGAGACGCCCGGCACGCTCTCCAGCCACTGCGCCAGCTCGAGCGCGGCCGCGCTCTGTGCCCGGACACGCAGCGGCAGCGTCTCCAGGCCCTTGAGCAGCACCCAGGCGTTGAACGGGCTGAGCGAGGGGCCGGTGTTGCGCAGGATGAGCTGCAGCGGCCCCTCGACGAAGTCGCGGCTGCCGAGCACGGCCCCGCCCATGGTGCGGCCCTGCCCGTCGATGTGCTTCGTCGCCGAGTAGACGACGACGTCGGCGCCCTGGGGCAGCACGCGCTGGAGCACCGGGGTGGCGAAGACGTTGTCGACGACGACGACGGCGCCCGCGGCGTGGGCGAGCTCGCTCACCGCGGCGACGTCGACGATGTCCTGCATCGGGTTGGACGGCGTCTCGAAGAAGACGACGTCCGCGGGGGTGGCCAGGGCCTGCTCCCAGGCGGCGAGGTCGTGGGCGTCGACGTAGTCGGTGACCACCCCCCACTTGGCCAGGACGTCCTCGAAGACGGTGATCGTCGAGCCGAACAGGGCCCGGCCGGCCACGATCCGTGACCCGCTGCGCACGAGGGCCGCGAGGGTGGAGAACACCGCCGACATGCCGGTCGCCGTGGCGTAGCAGGCCTCGGCCCCCTCCAGCGCGCGCAGCCGCTCCTCGAAGGTGGAGACGGTGGGGTTCTCGTAGCGGGCGTAGGTGAAGCGGTCGACGTCGCCGTTGAAGGCGGCCTCGGCCTCGGCGGCCTCCGGGTAGACGAAGCCCTGGGTGAGGAACAGCGCCTCGGAGGTCTCCTGGAACCCGGTGCGGACGTGGCCGGCGTGGACGGCCCGGGTCGCCGGCCCCCACGTCGGTGCCGGCTCGGGGAAGCCGCCCGGGCCGGGACAGGCGGGACGGGTGGGCTGGGTGGACGTCACCATGGTCTCCTCCATCGGTCCTGGCAGGAGCACCCGCGGTCCGGGTTGCTGCAGCGTCGACGAGCCAGGTCTCTCGGCTGCTCTGGATGGGTCGCCCCGATGCTAGCCACGCCCCGGCCGCGGGGGCAGGTGCGGCCCGGGCGCATCCCAACCCGCGGACACGTCCGCCTTTTGCAGGAAGCCCGGCCCGGCCGAATCCTCCCGATGGACATGACGATGGGCACTTCTCCCCATGGTCACGGGGCGTACCCGCGACCAAGATGGCAGCAGGGCGCCTTCACTTCTCCGGAGCTGGGGAAAGGTGGTCACCATGTCAGCTCAGACGATCGAGCGAAGCGGTCGGCAACGGCGCGGCCGCGTGGCACGTTTCCGCCTCGACGTCGCCGAGTGGGCGGTGCTGCTCGGCGCGGTCCTCCGACGGGCCCCCCATGCGGTGGCCCCCTCCGGTTTCGGCCCGGACGCTTTCGGGCTGGATCCCGAGCACCCGCTGACCGAGGGCGAGCGGCAGCGGGCCTGGGCGGCGCTCCACCTGCGCGGCCTGGCCACCCACGTCCCCGCGGACGACGACGTCGCCGCCCTCACCCCCTCCTGCCTGCTCGGGCTCCTCATGCTGCTCGAGGCCGACGTCCGGGTGGACGTCTCCTCCTGGTCGCACGACGTCATCGTCAACCAGGCGGTCGCCTGGAGCGCCGGCCGCACCGCATCCGTCGCCCGCCGCCGGCGGCAGACGCTCGCCGACGACGGGACTGCGGTGCTCGAGCAGGAGCCGGTCGTCGACGTCTCGCTCTCCGCCGCCGGTGGGCTGCTCACCGAGGTCATGCGTGCCCTGCCCGGCAGGTCGGGCACGGGCCCGGTGCTCGACCGTTCGCCCGTCCGGGTCGGCTGGCCGGAGTCGGCGGCCATCGCCCAGGCGCTGCGCTCCGGCCGGGAGGACGTCGCCACCCACCTGTCCGGGCTGCCCGCGTCGGCGCTGTCGGTGCTCGGCGCGGTCTCCTCCGCCCTCGTCGGCGGCGCCTGCGTCAGCGCGGTACGCCGGCACGAGGTCGGGCCCCTCGGCTTCCACGGCGTGTGGCTGTGGACGGAGAGCGACGTCGTCGAGCTCGTCGACGCCACCTCTCACGCCGTCACCCTGCGCCGCACCGACCTCGCCCGGGTGCGCACCCGGCTGCTCACCGCCCTCACCGGACTGCTCCACGCCGAGGAGGTGCTGTGACGGGAGCGCTCACCGTCACCGGAGGCGGCGCGGGCGTCCAGGCCCGCGCCGCTGACATGCGGGCCACCGCCGACGTCCTCGACGCCAAGGGGGACGTCGCGCGCGAGCTGGCCGGGCAGGTGGCGGCCGTCGCCACGCACGAGGCGGTGCTCACCTCCCAGCTGCTCTCCCCGGTCACCGGCGCGCGCGTGCTCGCCGAGGTCGCCCAGGCCCAGCTGCCGCCCCACGGCCTGGCCTGGGTCGCGCTGGAGTACGAGGCCTCGGCCGCCTACCTGCGCGGCGCCGCCACCGTCTACGAGGAGACCGACGCCGCGCTCGCCCTGCTCGCCGAGCTGCGCGACACGGCCGCCGGGGTGGTGATCCTCAATGCCGGGCTGCTCGCCGCCGGCGGGACCGCACTGGCCGCGCTCGTCCACGACGCGCTGCCCGACTCCATCGCCGACGCGCTCACCCCGGACGCCTTCGCCGCGTGGCTCGAGGAGGTGGGGCAGGACCCGCTCGGCGTCGTCCTGGGCGAGCTGTACGACCACCCGTGGGTCACCGACTCGATCGTCTCGGGGCTGCCCCTCGTGCTCGGCGCCGAGGTGCCCGTGGTACTCAGCGCGCTCACGCCGTGGACGTTCCCGCCGGTGCCGCTGACCTACGAGCAGGTCGTCGCCGGCATCGTCGCCGCGGGCGGCCTGGCCGGGCTGCTCGCGGACGGCCGTCCGGTCGTCACCCCTGAGCCCCGCGACCCCCGCTACCCCGACGAGGAGAGCTGGCAGGCGGCGCTCGACGCGACTGCCGCCGACAGCGTGTCCGCGCTCTTCGACAACATCGCCGCGCTCGGCGACGACCAGGGGTCCGAGGTCCGGGTGACCGCCGTGCCCGACGGGCAGGGCGGGTACGGCTGGATCGTGGAGATCCCCGGCACCCAGGACTGGGCGGCGCGGTCGGGCAGCAACCCCTCGAACCTCGCCACCAACCTGCGCCTCATGAGCGGGATGCACGACACCGCGATGGAGGAGGGCGTGCGCGAGGCGGTGCACCGGTCGATGGTCGCGCTGTCCCGGGAGACCGCGGTCCCGCTCGACGTGCTCCGCAGCGGACCGGTCACCGTCGCGGGCCACAGCCAGGGCGGCATCGTCGCCGCCTCGCTCGCCGCCG
This sequence comes from uncultured Georgenia sp., assembly GCF_937958535.1. Taxonomy (GTDB): domain Bacteria; phylum Actinomycetota; class Actinomycetes; order Actinomycetales; family Actinomycetaceae; genus Oceanitalea. Next base: position 27,625 of record NZ_CALGNQ010000042.1, on the reverse strand, counting down.
ACCCCGGCAACGGCCTCAACATCACCGCCGTCGTCACCGGCGGCTCGCCGGTCGCGAACATGGCGGTCCCGGACCACGTCACGGTGCTGAGCATCGAGCACGCCCAGGACCCGGTGCACCACCTGGACGGGAACCCCAACCCCGCAGGCCCCGGCTGGACGACGGTCGTGCGCGACGTCGACGGCCACCGCGACGTCGTCGCCGGGGACCCGTTCTCGGCACACAGCGTCCGGCTCTACGCGCAGACCGCCGCCCTCCTCGACGCGCAGGCTGCCGACGACCCGGCCCTCGCCCTCGCCGTGGAGCACCTGGAGCCGCAGTTCGCCGGCGTCCGCGGGGGCGGTGCCCGGGTCTTCCAGTACGACATCGCCCAGGAGCACCCGTGAGGCGGCCGCTCGTCGTCGGCCTCGCCGGGCTCGCCGTGCTGCTCGGGGCGTGCGGGGGCGGTCCCTCGGGCACTGCCGCCCCCGCGCCCGACCTGGACGCCGAGAGCCGGCGCATCACCGCCGAGGTCACCGCGCTCGGTGCGGTGACCGGGGCCGAGGTCCGGCTCCGCGGCGGTGCGACGTGGGGCCGCCAGGTGCTCCTCGACGCTGCCACCGACAGCCCCGACGCCGCCACCCAGCGCGAGGTGCTGGAGCAGGTCGTCCGGCTGGGCTGGCACACGACCGCCTTCGTCCCGACCGAGGTCCGGGTCACCGTCGTCGGGCCGGACGGCACCACCCTCGACCCGCGCGACCTCGGCTTCCCCGGTCGCGGCGCCGACTCCGCCGGTCTCTTCGACCTGTTCGGCCCACCGGCCGCGGACCCGGACTGGCGGCCGTGACCGACCTGGAGGTGACCGATGGGACCGGCTGAGACCCCCGAGGAGCTGCGCGCGCTCGCCGGACGGATGGACGACGTCGCCGCCCAGGTCCGCGAGCTCGGCTCCGACCTCCTCGCGCTGCGGGAGGAGATCGGGTGGCGGTCGGTCGCGGCCTCCGAGTACCAGGGGTCGCTGACCGAACGGGCCGAGGAGACGGCACGCACCGCCGACCTCGTCGACGAGGTCGCCCACGCGCTGCGTGCGCACGCCGACGGCGTGGCGGAGACGCTGGCGACGATCGAGGCCGCCCGCAGCTTCCTCATGTCGGCCTACGAGGAGGCCCGGTCCGTGCTGGCGGACCTGTGGAGCGGGGTCATCGATGCGATCACCCCGAGCGTGGAGCACGCCCAGCGGGTGGTCGACCTCGTCGCCGGCGCTCCCGCGGGGCCGGTCGACCTCGGGTGGGTCGACCGGGCCCGGCAGGCCGGCTGGGGCGGCTGACCGCCGCCGCGGCTACCCGACGCCGGCGGCGAGCTCCGCCGTCCGCGGGGTGTCCTGCCCCTGCGGGGCGGGCCGGATCTCCAGCGTGCAGCACTTCGCGCCGCCGCCGCCCTTGAGCAGCTCGGAGGTGTCCACGCCGACGGGCTCGAACCCGCGCTCGGCCAGGGCGGCGGCGAGGTCGGTGGCCCGCGGGTTGTGGATGACGTGGAGGCCGTCGCTGACGCCGTTGAGGCCGAGGACGACGGCGTCCTGCTCCGTGGCGATGACGGCGTCGGGGAAGAGCCGCTCCAGCACCCGGCGGCTGCCCTCGCTGAAGGCCGGCGGGTAGTAGGCGATCTCGGTGTCGGACAGCACCATGAGGGCGGTGTCGAGGTGGTAGAAGCGGGGGTCGACGAGCTGGAGCGTGATCACCGGCTTGCCGATGACCTCCTGGAGCTCGGTGTGGGCCGCGGTGGAGGTACGGAAGCCGGTGCCGGCGAGGACGAGGTTCCCCACCGTGAGGATGTCGCCCTCGCCCTCGTTGGTCTCGGTGGCGGTGTGGACCCGGAAGCCCTGGTCGGCGAACCACTTTGCGTAGAGCGGGCCCTCGGGCATGCGCTGGGGGTAGGTGAACTTCGCCGTGTAGACCACGCCGTCGCTGACGAGCCCGCCGTTGGCGGCGTACACCATGTCCGGCAGGCCCTCGACGGGCTCGATGAGGTCGATCCGGTGGCCGAGCCGCACGTAGGTGTCGTACAGCTCCTCCCACTGGGCGACGGCGCGTGCGGTGTCCGTGGGCACGGCGGTGTGCATCCACGGGTTGATCTCGTACTCGACGGTGAAGTAGGTCGGTCGGCACATGAGGAAGTGCCGCGGTGTGGCCTCGCGGGGTCGCCGCATGTCAGCCCCTTTCGTCTCACGGGTGTGAGTGCAGGGTAGCCACCCGCGGCGGCCGCCGGGGCCGGTAGGGCTCAGCGACGGCGCCAGGGGACGTCGGTGGGGTTGCCGACGTCCTCGTGGGCGGAGCGGGCGGGCACGACCATGACGGGGCACACCGCGTGGTGGAGCACCGCCTGGCTCGTCGAGCCGAGCAGCAGCCCGGCGAAGCCGCCGCGCCCGCGGGACCCGACGACGACGAGGTCGACGGCGGTGGAGAACTCGGCGAGCAGGGCCGCCGCGTTGCCGTCCAGGGCGTGCTGGCTGATCCGCACGTCCCGGCCGGCGACGGCCTGCTCGACGGCGACGCTGAGGCCGACCTTGACGTCGGCGAGCACGTCGTCGCGGTCCACGGCTGCGGGCAGCCAGGCCAGCGAGCCGGCGCTGCCGCCGATCGGGACGGCGGCGACCGCGGTGAGGTGGGCGTCCCACAGGACCGCCTCGTCCACGGCACGGCGCAGGGCGATCGTCGCCGACTCCGAGCCGTCGACGCCGACGACGATCCGCCGCACCGGGGTGAAGGGCGCCTGGCCGTCGTCGGCGCGGGGCACGACCACCGTGGGGCAGTGGGCGTGCGCGGGCAGCGAGGAGGAGACGGTGCCCAGCAGCCGGTCGGCGAACCCGCCGCCCCCGCGGGTGCCGACGACGGCGAGACCTGCCTGGCGGGAGAGCTCGACGAGCACGCCGGCGGCGTCCCCCAGCTCGATCGCGGACGTCACCTCCAGGTCGTCGCCCACCCGGGCGACCGCCTCGTCGATGACGATCTGGGCGCCGGCCTGGATGGCGGAGTCGTCGACCGCGGCGAAGCCGCCGTCCAGCGAGGCCACCGTGAAGGCGGGCACCGCGTACGCGCAGACGATGTGCAGGCGCCAGCCGAGCCGCCGGGCCTCCGCGGCGGCCCAGTCGAGCGCCGCGTTGCTCGTCTCGGAGCCGTCCACACCGACGATGACGACGTTCTCGCGGGGCATCTCACCCTCCAGGCTCGACCACTCGTTCGTGTCCATTGTGCTCCGTCGCACCCGTCGCCGCGGCGGTTCCAAAGTCCTACGGGCCCGCACCGAGACGGTGCGGGCCCGTAGGAGGGTCGAGGTCCGGGGTCAGCCGATCCGGATGAAGGTCGGGGTGCCACGCCCGACGTCGGAGATCGGGCCGGCCTGCAGCGGCTTGGAGGGGTTGCGGGCCGCGATGTGCTGCCCGTCGCCCAGGTAGATGCCCACGTGGCCGGGCCACCAGACGAGGTCGCCGGGGCGCGCCTCCGAGGCGGAGACGACGGTGCCGGCGTTGCGCTGGGCGCTGGAGCTGCGCGGGATGCTGATCCCGGCCTGCTGGTAGACGTACCAGGTGAAGCCGGAGCAGTCGAAGCCGGCGGGCGAGGCGCCGCCGTAGACGTACGGGGTGCCGACGTAGCGGAATGCGATGTCGACGATGGCGTTGCCGGACACGGACTGCGCGGGCGCCTCGACGGCCTCTGCGGAGTCCGTGGTCGCCGCGGACGCGGACTGGCCGGCGACCGCGCTGCGGGAGGCGGTCTGGGTGGCGCGCTGGGCGGCGAGCGCCGCGGCCTCGGCCTCGGCAGCGGCCCGGCGGGCGGCTTCCTCCTCGGCGACCCGCTCCGCGACGGGCGCGGTGTCCTCGGCGAGGGTGGTTTTCGGGGGCGTTGCCTCCACAGCGACGTCGGCGACGTCGAACTCGGCATCCGCGGGCACCGAGACGGTCGGGTTGACCGTCAGTGCCGTCCGCGCCTGGCTGGAGAGCGCGGAGACGTCGACCTGCGGGAGGGAGGAGCCCTCCGGCGCGGCGACGGCGGTGCTGGTGGCCATCGTCAGCGCGAGCCCGGAGGACGCGGCGACCAGCATCCCGCGACGGGCCGCGGGGCCGGTGACGGCCTGACCGAGAACTGTGAGCGGCGTGATGGGGCGGCATGCCGCGCGGTGGCGCGGGCCTGTCGTGGTCACAGTCACGTACTGCCTCTCCTGTTGCCGACGAGGTGAGCTGTCGGGTTCGGGTGGGAGTGCACCCGGCCCGTCCTCGCGGACGGGCTTCACCCCTAGGGGCCGACCTGGGCCGACCTCCACTACCTGGTTCCCCCGCCCCTGCCGACGGAACGTTTCTCGGTTGGACCCCGGGCAGCGGCAGGGTTGGGCTCCGCCTGGGGGCTCGTCACCGGAGGGTGTGACGAACGAGTGGGACAGTACCCGAGGCCTCGCCCGAATGTCACATTCTGGTTACGACGCGGTGCAGAACGTGGCGCAGGTCACATCTGTGTGGCAACGGACCCGCCTCACCCATCCCATGGGTCGACCAAGGTAGGGGCGGTTCTCCCTCATGTCTGCCCTGGTTGTCTCAGGGTTCGCCCGGCTTCGCGCATAGTGGGCCATGCCGGCCGGGTGTGCACGTCGGATGGGTCACACAACGGCGGCGGCGTGTCGGGGGAGGCGTCACTCCCCCTCTGCCTCAGGCGGCTCGGTCGCCCCCGGCGGCTTGGGCGGGCGTGTCGCCCCGCGACTGCTCGGGCGGCTCTGTCGTCCCCGACGGCTTCGGCGGGTGTGTCGCGCCGCGACTGCTCAGGCGTCGACGAAGAGGTGCCGGGCGACGTCCTCGGGGACGTCGAGGACGAGCTCGGAGCCGTCGGCGCGCAGGGAGACGATCCCGTCGCCGCGCTGGAGGCGCAGCCGGGCGCCGGGCCGCACACCGGCCTCGGCGAAGCGGGCGAGCAGCTCGACGTGCACCTGGAGCGGCTCCCCGATGCGCCTGAGCACGACGTCGACGTCCTGGCCGTCGTCGACCGCGGTGGACAGCGGCCGCATCGGCGGCTCGGCCGGGGCGGTGTAGTGCTCACCCAGCTCGGCCAGCCCGGGGATGGGGTTCCCGTAGGGGTCGTGGTGCGGGTGGTCGAGGAGCGCCACGAGGCGGTGCTCCACCTGCTCGCTCATGACGTGCTCCCAGCGGCACGCCTCCTCGTGGACGTACTCCCAGTCCAGGCCGATGACGTCGGTGAGCAGCCGCTCGGCGAGCCGGTGCTTGCGCATGACCTGAGTGGCTTTCTCCCGCCCGGTCTCGGACAGCTGGATACGTCGGCCTTCCTCGAGGTGGAGCAGCCCGTCCCGCTCCATCCGGGCCACCGTCTGCGACACCGTCGGTCCGGAGTGGCCGAGGCGCTCGGCGATCCGTGCCCGCATGGGCACGACGCCCTCCTCCTCCAGCTCGAAGACCGTCTTGAGGTACATCTCGGTGGTGTCGATCAGGTCACTCATGCTCAGCTGCCCATCTCCTCGCCGCTCCTCCCCCCGAGGATAGGCGCCCCGGGGACCGGACGTGGCCGGTCATGTCCGTTCCCACGCCTCCACCGGGCCCGGCACACGGCGGAACAACGGGTGGACGTCGACGACGGCGGTGTCCACCAGGGCGGCATACCTGTCCGGGCTGCGGACGGCGAGCTTGGCCAGCAGGTGCCCCCACTCGTGGGCGACCTGCCCCTCGGTCACCGGCAGCGGGGGCACCCCGACCTCCCCCGGCTCCGGCGCGACGGGGACCGGCCGGTCGATGCGGGTGACGTCGAAGCGGTAGCCCCGGCTGTCCGCCTCGCCGACGAGGACCACGAGGTAGGCCCCGACGGCAGCCACCGGGTCGGCCGTGGCGCGGAGGCGGATGAGCTGGCTGTGCCGCCGGTAGCCCCGGGTCCGCCCGGCGAGCACCGCCTGGGCGAGCAGGCTCTCCCGCCAGCAGGCGACGAGGCCCTGGCGGTCGAGGTAGCCCGGGTGCAGGGACCAGAGCCTCACCACGCCTCCCGCAGCCCGAGCCGCACCGCCCAGCGGTCCCAGGGCGGGGCCACCGCCCAGTTCACCGCGAGCGTGCGGAAGGCGCGCCGGAACCGACGGCGCAGCTGCGCGGCCCCGACGAGGCTGCGTGCCGACACCCCGACGACGAGCGTCCGGTCGAGCCGCACGCTGCGGTGGGGGCCGAGCGCGAAGGCGAGGTCGAGGTCGTCGTGGAGCTCGGCGTCGTCGTCGTGGACCTGGGCGCGGACCTCCTGCCAGGTGCTGCGCCGCAGCGCCATGCACGACCCCCACAGCGGGTGGTGGCCCAGGGCGGCGTGGCACAGCCCGTAGTACGCGCCGAGGTAGACCGCGGCGACGACACCCCCGGTGCGGGGCAGCTCGTGGAACCGGCCCACCCCGGTGACGGCGTGCCGGCGCGGGTCGGCGAGCGCGGCGGCGACCCGCGCGACCCAGTCGACGGACGGGAGGGAGTCGGCGTCGAGGCGGGCGATGATCTCCCCGGCCGCGGCGTCGTACCCGGTCGCGGCGGCCATCGGGATCCCCACCCGCGGCTCGGTGACGACGCGTGCGCCGTGCCTGCGGGCGACCTCCGCGGTGCCGTCCGTCGAGCCGTTGTCGACGACGACGACCTCCAGCGGCCGCCGGGTCTGCCGGGCCAGCGCCCGCAGGCAGCGCTCGAGGGCGGGGGCGTCGTTGCGGGCGGGGACGACCACGCTGACGCTCACCGTGCCCACCTCGCCACCAGCGCGCCGGCGACGGCGGAGCCCGCGGTGCCGGCGGCGAGGTCACCGACGGTGTCGCCGTAGGCCACGTAGATCGACTCGTCGACGAAGGTGCGGCCGGCCCACTCGGCGACCTCCCACACGACGGCGAGGACGGCACCGGCGCCGGCGGTGGTCACCGCGACCCCGGTCCGGCCCCGCCGGTGGCGCGGGTCGGCGAGGAGCCCGGCGCGCAGCAGCACGACGCCGACGGCGGCGGCGAGGAGGCCGGTGACGACGATGTGCGCGGGCACGTCCACCCAGGGGACCGTCTCGTACGTCCCGGTGACGCTCGCGGCGGCGGCGAGCAGGAGGGCCGCGCCGAGCAGCGCCTGCAGCGTGCCGGGCAGGGCGAGCACCCGGGCCAGGGTGACGGCCCCCAGGACGAGCGCCGCGACGGCCCCGGCCACCGCGTCCACCGTGAGGGCGAGCGGCACGGCGAGCACGGCGAGGAGCGCCACGGCCTGCGCCGCCGTGCGCGCGGTGGGCGGCCCGGCGAGCAGGGCGGCGACCGGCGGGCGCCGGTGCGGGGTCAGCGGGTCCATGCGACGGCGATGAGCAGCTGGGTGAGGAGGAAGCCGGTGACGAAGTTGAGCCACAGGAAGCGGCGCCAGCCGGCGTTCGCGGTCTCGCACGCGGTGTCGGGCAGCGAGCGGTACGGCGCGACGCTCACCACGTACGGGACGACGAGCACCGCGGCCAGCGCCCCCGGCCACCCGGTGCCGAGCACGACGACCCCGGCGGCGAGGTACAGCACCATGGCGAGCCGCACCGTGCGGGCGGCGCCGAGCCAGGTGGCGACCGACCCGATCCCTGCCGCGCGGTCCGCCGCGACGTCCTGCACGGCGCCGAACGCCTGGGAGGCCATCCCCCAGAGGAAGAACGCGGCGAGGGCGGCGAGCGCGACGGGGGTGGCCTGCCCGCCCGCGAGCACGAGCCCGTAGACGGCGGGGCTGACGAAGTGGGTGCTCGACGTCATCGAGTCGAGCAGCGGGCGCTCCTTGAAGCGCAGCACGGGGACGGAGTAGGCGACGACGGCGGCGAGGCTGACGGCGAGCACGGCAGCGGCCGCGCCGCCGCCGAGGAGGAGCAGGACGAGGACGAAGGGGAGGTTGCCCAGCAGCGCCGCCCACACCGTCGTGCGGTGCCAGCGGCGGTCGAGCACGACCCCCTCGATGCCGCCCTTGCGCGGGTTGCGCAGGTCGGACTCGTAGTCGAAGACGTCGTTGAGCCCGTACATGAGGAGGTTGTAGGGAATGAGGAAGTACAGGCAGCCGACGACGAACCCGAGGTCCACCCCGCCCCCGGCGAGGAGGTAGGCCGCCCCGAACGGGTAGGCGGTGTTGACCCAGCTCACCGGCCGGGAGGAGCCGAGGAGCCGGCGCACGGCCGCCGTCGTCGTCGTTGTCGTCACGTGGCCCCACCCCGCTCCGGCTCGGCCGCGCCGCGGCGCCGGGGGCCGAGCAGCTCCCACAGCGCGGGCAGGAGGAGCACGGCGGCGGTGGGCCAGGCGAGGTCCTCGACGGGCGCGAGGAGCAGCCGCACGCCGGTGAGCTGGTCGTCGTCGTAGCGGAAGAGGTCGGCGACGATCATCAGGCTGTCGAAGACGACGGTAAGGAGGAGCAGGACGCCGAGGGTGAGCGCGGTGGCCGCCCACCACCGCCGTCCCGGCCGGCGCACCCGGGCCGCGACGACGGTGAGGACGACGGCGGGCAGGAGGAAGGCCGCGGCGAGTCCGAGGTAGCTCATCGCACGGCCTCCCGGGAGCGCAGCGCGGCCAGCGCCAGCCGGGCCAGGCCGTGGAGGACGAGGGTGAGGTAGCAGAGGAAGGTGACGAAGACGAGCTCCTCCAGCGGCAGCTCCGGGGCGAGCATGACGCCGGTCATCGCCGCGCTCTCGCCGCGGTGGTAGAAGCCGGCGGCGATCGCGGCGACGTCCCAGGCGAGGAAGAAGACCACCCCGACGGCGAGCACGAGACCGCCGCGCCGGGCGTCGGCCCACAGGACGAGCCGGAAGCGGCGGTCGAGGAGCCCCATGCACAGCAGCGCGCCGAGGAGGCAGCCGAGGTAGGCCGGCGCGGTCATCGTCCCGCCTCCAGCCCCACCTCGGCGCGCACCCGGTCGCGGAGGATCTCGGCGCTGATGAGGCACATCGGCAGCCCGACGCCGGGGATGGTGCCGGACCCGGCGTAGTAGAGGCCGGCCACCCGGCGCGAGGCGTTGGGGGCGCGGAGGAAGGCGCTCTGCCGCAGCGTGTGCGCGGGGCCGAGCAGGCTGCCGCGCCAGGCGTTGAGGTCGCCGGCGAAGTCGGCCGGGCCGATGGTGCGCCGGACGCGGACCCGCGCGCGCAGGTCGGGGATGCCGGCCCAGGCGGCGACCTGGTCGATCGCGGCGTCGGCGACCGCCTCGACGGCGGGGTCCCCCGCGCCGTCGACGCCGCCGTGCCCGAGGGCGGGGTCCGCCGGCACCGGGACGAGGACGAAGAGGTTCTCCTCGCCGCCGGGGGCGACGGTCGGGTCGGTGCGGGAGGGGGTGCACACGTACGCCGAGGCGGGGCGGGGCACCCGACCGGCGTGGATGTCGCGGAAGTTGGTCCGCCAGTCGCGGGTGAAGAAGAGCGAGTGGTGGGCGAGCTCGGGGACCCGGCCGCGCACACCGAGGAGGACGAGCACCCCGCCCGGTCCGGGGTCGCGGCGTCGCCACCACCGCGGGGAGTGGTCGCGCAGCGGGACGGGCAGCAGGGCGGTCTCGACATGGTGGAGGTCGGTGGCCCCGACGACGACGTCGGCCGCGACGTGCTCCTCGGCGCCGTCCGGGCGGCGCACCCGCACGCCGGTCACCCGCGCGCGGCGCCGGCCCGGTGCGGTGGTGACCGCGGTGACCTCGTGCCCCGTGCGCAGCGTGGCCCCGGCCTCCCGCGCCAGCGCGGCGACTGCCTCGACCAGCCGGGTGAAGCCGCCCTGCGGGTAGCGCACCCCGCCGGTGAGGTCGAGGGCGCTCATGAGGTGGTACATGCTCGGGGTACGGGCCGGGGAGGAGCCGAGGAAGACGGCTGGGTAGCCGAGCACCTGCCGCAGCCGGAGGTCGCGGAAGCGGGCGGCGACGTGCCGGTCGAGGGAGCGCAGGAGGAGCGGGGCGAGCCGGTGGGTCTGGCGCAGGACGTCACCGGCGGCGAGGTCGCGCCACGAGGTGAAGCTCGTGTAGAGGAACCGGCGCAGGGCGATGTCGTAGGTGCGGCGCGCGGAGGCGAGGTAGGTCCGCAGCCGGTCGCCGGCGCCGGGTTCGATGCGCTCGAAGGCGGCGACGTTGGCCTCCTCGTCGGCGGCGATGTCGAGCGGGTCGGGCCGGCCCTCGAAGAACACCCGGTAGCCGGGGTCGAGGGGGACGAGGTCCAGCGCATCCTCCGCGGTGGTGCCGAGCAGCCGGAAGAACCGGTCGAAGACCTCGGGCATGAGGTACCAGGAGGGGCCGGTGTCGAAGCGGAACCCCGCGGCGCTCCAGCTGCCGGCCCGTCCGCCGAGCTGCGGCCCCCGCTCGAGGAGCTCCACGCGGTAGCCGTCGCGGGCGAGCAGGGCCGCGCTCGCCAGCCCGGCGATCCCACCTCCGACGACCACCGCCACCGGGCGGGTGCGCTCGGTGGTGTCCCGGGCGGAGGTGAGCTGCGTCGTCACCTAGCGTCCTCCGGTGAGCACGGCCCGTGCGACGATGCGGGCCTTGACGTGGTCGGGCACGCGTACCCGGCGGCGACGGATCTCCGCCGCGGGGGTGGCGGCGAGGCGCCGGGACAGCTCGCGGAAGAGGTCGTGCGCCACCCGGACGGCGCGCCGGCTGCCGGGCGGGAGCTGGACCAGCGCCCGCTCCGCGGCGGCGAGGTCGGCGTCGATCGCGGCGAGGAGGGTGTCCCGGTGCGCGTCGCCGAAGGTGGCGGGGTCGAGCCCGGGGAAGTAGGTCCGCCCCAGGGCGTCGTGGTCCTCGGCGAGGTCGCGCAGGAAGTTGACCTTCTGGAACGCGGCGCCGAGGCGGACGGCGCCGGGGGCGAGCCGGGTGTAGGCGGCGTCGTCACCGGCGACGAAGATCCGCAGGCACATGAGGCCCACCACCTCGGCCGAGCCGTGGACGTACTGCGCCAGGCTCGCGGCGTCGTGCCGGGAGACGGACAGGTCCGCGCGCATCGAGGCGAGGAAGGGGGCGATGAGGTCGCGGCCGATCCCGTACCGTCGTGCGGTGCGGGCGAAGGCGTGGACCACGAGGTTGGCGCTGCGTCCGGTGTGCAGGGCGCTGTAGACGTCCTCCTCCAGGGCGGTCAGGAGGCGGCCGCGGTCGTCGGCCGGCCACGTGGGGTCCGGTTCGTCGACGATCTCGTCGGCCACCCGGACGAGTGCGTAGACGTTGCGGACGTGCTCCCGCTCGGGCTCGGCGAGCAGCCGGCAGGCCCAGCCGAAGGACGTGGAGTAGGCGCGGATGACGACGGCGGCGCTCGCGCTGGCGACGGCGTCGTACCGCGAGGGCGCCACCGTGCGGCGGGCGGTGGGGCTCGTTGCCGGGACCGTGTCCGGGCTCGGGCCGGCGGCAGGCAGCGACGTCCTGCGGGACCGGTGGGGCGCCGCCGCACGACGGGCGATGAGGCTCATCGTCGGGCCTCCGTCCGGACCACAGTGGCGACCCATCGCTCCAGGACGCCGGAGACCGGCAGGTGCGCCACGCTCTGCCGGGCCAGCTCGGCGAGCTCGCGGACGTGGTCCTCGACCGCCCGGCGTGCCCCGCACTGCTCGAGGAGACCGCGGACCCGGGCGGCGGCGGCCTCGTCGACGTCGGCCGCGAGGTACGGGCGGATCTGCGGCCACAGGTCGGTCGTGCGGGCGTGGGCGATGAGCGGGGTGTGCTTGCCCTCGCGCAGGTCGGACAGGGTGCTCTTGCCGGTCACCGCCTCGTCGCCGAACATGCCGTCGAGGTCGTCCTGCAGCTGGTAGGCCAGGCCCACGTGGCCGGCGAAGCGGGCCAGCGCCCGCTCGTGCTCGGGGGCGGCGTCGGCGAGCACGGCCGCCAGGCGCAGCGGCAGCTCGAAGGAGTAGACGGCGGTCTTGTGCTGCTCCATCGTCAGCGTCTCGGCGACGTCGGCCGCCTCGCCCATGCTCAGCCGGACGTCGGTGAGCTCCCCGGCGGCGGTGATGTGGAGGGCCCGGTCGAGGTGGTCGAGCAGGCGGGCCACGGTCGCCGGGGGCGCCCCGCACAGCGCCAGCGTGCGGACCGCGCCGGCGAGCGCCAGGTCGCCGGCGAGGATCGCCGCCGTGCTGCCGTAGTGGCGGGCGCGGTCCTGCCGGTGTCCCGCCGCCCGGGCCCGCCCGGCGAAGGTGCCCGCCACGTTGGGCCGGCCGCGGCGCACGGTGTCCCCGTCGATGACGTCGTCGTGCACGACGAGGGCGGTGTGGAGCAGCTCGATCGCCGCGGCGACCTGTGCGGCGACCGGCAGGTCCCGCCCGCCCAGGGCGAGGTAGACGCTGTGGAAGAGGGCGGGGCGGAACCGTTTGCCGTCGGCGGCCGCGTCGCCGAGCGCCGCCCACAGCCGCCGGTGGTCCGGGGTGGTCAGCCGTGGGCGGGCGCCCGCGAAGAAGCCCGCGAGGGCGTCCTCGGTACCGGAGACCGCGTCCGGCACCTCGCGGGCGGGCGCACTCACGTCGGAGGCCCCTGGACGTGGCCACCGGCGACGAGCTGCGCGGCCTGGGCGACCATCCACGGGCTCAGCGCCCACGGCACCAGCTCGACCGCACGCAGGACGTCCTGGAGGTCGGCCCAGCGGTACTCGGCCACCTCCTCCGGGTTGGGCACGGGCTCCTGGTCGGTGGTGGCGAGGTGGACCGGGCAGATCTCGTGCTCGACGACACCGGAGGCGTCCACGGCGCGGTAGCGGAAGTCGGGCAGCACCCGGCGGACGTCGGAGACCTGGATCCCCAGCTCGTGCTCGGCGTGCCGGGCGATGGCCGCCGGGAGGTCCTCGCCGGGGCGCGGGTGGCCGCAGAAGGAGTTGGTCCACACCCCCGGCCAGGTCCGCTTGGACAGGGCCCGCCGGGTGACGAGGAGCCGGCCGTCGGGGCCGGTCACCCAGCAGGAGAAGGCGAGGTGGAGCGGGGTGTCATCGGTGTGCACGGTCGCTCGCGGGGCAGTGCCGACGGGCCTGCCGTCGTCCGCGAGCAGGATCACCTCGTCGCGCAGGTCGACGGTCATCGAACCTCCTGGGTCGTGGGGCGGTGGGTGCGGGGTGCCGGGGACCGGTCGGTGGCCGCAGCGCGTCGTCGACACGTCACCGTGGCGGCGACGACGACCGCGGCCGCGGTGGCCGCCGCCACCGCGGTGAGCGTGGACTGCGGCTGGCCCGTCGCACGGGCCACCGCGATCCACGCCACCCCCCACACGAGGGTAGCCGCAGGGGCGAGCCGCCCGCGGCCCACCACGGCGAGCCCCACCCCGACCACGGCCACCGCGACCAGGACGCCCACCGCCCACGCCTCCGGTCGCCCGCCCCCGGTGAAGCCGGCGGCGGCGAGCGCGGCGGCCACGTTGGCGCAGGTCGCCACGCTCACCCAGCCGAGGTACAGGCCGAAGGTGCCGTCGGCGACCACCGCCTCCACGGCGCTGCGCGGCCGGCCCGCGAGCAGCCGGCGGAAGAGGAGGGCGAGGACGCCGAGGAGCGCGGCGATGACCACGACGCTCAGCCACAGCCGGCCGGCCTGCACGACGAGGATCCAGGCGGCGTTGAGGAGCAGGGAGGCGAGCGCGGGCCAGGCGACCCGGCGGTGGTCCTCCCGGTCCCACCACTGCCACAGCGTGTACCCGCCGAGGCCGACATAGATGACGCTCCACACGGAGAACGCACCGGAGCCGGGCGCGAGGTGGGTCGCGTCGGCGGCGAGCGCCCCGCCGGCGGCCTCGGCGATCGGCGTCCCACCGAACACCCCGACCCCGACCATCGAGCCGAGGACGCACGCGACGTAGCCGAGCGTGAGGACGACCTGCCTCGCCACCGGGCGGCGGCCGGCCGTGGTCGTCGCGGTCATGTCGGTCCCCCTCGGCACGGTCAGTCCTGCGGCACTCGGTCGCGCCAGGGCCACCACACGGGGCGGCCGATGTCATGAACGATCCCAGGCAGGAGCAGGGTGCGCACGACGAAGGTGTCGATGAGCACCCCGACGGCGACGATGAAGGCCAGCTGGACGAGGAAGAGCAGCGGGATGACGACGAGCGCGCTGAACGTCGCGGCGAGGACGAGCCCGGCGGAGGTGATGACGCCGCCGGTGACCGCCAGGCCGCGGCGGATCCCCTCCCGGGTGCCGTGGGCCAGGGACTCCTCCCGGACCCGGGTCATGAGGAAGATCGAGTAGTCGATGCTCAGCGCGACGAGGAAGACGAAACCGTAGAGGGGCACCGAGGCGTCCGCGCCGGGGAAGTCGAGGACGTGGTTGAACACGATCGCCGACAGGCCCATCGTCGCGGCGAAGGACAGCACGTTGACCGCGAGGATGACCAGCGGCGCGACGATCGCCCGCAGCAGGATGACGAGCATGACGAAGATCGCGGCGAGGACGAGCGGGATGATGGTCCGCAGGTCCTGGGCGGCGGTCTCCTGGGTGTCGAGCCGTTCGGCAGCGGCGCCGCCGACGAGGGAGTCGGGGTCCACCTCGTGTGCGGCGGCGCGGATGTCACCGGCGGTGACGGTGGCCTCCTGGCTCTCCGCCGGGGCGGTGGTCGAGGCCTCGAGCTGGACGCGTCCGTCGATGACGACGGGCTGCTCGGACTCGTCGGTGACGGGCCGGGCGCTGTCGACGCCGTCCACGGCGAGGACGGCCTCGAGCACGTCGTCGGCGTGGTCCTCGCCGGTGATGATGACGACGGGCTGCACCTGTCCGGCGTCGAAGTGGGCGGCGAGCACCTCCTCGCCGGCGACCGCCTCGACCTCGTCGAGGAACACCTCCGCCTCGCCGGTGCCCTCGGCCTGGAGCGTGGGCAGGAACGCGGCGAGGCCGAGGAGGACCACCGCCGTGGCCAGCCAGACCGGGCGCGGCCGGCGGGTGACGAAGCCCGCGATCCGCCCCCACAGGCCGCCGACCTGGTTCGTGTCGGCCGTCTCGGGTGCGTAGGCGGGCCGGCGAGGCCAGAACAGCGCGCGGGAGCGTCGGCCGGCGATGAGGAGGACGGCCGGGAGGAAGGTCAGGGCGGCGAGGACGGAGGCGGCGATGCCGATGGCACCGACCGGCCCGAGGCTGGCGTTGGAGCCGAGGTCGGACAGGAGGAGGCAGAGCAGGCCGACGATGACGGTGCCGGCGCTGGCGAGGATCGGCTCGAGGGAGGCGCGCCAGGCCACCCGCATCGCCTCCGCGGGCGTCTCGCGCAGGACGAGCTGCTCGCGGTAGCGCGCCACGACGAGGAGGCAGTAGTCGGTGGTGGCGCCAACCACGAGGATCGACAGGATGCCCTGGCTCTGCCCGTTGAGGAGCAGGGTGCCGTTCGCGGCGAGCGGCTTGACCACGAGGGCGGCGGCGCACAGCGCGAAGACGGCGGTGACGAGGACGGTGAAGGGCAGGATCGGCGAGCGGTAGACGACGACGAGGATGACGAGGACGACGACCAGCGCCACGGCGAGGAGCACGCCGTCGATGCCGCCGAAGGCGCCGACGAGGTCGGCGACGTAGCCCGCCGGACCGGTCACCCAGGCCGTGAGGTCCGCCCCGATGAGCTCCTCGTCGGCGAGCGTGCGCAGCTCGTCGACGACGACGGAGACCACGCGGTCCTCCCCCACGAGCTCGTTGGCCAGCTCCCCCGTGATCGCCACGGGCAGCAGCAGCGCCTGCCCGTCCTCGGCGGGGACGACCGGGACCGGGCCGTCGAGGACGTCGCCGACGACCTGGCCGTCCGGCAGCTCGCGCTCCACGGCCGCGGCCGCGAAGGCCTCGGCCGCCGCGACGTGCGCCGGGGTGAGCTCCCCGCCGCCGGTGGGCTCGAGGACGACGAGGGCCGGCAGCGGCTCCCCCTCGGTGAACTCGGCGGCGAGCTCACTCGCCCGCGTGGACTCCGCGCTCGCGGGGAGGAACGCCGCCTGGTCGTTCTCCTGGACCTGCGAGAGCGTCCCCTGGGCCATCCCCCCGAAGGCACCGGCGGCGAGCCACCCGGCGAGGACGAGGGCGAGGAGGAGGGCGCGCAGCACCGAGCCGCGGCGTGAGGCATCCTTGTGGGCCGGGCGGGTACGCCGCCCACCGTCAACACTAAGCACGCTTAGTAATATGGGGGACGCCCGGCAGACCCGCAACAGGAGGGCACCAGTGGAGCAACGGGACGCGGCGGCCTTCCCCCCGCCCGAGACGTGGCCCACCGGCCGCCTGCTCTCGGCGGCGGCGCGGCGGGTGGAACGGGCGTGGGACGCCTACCTCCAGCGATGGGGCCTCACCCACGCCTCGGTGCCCGTGCTCGTCGTGCTCGCCACCGGACCGCTCTCCCAGCGGGAGATCGCCGCCAAGATGCACGTGACCGAGCAGACCATCGGCCGGGTCATCCGCGGGCTGCAGGCCGGCGGCTACATCGCCCGGGAGCGCCACCCGCAGGACCGGCGGCGCCACGTCGTCTCGCTCACCGCCGAGGGACGCGGCGCACTCGCGGCGCTGGACCAGGCCCAGGCTGTCGAGTCGCTCATCGGCGACGCGCTCGACCCGGAGGAGACGGCGCAGCTGCGCGCCCTGCTCGTCCGCATGCTCACCGCACTGCCGCTCCCTGACGAGCGCGAGACCGTCTGAGCCATCGCCTACCATCCCTGCGATGGAGACCACAACGCCGATCTTCACCTACGGCGCCGGCCACGAGCCGCGCTACCGCGACCGGCCGGTGGCCGACCTCCTCGACCGCGACATCGAGTCGGTGTGGGGCCTGCTCGTCGACGGTGCCGAGTCCCCCGCCCTGCCCCCGGCCGAGCCCTTCCCCCTGCCCGTGCGCACCGGCGACACCCGGGTGGACGTGCAGAGCGCGATCACCCAGCTCGCCCCGGTGTGGGGCTTCCGTCCGCTGCTCGACATCTCCCCCGAGCGGGCCCGGGAGGACCTCGCCCGCGCCTCGGTGCTCACCATGTCCTTCGTCGCCCAGTCGGCCCGCGCCCCGGACCTCCCGGCGGTCCCACAGCACCAGGTCGAGCGCGGCGACTCGGTCGCCGCCCGCTTCCTCATCCGGTGGAGCGGGCAGGCCCAGCCCGACCACGTGCGCGCCCTCGACGCGTTCTGGACGGTGGTGGCCGAGCACGGCCCACAGATCCCCTCCACCCGGATCGCCCGCATCGCGGCGGAGACCGGCGCCGACGTGGGGGCCTGCCTGGCCGCCGCGATCTCCGGGGTGAGCGGCCCGCTCGCCGCCGGCTCGGTCGCCCGCGCCCGCCGGCTCGTCGTCTCGGTGCACGACGGGCTCGCCCCGGCCACCGCCGTCCGGGAGGACCTGCGCGAGCCCGTCCCGGTCTCCGGGGTCGCGCCGGCGGACCTCGCCCACCGGGTGTCGATGCTGCGCGACGTCTGCCACCGGCTCGAGGTCCGGCTCCTCGCCGCGGCGGACGCGCTCGAGGCCGCGGCCCGCGAGGTCGTCGAGGGCGAGGTGCCCGCCCGGCACGGCTTCGCGCTGTGGGCCGCCTGCCTGCTCGACCACCTCGGTTTCGAGCCGCGACTGTACAACGCGCTCATCGTGTGCGGCCGCACGGCGGGCTGGTCGGCCCACGTGCTGGAGGCGCAGCGCGAGCTGCACGCGCGCGCCGGCCACTGACCGGCCCGCGCGCGCGAGCCACCCCCACTGGCTCCTCCCGGTCGGCCGCGCTGCGGACGACCGCAACGCTCGGCGCGCGCACGGTGGGAGGATTCGGCCATGACGTCGACCGTGCAGATCCCCACCGACCTCCTGCCCGCCGACGGCCGCTTCGGGTGCGGCCCGAGCAAGGTCCGGCCGTCTCATGCCGCCGCGCTCGCCGCGGTGGCCGAGACGCTGCTCGGCACCTCCCACCGGCAGGCCCCGGTGCGCTCGCTGGTACGGCGGGTGCGCGAGGGGGTCGCCGACCTCCTCGGTGCGCCGGACGGCTACGAGGTGGTGCTCGGCAACGGCGGGTCGACGGCGTTCTGGGACGCCGCCGCCTTCGGTCTGGTGCGGGAGCGGGCGGCCCACGCCGCGTTCGGGGAGTTCGGCCACAAGTTCGCGACCGTCACCCGGCGCGCGCCGTTCCTCGCCGACCCCCACGTCGAGACCGCCGAGCCAGGGTCGCTCGCCGTGCTCGGCCCGGTCGAGGGCGTCGACCTGTACGCCTGGCCGCAGAACGAGACCTCCACCGGTGTCGTCTCGCCGGTGGAGCGCGTGGCCGACGGCGACGCGCTGGTCTGCGTGGACGCCACCTCGGCCGCCGGCGGCGTGGAGGTCGACCTCTCGCAGACCGACGTCTACTACTTTGCGCCGCAGAAGAGCTTCGGCTCCGACGGCGGGCTCTGGTTCGCCGTCATGTCCCCCGCGGCGCTCGCCCGGGTGGAGGAGATCGCCACCTCCGGGCGGTGGGTACCGGAGTTCCTCTCGCTGTCCGCGGCGGTGGAGAACTCCCGCAAGGACCAGACGCTCAACACCCCGGCCATCGCCACGCTCGTCCTCATGGCCGAGCAGATCGACTGGATGCGCGACCAGGGCGGTCTGCCCTGGGCCGCCGCGCGCAGTGCCGTGTCCGCCGAGATCCTCTACGCCTGGGCCACCGAGCGGGAGTGGGCCACCCCGTTCGTCGCGGTGCCCGAGCACCGCTCCCCCGTCGTCGGCACCGTCGACCTGGCGGAGGGCGTCGACGCCGCCCGGGTGGCGGCCGTGCTGCGGGAGAACGGAGTGGTCGACGTCGAGCCGTACCGCAAGCTCGGCCGCAACCAGCTGCGGGTGGGCATGTTCCCCGCGATCGACCCGGAGGACGTGCGTGCCCTGACCGCGTGCGTCGACCACGTCGTCGCCGCGCTCACCGCCTGACTTCATCTGATGAATATCGCAACACGACCGTTGCGAAACATGCGCTAAGGTAAGGCTCGCCTTAGTCCCTCCACCCCTCCGAGGAGCCCGATGAGCGCGCCCACGCTGGCCCCCTCCTCGCTCTCGACGCAGCTGCGGGAACGCACCCGCGACGCCCACGAGCGAGCCGAGACCGTTCCCTTCATCACCGACCTCATGCGGGGCCGCCTCGACCGTGCCGCGTACGCGGACCTGGCGGCACAGCAGTACGGCATCTACGTCGCCCTGGAGGGCGCCGCCCGTCGAATGGCCGACAACCCGCGGGCCCAGGGGCTGCTCTTCGCCGAGCTCACCCGCACGCCGTCGATCGAGGCCGACCTCCACCACCTCTACGGCCCGCAGTGGCGCGACCGGATCGAGGTGCTACCGGCCGCCCGTGCCTATGCGGAGCGCATCGAGCAGGTCTCCACCGACCTACCGCGCTACGCCGCCCACGCCTACACACGCTACCTGGGCGACCTGTCCGGCGGACAGGCGATCAAGCGCCTGGTCCAGCGGCACTACGGGCTCGGCGAGGACGGGGTGGCGTTCTACACCTTCACCGCCATCCCCAAGCCGAAGGTCTTCAAGGACCTCTACCGCGAGCGTCTCGACGCGCTCGACCTCACCCCGCTCGAGATGGAGACGGCGGTGGCGGAGGCGACGCTCGCCTTCGAGCTCAACACGGCGGTCTTCACCGCACTGGGCGAGCGGCACTGCCGCTGACGGACGACGTCACGGGCCCGCCCCCTGGGGCGGGCCCGTTTCTCGTCTCGTACCGGTCCGGGCCGCACCACGCACCGGGCCGGTTCAACCCTCTGGCGTGCGGTGCCCGCGCGCCGGGGGCGCACGGGCACCGCACCGTCAGGCGCGCTGTCGCCGGGTGACCGCCAGGGCACCGGCGGCGATGACCACCGCGGCCAGTGCGGCCAACGCCGCGCTCTGGGCACCGGTCTGCGCGAGCCGCCCGGCACCGGTGCCGTCCGTCGTGCCGCTGCCCCCCGCGGCGATGACGTCCGCGTCGACGACATCGAACGTCGTGTCGGCAACGGACTCACCGTCGGTCACC
Organism: uncultured Georgenia sp.; assembly: GCF_937958535.1. Lineage (GTDB taxonomy): Bacteria > Actinomycetota > Actinomycetes > Actinomycetales > Actinomycetaceae > Oceanitalea. The sequence continues at coordinate 7,775 of NZ_CALGNQ010000042.1, read as the reverse complement.
AGGTCCACCCGGTGGGTGCCCAGCGGGGTGTCGGCGGGCACCTGCCAGGTGAGCTCGACGGTCCCGTCCTCCCCGACCGTCGCCTCCGCGACGTCCAGGGCGGTGAGGTCGAGCGCTTCGTCGTCGACCGCCACCGAGAAGGACACCGGATCGAGCGCGTCGCCGGCCTCGTAGAAGTCGGCGAAGGCGGGCACCCCCTCGGGGGTGAGCGTGGCGGGGACGTCGGTCCCCACGAGTCTCCCGTCGCGCACCGTGACACCGGAGAGGTCGAGCCGGGCCAGCCGGACCCGCGGGTAGTCCACGTCCGCGCTGCCGTCCAGCGAGCGGCTGGTGACGTTGGCGACGAGGTGGCCGACGCCGTCCTCGATGACCACCGACGGGTCGGTGATGGTCACCCGCAGTGCGGGTGAGCCGCCGATGAGGTGTCCGGTGAAGGACACGCTGCCGGAGAAGCCCAGCGAGGCGTTCTCGGCGTCACCGCTGCCCGACCCGCTGCCGAAGACGACGGTACCGTCCGCCTGTCGGCTCGCCGGCGCGCTCACCCGGACCGAGCCCTGGGCGATCGGGCCGGTGATGTAGCTGCGGAAGGAGTCCTTGACGCCCCACGCGAGCGTGCCGGGCTCGCCGGCCGCGTCGATGACCGCGCCTACCCGGGTGCCCGGCGTGAGGTCGCGCCCGACGATCGTGGCGGTCGCGCCACGTTCCACCGGGTCGGGCTTCACCGTGACGGTCCCGCGGGTGACCTCGGGCTCCTCGGTCTCCTCGTCGGCGTCCTCGTCGTCGCCGTCCTGGCCGTCGTCGACGGCGGGCAGCTGGGCGAGGACGGTGAGCGGGGTGTCGGCGAGGAACTCACCGGACTCCGTGCGCAGGACGACGTCGTACGCACCGATCGGGAAGTCCGTCGGCACCGGCCACGTGGCGTGGAAGGTCCCGGTGACGTCGGCGGTGGCGATCGGGGTGCCCGCCGGGGCGGTGAGCAGCAGCGCCGCGGGGGCGAGCCCGCCGGTCGTGACGTCGACCCGCACCGGGTCGAGGCGCTCCCCGGCGTCGTAGAAGCCACCGAAGGCGGCCTCGCCCTCCGGGGTGAGGGTGGCGGCGGCGCCGGCGGTCTGCACCTGAGTCGCCGTCACGCCGAAGGCCGCGCGGTCGAGGGTGGCCAGGACGGCGCCGGTGTGCTCGGTGAGCTCGCCGACCGAGCCGTCCGTGCCCGCGAACTCCCGGGAGGTGACGTCGGCGACGAGGACCGCCGAGTCCACCGTGAGCTGGACGCGGAGGTCGGAGAGGTGGATCTCCAGCGCCGGGGTGCCGTCGTACTCGTGCCCCTGGAAGGAGATGGTGCCGGCGAAGCTCAGCACCGAGAGGTCGGGGGCGACCTCGGTGACCGGGAGACGGAAGGTGCCGTCCTCGGTCTGCGTCACCTCCTCGCTCGTGGTGACCGTGCCGGCGGCGACCGGGCCGGTGACGTAGCGGAGGAAGGAGTCCTTCACCCCCCACTCGAGGTGGCCGGTGGCCTGCTGGGTCCGCGGCTCGAGGGACGCCGTCACGGTCTCCCCGGCGGGCAGGTCGTTGCCGGTGACGGTGAGGGTCTCACCGCGCCGCACCGGGTTGGGCTCCGCCGTGACGGTGGGGCCGTCGCCGTCGCCCTCGGAGGGCTTGCCGGCGACGAAGGTCACCGGGACGAAGACGTCCTGGTCGCGTTCCGCGCGCCGGTCGACCTCGACGTTGTCGCTCACCTGGGCGGAGTTGAAGGCGGCGAACCAGCACTGGACCTCGCTGCAGTCGTCGCCGGTGCCGGTGCGCCAGTCGGAGATGGTGATCTCGCGGGTGAAGCGTCCCAGGGCGTCGGTCGTGACGACCTCGTGGTGCAGCCAGCCGACCGGCCAGCCGAACTCGGGGTCGGCCTGCGTCCGTGCGGTGAACGCGGTGGAGAGCTTGCGGTCCGGGGCGAAGCCGGTGCCCCGCACGGTGACCACGGTGCCGTAGGAGAGGTTCTCGGTCGGGCTCACCTCGAGCTGCGGCACGCGCTCGTCGACGACGGTGAGCGGCACGGCCAGCTCCTGGTCGGGGTTGACCACCCCACCGGCGGCGTAGGTGTACACCCCCAGCACCCCGTCGGCGACCGTCCAACCATCCTCCGGCTCGGCGATGGTCAACGTGGTCTCGAACGACCCGTCCGGGCCCACCTCGGCCCACTGCGCCTCGATCGCCCCCCGGAAGCCCACCGGCACCTGGTCCAGCACCTCACGCGCCAGCGCCCACTTCTGCGACCCCACCGACCGCGCCGACGACGGCGCACCCTGCGACGGACGCCACTGCTCGGCGAACTTCCCGAACACCACATACGTGCCCTGCGGCAGGTCACTGGGGATCGGCATCCCCCGACCACCCACATTGCCCGCCGGGTCGAACCCGGTCCCCCGCACCACCACGGTGTCACCCCACGTGACCTCCGCCCCCTCCAGCGGCGTCACCCCATCAGCAGCGAACACCTCCACCGCCGGCTCCCACACCGGAACCTCCGGCTCGGTCGGCTCGTCGACGACGGTGAGCGGCACGGCCAGCTCCTGGTCGGGGTTGACCACCCCACCGGCGGCGTAGGTGTACACCCCCAGCACCCCGTCGGCGACCGTCCAACCATCCTCCGGCTCGGCGATGGTCAACGTGGTCTCGAACGACCCGTCCGGGCCCACCTCGGCCCACTGCGCCTCGATCGCCCCCCGGAAGCCCACCGGCACCTGGTCCAGCACCTCACGCGCCAGCGCCCACTTCTGCGACCCCACCGACCGCGCCGACGACGGCGCACCCTGCGACGGACGCCACTGCTCGGCGAACTTCCCGAACACCACATACGTGCCCTGCGGCAGGTCACTGGGGATCGGCATCCCCCGACCACCCACATTGCCCGCCGGGTCGAACCCGGTCCCCCGCACCACCACGGTGTCACCCCACGTGACCTCCGCCCCCTCCAGCGGCGTCACCCCATCAGCAGCGAACACCTCCACCGCCGGCTCCCACACCGGCTCGCCGGGCTCGGGCTCCGGCCGCTCGAGGGTGACCTCGAAGCTCAGCGGGTCGAGCTCCTCACCGGCGGGGTAGAAGCCGGCGAAGGCCGGGACCCCGTCGGCGGTGAGCGTCACCGGAGCGCCGGTCACCCGGGCGACGGTCTGCTCGCCCTCCTCGACGACGAGCGGGGCGTCGGTGAGGTCGACCGTCGCCAGCGCGACGTCGGGGTGGTCGACCGGGTCGGCGCCCGGTGAGTTCGCACGCGACCGAACGTCGGCGACGAGCGTCCCCTCGGTGCCGTCGACGACCACCCGCAGGTCGGCCAGGGAGACCTCCAGGGCGCCCCCGTGTGCCCGGAAGGTCACGCCCCCGGCGAGCTCGACCTCGGCCGTGTCGCCGGTGACGGTACCGCCGGTCGCCGCGAAGGTGAAGCCGTCGTCGGTGGCCGCGGCGGGCTCGTCGACCTCGACCGTGCCATCTGCGCCGGGGCTGGTGACGTAGGTGCGGAAGGAGGTCTTCACGCCCCAGTGGGCGCTCCCGCCGGTGACCTCGTACGCGGGGTCGGCGGCGGCGGCGCTGGTCGCGGTGAGCATGCCGCCACCGAGGGCGACCGCGACGACGGTGGCCAGGGTCCGGCGGGCGCGTGCCCGCCACGGTGTGTGCTTCATTGACGTTCCTGTCAGGGGAGGAGGGGAGGTCAGGACTGGGGAGTCGGGAGGTCAGGACTGGGGAGCGGGGAGGTCAGGACTCGGGACGGGGACGCCGGCGGGTGACGACGACGCCGCCGGCGACGAGGAGCGCGGCGAGGAGCACGGCACCACCGACGGCCGCTCCGGTGCTCGCCAGCGAGCCGGACGCTCCGTCGTCGTCCGCCGCGGCCGCCGTGTCGTCCGTACCGCTCTCCCCGGAGGCGGTGGCCGCGGCGCCACCACCGGAGCCGCCGGTGGCGAAGGTGACCGGGACGTTGACGTCCGCGGTGCGGTCGCCCGCCCGGGTGTGGTCGGCGCGGGTGCCGATGACGCAGCCGTTGGGGGCCACCTGCGGGTCGAGGCAGTCGGTGAACGCGTCCTTCGCGGCGATGTCGAGCGTCACGGAGAAGGAGCCGCGGCCGCCGGACTCGGTGAACGGGACGGCCAGGCCCTCGCCGTAGGCCGGGGGGTTGGAGGAGATCCACGCGGAGGCGCCCCCGGCGCCCTCCATGTCGACCCCGCCCAGGCACGGGCTGGGCGCCTTGCCGGCGCCGTTGTCGACACACAGTGCGACGTAGATGCCCTTGGAGGTGTCGAACCCGGACCCGGTCACCGTGACCCGCTGGCCGTCGGGGTCGAGCCCGCTCGACGGCGTGACGGTGACCCGCTGGCCGTCCGGGCCGCCGGCGGAGGCAGCGGCGGCCGGGGTGGCGGTGAGGACGGCGGCGACCAGGGCGAGGGCGGCCACGAGCGCGGCTCCGCCGCGGCGCAGCCGGCCGCTCCGTCTGCGCGGGGCAGCTCCCGGGGACGTGCGTGACATCGGACTCCTTCGGAGGGTTAGGTTAGGCAAGCCTTAACGCGAGCATTACGCTACGGGAGCGTTACGAAAAGTGTCCACTACGCTTCACGTGTCCCCACCGCCCCCGAGGAAGCCCATGCCCCGCCCTCTCGCGCGCCTGCCGCACGCCCTCGTCGTCGCCGTCGTGACGCTCGCCCTCGCCGCCTGCGGCGCCCAGCCGCAGGACGACGCGACCGCGACCACGGAAGCGCCGCGGGATTCCGCACCGTCCGGCGTCGCCACGGTGGTCGCCTGCGGGGAGCCGGTCGAGGGGTTCGCGGTGACGCACGACGCCCACGGCAACCCGCTGCCCCAGCCCACCGGGACCGGGGGCGAGGTGACACTTCTCACAGAGCCGCGGACCGCCGTCGTCCCGGACGACCACGTCCGGCCGGTCGACCCGGTGGAGCCGCAGCTGCCGGTCACCGTCGAGTCCTGTGACGGGGAGGTCGTCGAGGTCACCGACACCAGCCGCATCCTCGCGGTGGACCTCTACGGCACGCTCGCCGAGATCGTCTTCTCCCTCGGGCTGGGCGACCACGTCGTGGGGCGCGACACCTCGACCGGTTTTCCGGAGGCGGAGCACCTGCCGGTGGTCACCCCCGGGGCGCACGACCTCAACGCCGAGGCGATCCTGGCGCTCGACCCGACGGTGGTGCTCACCGACGCGACGATCGGCCCCACCGACGTCCAGCTGCAGCTGCGCGACGCCGGCATCCCGGTGATCTTCTTCGACGACACCCGGTCCCTCGACACCATCCCCACCCACATCCGGGCGGTGGCGGGCGCGCTCGGCGTGCCCGACGCCGGTGAGGAGCTCGTGGAGCGCACCTTCACCGAGATCCGGGAGGCCCTGGACATCGCCCCGGTCGGCGCGGAGGCCCCGTCCATCGCATTCCTCTACCTGCGCGGGGGCATGGTCCAGCTTCTCGGCGGTCCGGGCTCCGGTGCCGACTCCCTCATCCGCGCGATCGGTGCCCGCGACGTCGGCACCGAGGCGGGGCTCGAGCGCCCCTTCACCCAGATCAGCGCCGAGACGATGATCGACATGCAGCCCGACGTCGTCCTCCTCATGAGCGCCGGGCTGGAGTCGGTCGGCGGCCCGGAGGGGCTGCTCCAGGTGCCGGGCCTCGCCCAGACCGAGGCGGTGCAGGAGGGCCGCGTCGTCGACATGGACGACACGGTGCTGCTGAGCTTCGGCCCGCGCACCGGTGAGGTGGTCGAGGCGCTGGCCCGGGCGGTCTACGAGTGAGCACCGCGACGGACGCCGCGCCCGACCGCACCGAGACACCGCTCCCCCGCCGTCGCCGCGGCCGCGGGTGGTGGCTGCTCTCCGGCGTGGCCGCCGCGCTCGTCGTCGTCTGCCTCGTCGCGGCCGGCCGGGGCCAGCTCGCCGTCCCGGCGGGAGAGGTCGCCGGGTCCGTGCTCCACCGGATCGACGCCGGGCTGGAGTGGCTGCTCGGGGTGGTCGGGCTCCACGTCGACCTCCCGCTCGACCGGGCCGCTGCGCCGACCCACCCGCAGGGCGACGCCGCGCTGTGGCAGGTCCGCTTCCCGCGTATCGTCCTCGGCGTGCTCGTGGGCGCCGCGCTCGCCGTCGCCGGGGCGCTCATGCAGGGCGTGTTCGGCAACCCGCTCGCCGAGCCTGCGATCATCGGTGTCTCCCCAGGTGCGGCCGTCGGTGCCAGCCTGGCGATCGTGCTCGGGCTGGACGTCATCGGTGGGTGGGCGGTGCCGCTCGCGGCCTTTGCCGCCGCGCTCGGCACCACCCTGCTCGTGTACGCGCTGTCCCGCTCCAAGGGCCGCACGGAGTCGATCACCCTCATCCTCACGGGTGTGGCGGTGACGGCGATCGCCTCGGCGGTGGTCGCCTTCAACACCTTCATCGCCAGCCCGACCGCTCGCGAGCAGATCGTCTTCTGGCAGCTCGGCAGCCTCAACGGCGCCCGCTGGCAGGCCGTCGCGGTGGTCGCGCCGTTCGTGCTCCTCGGGCTCGTCGTCGCGCTCGCCCTGGCGCGGCAGCTGGACCTGCTCTCGCTGGGTGAGCGCTCGGCACGGCACCTCGGGGTCAACGTCGAGCGGCTGCGGGTGACCGCGATCGTCGTCATCGCGCTGCTCGTCGGTGCGGGGGTCGCGTTCGCCGGCGTCATCGCGTTCGTCGGGCTCGTCGTGCCCCACCTCGTGCGGCTCGCCGCCGGGCCGGGACACCGGCTGCTCATCCCCGCCAGCGCGCTGGGCGGTGCGCTGCTGCTGACCGTGGCCGACCTCGTCGCGCGCACCGCGGTGCCCTTCGCCGACCTGCCGCTGGGGATGCTCACCTCGGTGGTCGGCGGACCGTTCTTCCTCTGGCTCATGCGCCGGATGCGCAGCCGTCAGGGAGGGTGGGCATGAGGCTCCTGCGGCGTCGTCCGCGCCTGCCCGAGCCGGTCGACCCGGGCGTCGTCGCGCTGTCCGTGAGCGGGGCGCACGTCGTCCTCGGCGGCTCGGTCATCCTCGACGACGTCGACCTCGCCGTGCATGCCGGTGAGGTGGTCGCGCTCGTCGGCCCCAACGGGGCGGGCAAGTCCACCCTGCTCGGGGTGCTCAGCGGCGACATCCCGACGTCGGGTGCGGTCATGCTCGCTGGTCAGCCCCTCGCCCACTGGTCGACCACCGAGGCCGCGATGCGCCGCGCTGTCCTCACCCAGCGGGTCACCGTCTCCTTCCCGTTCACCTGCCGGCAGGTGGTGGAGATGGGCCGGGCCCCCTGGGTGGCCACCCCCGCGGAGGACCACGACGACGCCGCGGTCGATCGCGCGCTGGAGCTCACGGACACCGCCCATCTCGCCGACCGTGTCTTCTCCTCGCTCTCCGGTGGTGAACAGGCGCGAGTGTCACTGGCGCGGGTGCTGGCGCAGGCGACCGGTGTGCTGCTGCTCGACGAGCCCACGGCGGCGCTCGACCTCCACCACCAGGAGCTCGTGCTGCGGCTCATGCGGGAGCGGGCGGCGGCCGGGGACGCCGTCGTCGTCGTGCTCCACGACCTCAACCTGGCCGCCGGCTACGCCGACCGGGTGGCGGTGCTCGACCACGGCACGCTCGCCGCTTTCGGCGCCCCTGAGGACGTGCTGCAGCCCGACCTGCTCTCGGCGGTGTACCAGCACCCGGTCGAGGTGCTCCCCCACCCGCGGACGTCGGCGCCGATCATCCTCGCCCGGCGGTAGTCCGCCCGGCGGTAGCTCACCCGGCGGTAGCTCGCCCGGCGG
>NZ_CALGNQ010000041.1 GCF_937958535.1 uncultured Georgenia sp. | reverse complement strand
GGAGGTCGTCGCCCAGGTGCCCGACTTCGCCGAGCAGGCGGCGCTGGCCGGCCTCCGCGAACCCTGACGGGCGAGCCCGGGTGACCTTGCCCACGACCGGCCAGGCCGGAGATCTTCACTTGTAGTATTCCGGCCGTGCCGTCCAGGACGACGCGGAGGGAGACGCCGCGCCACGCGAGGGGTCCGCGCGTCGTGCTGCCTCCACGCAGCTACCGGCCCGAGCTCCACGGCATCCGCGGGCTCGCCCTCCTCCTCGTCGTCCTCTTCCACCTCTTCGGCAACGGGCGCATCTCCGGTGGCATCGACGTCTTCCTCGCGATCACCGGGTTCCTCTTCACCCAGTCCCTGCTCCGCCGAGCCGTCGAGGGACACGGACGGGTGCCGCTGCGCCAGCACTTCGGCCGGGTCGGGCAACGGCTGGTGCCGCCCGTCCTCATCACGCTCGTCGCGGTCGCGGTCGCGACGGTCGCCTGGCTGCCGAGCACCCGGTGGCTCCCGGTCGCGCGCGAGCTCGCCGCCTCGGCGCTGTACGTCGAGAACTGGGAGCTCATCGCCTCCCAGCTCGACTACGACGCCGCAGGGCCCAGCTCGAGCCCGCTGCAGCACATCTGGTCGCTGTCCGTCCAGGGACAGTTCCACCTGCTGTGGCCGTTCGTCGTCATGGCCGCCGTCGCTCTCGCGCTGCGGCTGCGTGTCTCCCCGGTGCGGTCGCTCGCCGTCGTGACCGGTGGGGTGACGGCGGTGTCGTTCGCGTTCTCCGTCTGGTTCACCGGTCACCACCAGGAGGTGGCGTACTACCACACGGGGGCCCGCCTCTGGGAGCTCACCCTGGGCGGGCTCGTCGCGCTGGCGCTGCCGCACCTGCGCCTGCCGGCGTGGCTGCGCACCGTGTTCGCGTGGGCCGGCCTGGCGCTCATCGTCTGCTGCGGCCTCGTCCTCGAGGCGAGCCAGTTCCCGGGTGTCGCGTCGCTGTGGCCGGTGGGCGGTCTCGTCCTCCTCCTGGCCGCCGGCTCCGAGCCGCTCCGGTTCGGCCCCCACCGGCTGCTCGTGGCCAAGCCGCTGACGTTCGTCGCCGACATCTCCTACGCCCTGTACCTGTGGCACTGGCCGGTGCTCGTGTTCTACCTCGCGGTGCGCGAGCGCGCGGCGGTCGGCTACCGGGGGGCGCTCGTCGTCCTCGCGGTCTCCGTCGCGCTCGCGTGGGTGACGACGCGGCTCGTCGACGGCACCATCGACGTCCGACTGACCCGCCTCGCCGGGCACCGCAGGTTCGTCGTCGTCGCGTCCACGCTGGTCGCGGCCGGCGTGGCCTCGGGGTCCTCCGCGGCCTGGCTGCACGTCAACCAGGAGCGCGCGATCGCGGCGAGCATCCAGCGCTCGAGCGAGCAGCCGGGTGCCGCCGTCCTCATCGGCGAGGACGTCCCGCGCGCCGCAGACCGGGCGGTGGACCCGGCCGACGTCGTCCCCCTGCTCGCGGCCGTCGCCAAGGACCTGCCCGAGGTCTACGGCTGGGGCTGCATCCAGGACCTGGCCGACAGCCCGGAGTACGACGAGGTCCTCGTCTGCGACGACCCCGAGGGGCGCAACGGCCCCCGCGTCGTCATGGCCGGCGGCTCCCACGTGCAGCAGTGGTGGCCCGCCATGGCCGCCGTCGCCGAGAGCGCGAACTGGGAGCTCATCGTCGTCGACAAGGACGGCTGCCAGCTCACCGCCGACCGGGACGACTCCCGCGGTGCCCGGGTGAACAGCAGCTGCTACCGGTGGAACGAGAGCGCCTTCGACGTCATCGTCGACCTCGACCCCGACGCCGTCTTCAGCCTCGGGTCGACGACCCGCGGTGGGCAGGAGCGGACGCCCGAGGGGTTCGTCGACCTGTGGCATCAGCTCGCCGACGAGGAGATCCCCGTCGTCGCCATCCGCGACACCGTCCGCCTCCCGGAGCGGGTGCCGGACTGCCTCGCCCGGGTCGGCTACGACCCGGTCACCTGCGGCGTCGCCCGGTCCGACGTCCTGCTCGACAGCTACCCGCCCGCGGGGGACATGCCCCCCAACGTGACGTTCGTCGACATGACCGACCTCGTGTGCGAGCCGGAGCACTGCCCCGCGATCATCGGCAACGTCATCGTCTACCGCGACGGGAGCCATGTGACGGCGACGTACATGAAGACCCTCGCCCCCTTCTTCGAGCAGCGCCTCCGTGTGGAGACGCCGTGGCTCTTCGGGCGCGGGTAGGGACGGCCACCGCGCCGAGCAGCGCGGCGCGGATCCGGGCCCGTCGACGCGGCCTCAGGACGTCAGGCGGATGACGTAGCTGACGGCGAGGACGAGGAGGAACAGGACGCCGACGACGGCGAGGACGAGCTGGGGCCCACCGATCCGCAGGGCGCCCCGGTCGGTGTGCCGGGCCAGGGCGACCAGGACCGCGCCGATGAGCGGGACGAGGAGGATCGTCACTGCCTGGGCGGTGAGGATGAGCTGGACCGGGATGCCCCCGAAGGTGACGGCGACCACCCCGCCGAGCACCATGACGAGCGTGATGAGGCCCTTGACCTTGGTCGAGCTCAGCCCGCCCTGCTCGACCCCGAACGCCCCGGCGAGCATCGACCCGCCGATCGTGCTGTTGCCGAGGAGGGAGGAGAACGCCGCGGCCCACAGACCCAGTGCGAACAGCACGGTGGCCCAGCGCCCGAGCGTCGGCTCGAGGATCACTGCCATGTCGGCGGGGGACGCGACGCTCGCGCCGGCCGGGTTCAGCACGGCGGCTGCGGCCACCATGATGACGGCGGAGAGCGAGCCGAGGATGACCGAGCCCAGAGCGGCGTCCCGGCGCGCTGTCTTGAAGTCGGCCTCGGTCCAGCCCTTCTCCCGCACGAGCTGGATCTGGTAGAAGGCGCCCACGACGGAGAACGTCGTGGCCACGGCGCCGACGACGAGCGCCGTCGAGCCGGTGGGGATGGAGGGGAGGAGTCCGCTGACGAAGGAGCCGAGGTCGGGCCGGGCGACCGCCGCGGTGACGACGAAGATGACGAGCATCGCGAGGATGATGCCGATCATCGTGCGCTCGAGGTTGCGGTAGAACCGCGGCAGCCAGAGGAAGCCGATGGCCAACGCCGTGAAGAGCGCGGCGAACAGCGCGGTGTCGCCGCCGAAGAGGACGTCGCTCGCCGCCCCGGTGGCCACCGAGTTGCCCGCCTGGAAGGAGGCGGTCACGAGGAAGGCGCCGACCCCGACGAGGACGCCGACGGCGCGCCCCATGCGGTGCGAGACGGTGGCGATCGGGCCACGGTCGGTGGACAGGCCGATCCGCACCGAGAGGTTCACGAAGCACAGCATGAGGACGGTGGCCACCACCGGCACCCACACGAGCTGGTAGGCGAACTGCGCACCCATCGACGACGCCGTCGTGATGCTTCCGGGGCCGAACACGAGCGCCGCGGTGACGAAGGCGGGCCCGAGCCGACCGGAGGTGCGCCGGCGGGTGGACGAAGCGGCCTGCGCCATTGGAAACCCTTTTCTCCGAGGTGGGCACGAACCTACGGTGCGCTCCGGTCGAGCGTTAAGAGGCTCGACAGGGCGCGGGACGCGGCACCCGGTACCTACCCGAGGAGGCGGTCGAGGATGCCCTCGGCCACAGTGGCCTCGGCGGCGAAGCTGAGGTCGCGGCTGGCGGCGTCCGTGCTCGCCTTGAACCCGGCGACGTCCGCCCGGGACAGCCGGGCCACCGACGCCGCGCAGGCGTCGACCGTGAAGTCCTCGGCGACGACGCCGAGCCGGTGCTCGGTCACCACCCGGGCCATCTCCGGGCTGGGACCCACCGCGACGGCGAGCCGGGCCTGGACGAAGTCGAAGAGCTTGTTCGGCA
>NZ_CALGNQ010000040.1 GCF_937958535.1 uncultured Georgenia sp. | reverse complement strand
CGGAGCGAGCGGGAGCCGGAGGAGCCGACCCCGCCGCCGCTGCCCGGACCCTCCGGGGCGCAGGCGAAGGCGGCCGAGCTCGACGACCTGCTGGACGAGATCGACACCGTGCTGGAGACCAACGCCGAGTCCTTCGTCAAGGGATTCGTGCAGAAGGGCGGGCAGTGACCCTCGCCCCCCGCATCATCGGCCTGGAGACCGAGTACGGGATCACGATCGACGGTGCGCGGCGTCCGGAGTCCGGACCGCCGCTCGGGGCGGACGAGGCGGCCCGCTACCTGTTCAAGAAGGTCGTGGAGTGGGGGCGCTCCTCCAACGTCTTCCTCCGCAACGGCGGCCGGCTCTACCTCGACGTCGGCTCCCACCCGGAGTACGCCACCGCCGAGTGCGACGACGTGCGCGAGGTCGTCGTCCAGGACCGGGCCGGCGAGGCGATCCTCGTCGACCTGGCCGAGGAGGCGACCGCCCGGCTCGCCGAGGAGGGCATCGGCGGACGCATCCACCTGCTGAAGAACAACGTCGACTCCGAGGGCAACGCCTTCGGCTGCCACGAGAACTACCTGCTGCGCCGGCGGCGGGACTTCCAGCGGACCGTGGACCAGCTCGTCCCCTTCTTCGTCACCCGCCAGATCCTCACCGGTGCCGGCGCCGTGCGGCAGACCGTCGGCGGGGCCACCTACTGCTTCTCCCAGCGGTCGGAGCACCTGTGGGACGCGATGAGCTCGGCCACCACCCGGTCGCGGCCGATCATCAACTCCCGCGACGAGCCGCACGGCGACCCGGACCTCTACCGGCGGCTCCACGTCATCTCCGGCGACTCCTCGGTCGCGGAGACCACCACCCTGCTCAAGATCGGGATGACGGCCCTGGTGCTCGACCTCGTCGAGGCGGGCGGCCGGCTGGACGACCTCCTGCTCAGCGACCCGATGCGTGCCATCCGCGACGTCTCCCGCGACCTCACCGCGACCACGCCGCTGGAGCTGGTCGACGGACGCCGACGCAGCGCGCTCGACCTGCAGGAGGAATACCTGGAGCGGGTGCTCTCCCATACCGCCGGGATGACCCTCGGCCCCGTCCAGCAGCAGGTCCTGGAGCTGTGGGAGCGCGGCCTGCGGGCCCTGCGCACCGGTGACCACTCCCTCGTGGACACCGAGCTCGACTGGGCGATCAAGCAGCGCCTCATCGAGCGCTACCGGGCGAGCAGCGGGGCCGGGCTGGCCGACATCCGGGTCAGCCGGCTCGTCCTGGCCTACCACGACATCTCCCCGCGCGACGGGCTCGCCGAGAAGCTGCGCGAGCGCGGCCTCATGGCCCGCGTCGCGTCCGACGCGGAGATCGAGACGGCCCGCACCGTGCCGCCGCAGACCACCCGGGCCAAGCTGCGCGGCGACTTCGTCGCCGCGGCCCAGGACCACCGCCGCGACCACACCGTGGACTGGGTCCACCTCAAGCTCAACGATGCCGGCCAGGGCACGGTCCTGTGCAAGGACCCCTTCGCCAACAGCGACGAGCGGGTCGAGGCGCTGATCGCGGCGATGGGGGCGTGATGCCCCGTCCCCGCCGTACCCTCCGGGCCGTTGTCGCGTGCCTCGTGGTGGCACTCGCCGGCTGCGCCGGTGCGGGGGAGGCGCCCGAGGAGGAGCCCACGATCTCCGTCTCCGGTGCGTTCGGCCGGCCCCCCGTCGTGTCCTTCGCGGCCCCGCTCGAGCTCACCGAGGCCGACAGCGAGGTGCTCGTCGAGGGTGACGGGCGGGCCCTGGAGGCCGACCGGCCCGCCCTCCTCGCCGTCAGTGCCTACGACGGCGACACCGGCGAGCTGCTCCCGGACCGCGGCGCCGGCGAGGCCCGCACCCTGCTCCTCACCCGGGAGGAGGTCGACGACGAGGTCTACCCGCTGCTCGTCGGCACCACCGAGGGCAGCCGGCTCCTCGTCACCCAGCCGGTGAGCGGGGAGGACGGCGACCACATGCTCGTCCTCGTCATCGACGTCCTGCACACCGTCGCCCGGGGCGAGGAGGTCGAGCAGCGGGAGGACCTCCCGACCGTCACGGCGGACGACGACGGGGTGACGATCACGCTGCCCGACACCGACCCGCCCACGGGCCTGGAGGTCGAGACCGTCATCCGCGGCTCCGGTCGCCAGGTGGCCCCGGGCGAGGAGGTGACGCTGCAGTACGTCGCCGTCACCTGGCCCGGCGGCGAGATCTACGACTCCACCTGGGCCGACGGCCAGGTCCCGCGCACCGTCCAGATCGAGGAGACCTTCTCCGGCCTGCGCGACGGTATCGTCGACCAGCCGATCGGCTCGCGGGTGCTCATCGTGGTCCCCCCGGCCCTCGGCACGGGGGACCAGACCCTCGTCTTCGCCGTCGACATCCTGGCCGCATCCGGCGCCGAGGGCTGAGCAGGGCGTACCCTCCCGCCATGGCGAGCTACGCGGCGCTCCTGCGGGGGATCATGCCGAGCAACCCGGCGATGTCGAACGCCCGGCTCCGCGGCGTGTTCGAGGGCCTCGGCCTCCAGGACGTCAGGTCCGTCCTCGCCAGCGGCAACATCGTCTTCCGCACCGAGCCCACCCCGGTCCCCGAGCTGGAGGCGGCCATCCAGCAGGCGTTGCGCACCGAGCTGGACATCCCCGGCGGCACGGTCGTGCGCGAAGGGGGCGTGCTGCGTGCCCTCCTCGACCGCCGGCCCTTCGGCGACCTGCGCCACCAGCGCGGCACCTACCTCACCGTCACCTTCCTCAAGCGCCCGCCGGACAGTGCCCCGCTGCCGGACGAGCCCGACCCGCTCACCCGGGTGGTCGGCTACGACGCGGAGGCCGGGGCGTTCCTCGCCGTCGTCGACAACAGCGACCCGCGCCGGACCCCGGACTTCATGGGCTGGCTGCAGCGGACCTGGGGCGAGGAGATCACCACCCGCACCTGGCTCACCGTCCAGCGCATCGTCGCCAAGCTCGACGGATGAGGTGACGCCGGCACGTCAGAGACGGGCACGTAGGCGGGCGCCGATCTCGACGTCGTGCGGCAGTCGGCGCAGGACCTCCGCAGCGACCCGGACGTCGTGGCGGCGCAGCACCCCCGCAAGGTGCTGCCAGTGGTCGCGCGCCATGTCCTCGGTCGAGGTGTCGCCGTGGGGCTCGTCCGGCCCGACGACGGCGCGCGCGGTCGCCGCGACCTCCGCCGCGGTCATGTGCCGCCAGATGTCGGCGGGGCCGCTCACGGTCCACCCGCGGTCGGCGAGCAGGGGCACGCGCCGGCCGTCGTCGAGGACGGCCACGTGCACCGCCGTGAAGGACGCCGCGTCACGGCTGGGCTCCGCGTCCACGTCGACGACGGTGACGAGCCGGACGACCTCAGCCACGCCCGGGGCCGGCCCCCACCGCCGCCCGGTAGGCCGCGACGGTGTCGGGCGTGCCGCGGAGCTCGACGTCGGCGTGGCCGGTGCGGCCGAAGAGGTGCAGGAGGAGCTCGACCGGGTCACCGACCAGCGCCACCGAGTCCGCGCCGCGGCGGACCACCGTGCGCGGTCCGGTCGTGCTCACCAGGACGACCCCGACCGGCGAGCGCCGCACCGCGAGCCGGGCCATGCCCCGGAGCCGGTCCCAGACCGCCGCGCGCATCGCCTCCGGCAGCCGCCGCGGCGGCCGCGGTGTGTCACCCGCGCGCCGCAGGTCCTCGTGGTGGACGACGAACTCGAGCAGGTCGGCCGCGTCGCCCAGCCGCCGGGTGAGGCGCAGGCCGTCCCGGCCGAGCAGCTCGTCGACCAGCGCGGCGTAGCCACCGGGCGTGGCGGCGGCCCGCGCCATGGCAGACTGGCGGGGCTCGCGGCCCGGCGCAGCGCCGGACAGCCGGTCCAGCCCGATCACCCACGGGCGGGTCTCGCGCAGGACGAGGTGGGCGAGCAGGTCCTCGCTGCGCCACCCCGCGCACAGCGTCGGGGCGCCCGGGCCCACCTCGCGGAAGGTCGCCGCCAGGGCGTACCGCTCCGCCTCGCTCCAGCGCACCAGCACGGCGGGCCTACCGCACCGGGAGACCGGCAGCGCGCATGTCCTCCTTGACCTGCGCCACCGTGAGCGTGCCGAAGTGGAACACCGAGGCGGCGAGCACCGCGTCGGCACCCGCCAGGGCCGCCTGGGTGAAGTGGGCCGCGGTCCCGGCGCCGCCCGAGGCGATGAGCGGCACCGTCACCTGCGCCCGCACCGCGGAGAGCATCTCGATGTCGTAGCCGTCCTCGGTGCCGTCCGCGTCGATCGAGTTGAGGAGGATCTCCCCGGCGCCGCGCTCGGCTGCCTCGACGGCCCACTCGATGGCGTCGATGCCGGTGCCGCGCCGGCCACCGTGGGTGGTCACCTCGAAGCCGGACGGCGTCGTCGCGCCGTCCCGGCACCGGCGTGCGTCCACCGACAGCACGAGCACCTGGCGGCCGAACTGTGCGGCCACCTCGGTGAGCAGCTCGGGCCGGGCCACCGCCGCGGTGTTGACCCCGACCTTGTCGGCACCCGCCCGCAGCAGCCGGTCGACGTCCTCGACGGATCGCACCCCACCGCCGACCGTGAGCGGGACGAAGATCTCCTCCGCCGTGCGGGCGACGACGTCGAGGGTGGTGGCACGGCCCTCCGTGGAGGCGGACACGTCGAGGAAGGTGATCTCGTCGGCGCCCTCGGCGCCGTAGCGCCGGGCGAGCTCGACCGGGTCCCCG
Organism: uncultured Georgenia sp.; assembly: GCF_937958535.1. Lineage (GTDB taxonomy): Bacteria > Actinomycetota > Actinomycetes > Actinomycetales > Actinomycetaceae > Oceanitalea. The sequence goes on along the minus strand of NZ_CALGNQ010000040.1, from coordinate 13,618 downwards.
GCGTCCCGCAGGTTCTCGAAGCGGACACCCTTGACGACGCGTCCGGCGTCGACGTCGAGGCACGGGATCACCCGCACGGCAACACTCATCGGTCCTCCCACGACAAACGGCTGGGCAGAGCGTAGCCGCTGGCGGCGGCCGGTGACGGGTAGGTTTCGTCAGGTGACCCCGCTCGAGCGCGTCCTGGCGCTGCTTCCCCCCTTCCTCCGGGAGGGCCGGGGCCCGGTGCCCGTGCGGCCGTTCGTCCTGGGTCTCGACGGCCGCTCCGGGGCGGGCAAGACCGAGCTGGCCCGCGCCGTGGCGGCCGCTGTCCCCGGCGCCCAGGTGGTCGCCCTGGAGGACGCCTACCGGGGCTGGACCGGGCTGCGCGCCGGGGTGGAGGAGATCGCCTCCGGCGTGCTCGCCCCGCTCCGCGAGGGACGTCCCGGCTCCTACCGCCGGTACGACTGGCACGCCGAGCGGCTGGGCGAGGTGGTCCGGGTGGAGCCCTCCGCCGTCGTCGTCCTCGAGGGGTGCGGGGCCGGCTCCCTGCCGTGCACGCCCTACCTCGACGCGCTGGTGTGGCTCGAGGCACCCGAGTACGAGCGGCACCACCGCGCCATGGCTCGGGACGACGGCGCCTGGCTGGACCGGTGGTCCACCTGGGCCGCGCAGGAGAGCGCACTGCTGGCCGAGCACGACGCCCGCGCGGCGGCCGACCTCGTCCTGGACACGTCCACCGAGTGACCGGCGGCGTCGGGCCGGCGAGCTCACCCACCACCCCGGCGCCGGGAACACGTGTGCGAGAATCCCCTCCTCGGGGCGGTGCGCCTCCCCGACCCAGCCCAGCCGACCGAGGAGCGGACCGCCGTGCCGGAGACCACCGCCGGGACGCGGCCCTTCGACCCCGGGCCCGGCCCCCGGCCCTACCGGCTCCCGGGCGGTACCCTGCGCCGCTCGCTCACCCTCATGGCCCGCGGCATGCGGGACGCGGCCCGCACGTCGACGCTGGCGGTCCTCAGCTCGGTGCTCTACGGCCTGGGCACCGTCGGCTCCGGCCTCGTCCTCGGTGAGGTCACCGACCGCGTCGTCACCCCCGCCCTCGCCGGTGACGGCGTCCCCACCTCCCACGTCTGGTTCGCCGGGCTCGCCCTCCTCGCCGTCGGCATCCTCACCGCCGCCGCGGTCGCCGGCCGCCGGGTGTGGGCCGGTGCCGCCGTCTTCGAGATCCAGGCCGCCCATCGGCTGCGCGTCACGCGCCAGTACCTGCGCCTGCCGATGTCCTGGCACCGGCGGCACCCCGCCGGGCGGCTGCTGTCCAACGCCAACGCCGACGCCGAGGCCGCCTCCGGGGTGTTCATGCCGCTGCCCTTCGCCATCGGGGTCGCGGTCATGCTCGTCGTCGCCGGCACCGCGATGCTCGTCGCCGACCCGCTCATGGGCGCGGTGGGGGTGAGCGTGCTGCCGGTCGTCGTGGTCGTCAACGCCGTCTTCCGCCGCCGGATGGCGCCCCGTGTGGCGGCGTCGCAGCGGCTGCGGGCCGAGGTCTCCGATGTCGCCCACGAGTCCTTCGAGGCGTCCCTGCTCGTCAAGTCCCTCGGCACCGAGGAGGTGGAGGAGCGGCGCTTCGCGGCGGTCGCCACCGAGCTGCAGGAGGCGAACATCGCGATGGGCCGGGTGCGCTCGGTGTTCGACCCGATCATCGAGCTGCTGCCCGCGGTGGCCACGCTCGCCGTCGTCGCCGTCGGCGTCGGACAGATCCAGCGGGGCGCCGCCGACACCGGCGACCTCGTCATGATCGCCTACCTCCTGAGCCTCATGACCTTCCCGGTGCGCGCCATCGGGTTCGTCCTGGCCGAGCTGCCGCGCTCCACCGTGGGGCACGACCGGATCTCCTACGTCGTCGACGCCGACGGCACCATGCCCGAGGGGGAGGCGACCCTGCGCGGCAGCGGCGGCCTCACCCTCGACGTCGAGCACGTCACCCTCCGAGTCCCGGCCCGCCTCGTGCCCGGGGAGCCCGGGCAGCCGGCCGGCGGCACGAGCGGCACGGTGGCGCTGTTGCGCGACGTGTCGCTGCACGTGCGCCCGGGCAGCACGGTCGCCGTCGTCGGTCCGACCGGCTCGGGCAAGTCGACCCTCACCACCGTGGTGGCCCGCCTCGTCGACCCCACGCGCGGCACGGTGCGGTACGACGGGGTCGACGTGCGCGACCTCAGCCATGCCGAACGCACCCGCCAGGTGGCGCTGGTGAGCCAGTCGACCTTCGTCTTCGACGACACCGTGCGCGGCAACATCGTCCTCGACGACACCACCGACGTCACCGACGAGGAGGTGTGGGCGGCGCTGCGCACCGCCCGCGCCGAGGAGTTCGTCCGCGCCCTGCCGCACGGGCTGGACACCGTGGTGGGGGAGCGGGGCACCACCCTGTCCGGTGGGCAGCGCCAACGTCTCGCCATCGCCCGCGCCCTCGTGCGCCGCCCCCGGCTGCTAATCCTGGACGACGCGACCAGCGCCGTCGACCCCGTCGTCGAGCAGGAGATCCTCACCGGGCTCGGCGCCACGCGCGGCTCGGGGATGAGCGTCCTCGTCGTGGCCTACCGCACCGCGACCATCGCCCTGGCCGACGAGGTCGTCCACCTCGACCGGGGACGGGTGGTGGACGTCGGCACCCACGACGAGCTCATGGCCCGCGACCCGGGGTACGTCGAGCTCGTCACCAGCTACGCCCGGCGCAGTGCGGAGCACCGGCGTGAGCGGGAGGAGGCGCGGTGAGCACGACCATCTCCACCTCCTCCGAGCTCGGCGTCGTGGCGACCGTCCGCCGCGGGCTGCAGCTCTCCCCGGCGATGCTCGAGGGACTGGTCTGGACGCTCCTCCTCGCGGTGGTGGCCACCGCCGGCCGGGTCGTCGTCCCCGTGGTCGTCCAGCTCGTCACCGACAACGCCATCCTGGCGCCCGGTGGCCCCGACGCCCCGGTCGTGCTGCGCACCGCGGTGCTCGCGCTGGCAGCGGTCGTCGTGGCCGGCGTGGCGAGCTCGGCGGTCAACATTCGGCTCTTCCGCGCCAGCGAGCGGGGCCTGGCCCAGCTGCGCACCCGCACCTTCCGCCACGTCCACGACCTGTCGGTGCTCACCCAGGCCGCCGAGCGGCGCGGCTCGCTCGTCTCCCGCGTGACGAGCGACGTCGACACCGTCTCCCGCTTCGTCCAGTGGGGCGGCCTCCAGCTCGTCCTCAACGCCGGCCAGCTCCTCGTGGCGACCGTGGCGATGGTCGTGTACTCCCCGGTCCTCGCGCTCGTCGTATGGCTCTGCTTCGCGCCGATGTTCGTCCTGGCCCCCCGTGCCCAGCGGGTCGTCTCGCGCGCCTACGGCGCCGTGCGGGTCAAGGTCGGGGCGATGCTCGGGGCCATCTCCGAGTCGGTCGTCGGCGCGGAGACGATCCGGGCCTACGGCGCGGCCGGTCGCACCCAGCGCCGGATCGACCACGCCGTCCAGGACCACCGCGCCCACGCCATCCGGGCCCAGACGTTCACCGCACTGGCCTTCTCCACCGGGATGGCCTTCTCCGGTGTCGCCCTCGCCGCGACGGTGGTCGTGGGCACCTTCCTCGGGCTCGCCGGCGACCTCACCGTGGGCCGGCTGCTCGCCTTCCTCTTCCTCGTCCAGATGTTCACCGGCCCGGTGCAGAACGCCACCGAGATGCTCAACGAGCTGCAGAACGCGGTGGCCGGGTGGCGGCGGGTCATCGCCGTCCTGGAGACACCGCTCGACGTCACCGACCCGGTCCGCCCCGTCACCGCGCCCGCACGCCAGGACGACGGGCGACCCCACCGGGCTGCGGCCGTGGACTTCCTCGACGTGCGCTTCGCCTACCCGGGCGGACCCGAGGTGCTCCACGGGGTCACGCTGCACATCCCGCCCGGTGCGTCGGTGGCGATGGTGGGGGAGACCGGCTCGGGCAAGACGACGCTGGGCAAGCTGCTCGCCCGGCTCATGGACCCGACGAGCGGTCGGGTGCTCCTCGACGGCGTGGACCTGCGTGACCTGCCCCTCGCCACGCTGCGGGAACGGGTGGTGCTCGTCCCGCAGGAGGGGTTCCTCTTCGACGGCACCATCGCCGACAACATCGCCTACGGCCGCGTCCCGCGCGACCGGCAGCAGGTGGAGGCCGCCGTGGCGGACCTCCACCTCACCGACTGGCTCGCCGGCCTGCCCGACGGGCTGGACACCGCGGTCGGGCAGCGGGGGGAGTCGCTCTCCGCCGGGGAGCGCCAGCTCGTCGCCATCGCCCGTGCCTACCTCGCGGACGCCGACCTCCTCGTCCTGGACGAGGCGACGTCCGCGGTCGACCCGGCCACCGAGGGGCGGATCACCCGGGCGCTCGCCCGGCTCCAGGCGGGCCGCACGTCGGTGGCCATCGCTCACCGGCTGTCCACCGCCGAGGCGGCCGACCTCGTCGTCGTCGTGGACCGGGGTGCCGTCGTCGAGGTGGGGACGCACAGCGAGCTCCTCACGCGGCGCGGCGTGTACGCCCGGATGCACGCGAGCTGGGTGCGGCAGACCCGCTGACGCGCCGGTCAGGGGCGGCGCACCTGCCACACCTCGCGCAGGTCCACCCCGGCGTCCCGGATGAGGTTGAACACCGGGCAGCGGCGCAGCACCCGCTCCCGCAGCTCGGCCACCTCCGGCTCCGTCGCCGAGGTCGTCAGGGTCAGGGTGAGCGTCAGCTGCTGGAAGTGCGGCGAGACGTCGGCGGTACCGGCGAAGCCGCGCAGGTCGATGGTGCCGGTGGCGTCGGTCTCGACCGACGCCACGGCGATCTGGAGCTCGGCGGCGATGGTCTCCACGACCACGGTGACGCAGCCGTTGAGCGAGCCGAGGAGGTACTCGATGGGGTTGGCGCCCTCGTCGGTGCCGCCGAGCGAGGGCGGCTCGGCGACGACGAACTCGAACTGGCGCGCCCGCACGGCCGTGGACAGCGCGCCCTTCGAGGTGCCGGTGGCGGAGAACTGCGCCAGGCGGGGCGTCGGGTCGGTGGTGGGGACGGCGGTGGCGGTCATGGCTGTCTCTCCTCGGTCGGTGGGTGAGGTCCGCACGCTAGGGACCGGCGGCAGGGCGCGGCGGTCGGCCACCACCCGCCGAGACCGGCGCCCGTCGCCCGCCCGCAGCCCGAGACGGCCCGGCGGCCCTCTTCCGCCGCGCCCCCACCGTCCGGTATGGACCGCGCGGACGCGCGAGCGCGCGGTCGTGGCAAGATCGACGGGTGCCCAGCCTCGACCCCACGATCGCCGCCCGGCTCAAGCGCGACAGCGCCGGGCTCGTCTGCGCCGTCGTCCAGGACGACATCACCGACCAGGTCCTCATGGTCGGCTGGATGGACGACGAGGCGCTGCACCGCACGTTGACCACCGGCCGGGCGACCTTCTGGTCGCGCTCCCGGCAGGAGTACTGGCGCAAGGGCGACACCTCGGGCCACGTCCAGCACGTCCGCTCCGTGGCGGTCGACTGCGACGGCGACGCCCTGCTCGTGCGCGTGGAGCAGGTCGGCGCCGCGTGCCACACCGGCACGCGCAGCTGTTTCGAGGCCGGCGGGGACCTCGGCGCGGTCGTCGGTGGGACGGGGATGCCGGCGTGAGCGCGCCCGCGTGGGGCGCCACGTGGCCCGACCTGCCGACCTTCCGCGAGCTGGCCGCGGACCGGCGCGTCATCCCCGTCGTGCGCCGTCTCCTCGCCGACGACGTCACGCCCGTGGGCCTGTACCGGCAGCTCGCGGCCGGCCGGCCGGGGACGTTCATCCTCGAGTCCGCCGAGCACGGTGCCTGGGCGCGCTGGTCGTTCGTGGGCGTGCGCTCCCGCGCCACCCTGCTGGCCCGCGACGGCCGCGCGCAGTGGCTCGGGGACGTCCCCGTCGGCATCCCGACCGAGGGACCGGTGCTCGAGGTGCTGCGCGAGACCCTGCGCGTCCTGCACACCCCGAGCCTGCCCGACCTGCCCCCGCTGACCGGCGGTCTCGTCGGCTCCCTGGGCTGGGACGTCCTGCGTCAGTGGGAGCCTCGCCTGCGCGCCAACGCCCCGGTGGAGCTCGACGCCCCCGAGGTCGCGCTGTGCCTGGCGAGCGACCTGGCCGCCGTCGACCACACCGACGGCTCGGTGTGGCTGGTCGCCAACGCGATCAACTTCGACGCCACCGACGAGCGCGTCGACGAGGCCCACGCCGACGCCGTCGCCAGGCTCGACGCGATGGAGGCCGCGCTGCTGCGCCCCAGTTCCTCCCACGCCGCCGTCATGGGCCCCGACCGCACCGACGGGCCGCAGCTGCGCCTGCGCTCCACCCGGGAGGAGTTCGAGAACGGGGTGCGGGCCGCCAAGCAGGCGATCCGCGACGGGGAGGTCTTCCAGCTGGTGATCTCGCTGCGGGTGGACGCCGACTGCCCCGCGGCGCCGCTGGACGTGTACCGCGCACTGCGGACGATCAACCCCAGCCCCTACATGTACTACCTCGAGCTGCCGGACGTGCCGGCCCCCGGGCGTTCCGGAGGCTTCGCCGTCGTGGGCTCCAGCCCCGAGACGCTCGTCAAGGTCACCGACGGCCACGCGGTGACCTTCCCGCTGGCCGGGTCCCGCCCGCGGGGGGCCACCGCCGAGGAGGACCGCGCGCTGGCCGAGGAGCTCCTCGCCGACCCGAAGGAGCGCGCCGAGCACATCATGCTCGTCGACCTCGCGCGCAACGACCTCGCCAAGGTGTGCGAGCCGGAGAGCGTGGAGGTGGTCGAGCTCATGGAGATCAAGCGGTACAGCCACATCATGCACGTCTCCTCGACCGTCTCCGGTCGGCTCCGGGAGGGCGCGACGGCACTCGACGGGCTCGTGGCGACCTTCCCCGCCGGCACCCTGTCCGGTGCCCCGAAGCCGCGTGCCATCGAGCTCATCGACGACCTCGAGCCGGCGCGGCGCGGCATCTACGGCGGCACCGTCGGCTACTTCGACTTCGCCGGGAACACCGACATGGCCATCGCGATCCGCACCGCCTACATCCGTGACGGCGTGGCCAGCGTCCAGGCGGGTGCGGGGATCGTCGCGGACTCGGTCCCCGAGCTGGAGTACGAGGAGTCCCGGAACAAGGCGGCCGCCGCCCTGCGGGCGGTGGAGGTCGCCGCCCGCCTGCGGCCTGCGGGGGAGGCGCCGTGAGCACCTCCGGTGGCCGCAGGCCCGTCACCCGGGGCCGGGTGGTCCTCGCCGTGCTCGTCCTCGGCGCGCTCGGGGTGGGCGCCTCGGCCCTCCCGTGGGCGAGCGTCACGGTCCCCACGGTGCTCGGGCAGAGCACGGTGAGCGCCTCGGGCTCCGAGATGCAGCCGGTGACCACGGCGGCGAGCGTCGCCGTCCTCGCCGCGGGCCTGGCCGTCTCGCTGGGCGGCCGCTGGGTCGTGCGGGTCGGGGCCGCCGCCGTCGCCCTCCTCGGGCTGCTCCTCGCCGTGACGACGGTGGGCTTCCTGCGTGACCCGGTCCCTCCGCTGCGGGGCGTGGCGGCCCAGGCCACCGGAGTGGCGGAGATCACCGGCGCCCCGTCGCTCACCGTGTGGCCCTACCTCACCGCCGCGCTCGGTGTGGCCGTCGCCGTCGCGGGTGTCCTCGCCACCCGTATCACGACGACACCGGCCGGCCGCCGCTTCGAACGCGCCGGCGGCGCGCCGTCCGCGCAGACGGCCCCCGACGCCCGCGTGCAGGCGATGGACGACTGGGACGCGCTCGGGCGGGGCGAGGATCCCAGTGCCCCCGACCACGGATAGGATCTGACCCAGATGACGACCGCCGAGAGGAAGCGAACCATGTCGCACGACGGCACCCGCCGTGACTACGAGCTGCCCCCCGCAGCCCCGTTCCAGAACGAGGGCAAGACCGTCGCCGGGTGGGTGATGTTCTGGGGCATCTGCATCGGAGGTGTCGTCACCGGGCTCGGGCTCGTCATGTGGGAGCGCTGGGTGCTCATCGTCGGCGTCGCGCTGCTCGTCCTCACCGTCATCGTCAGCGCCGTGCTCTCGGCCGTGGGCCTGGGCCAGCCCCGCAACCGCGACAACCCGCCCGGCCCCGGCGAGCCCGACTGGTACGCGTGACCTCCACCGGCCCCACCGCGCGCAACCGCCTCGGCAGCTGGGCGCTGGGGCTGGGGATCGCCGGGATCCTCGGGCTGATGGCGCCCGTCGGGCTGGCCCCGGCCGTGCTGCTGCCGCTCGGGGCGGCCGTCGCCGTCGCGGCCGTGGTGCTCGGTATCACCGGCGTGGTCGCCCACAGCGCGGGCCGGGCCGCGAACCGGCCGCAGGCGGTCGCCGGCATCGTCCTGGGCGTCGTGGGCAGCGTGCTGTGGGTGCTCGCCATCGTCGGGATGCTCGCCGGCGTGGTCGGCAGCTGAGCCGTGTCCCCGCCGGCCCGCCTACCGGACGGGTGGTCGGGCGGGTCCCCGGGGACGCCTACCATGGGACCCGACCCAGGGGAGGGAGTACGCCGTGACGACGGTGCTGGAAGAGATCATCGCGGGTGTCCGGGAGGACCTCGCAGAGCGCGAGGCGCAGGTGCCGCTCGACGTGCTCAAGGAGCGCGCGCAGCAGCAGCCCGGCGCGAAGGACGCCGTCGCGGCGCTGCGCGGCGGGGCCGACGCGGTGACGATCATCGCCGAGGTCAAGCGCTCGAGCCCGTCGAAGGGGGCGCTGGCCGACATCGCCGACCCGGCCGGGCTGGCCGTGGACTACGAGGCCGGCGGCGCGAGCGCCGTCAGCGTCCTCACCGAGCGCCGCCGGTTCGGTGGCTCGCTGGAGGACCTCGCCGCGGTGCGCGCACGGGTGGACGTGCCGATCCTGCGTAAGGACTTCGTCGTCACGCCCTACCAGGTGTGGGAGGCCCGGGCGTACGGCGCCGACCTCGTCCTGCTCATCGTCGCCGCCCTGGAGCAGAGCGCGCTCACCTCGCTCGTCGAGCGGGTGCACTCCCTGGGCATGACCGCCCTCGTGGAGGCGCACGACCGGGAGGAGGCCAAGCGCGCCGTCGACGCCGGGGCACAGGTGGTGGGCATCAACGCGCGCAACCTCCACACCCTGGAGGTCGACCGTTCGACCTTCGCCCGGGTCGTCGACGTCGTGCCCGACCACCTCCTCAAGGTCGCCGAGTCCGGGGTCCGGGGCCCCTACGACGTCCTGGAGTACGCCCGCGCGGGCGCCGACGTCGTCCTCGTCGGTGAGGCCCTCGTCACGCAGGGCTCGCCGCGGCAGGCGGTGGCGGACATGGTCGCGGCCGGCGCGCACCCGTCGCTGCGGGCGGTGCGTCCGTGAGCCTGTCGCACGCCGAGGGGCCGTACTTCGGCCGGTTCGGGGGGCGCTTCGTCGCCGAGGCGCTGGTCGCCGCCCTCGACGAGCTCGACGCCGCGTGGCGCGAGCTGCGCGACGACCCGTCCTTCCAGGCCGAGCTCGCCGAGCTGCACCGCACCTACACCGGCCGCCCGAGCATCATCACCGAGGTGCCGCGGTTCGCCGAGCACGCGGGCGGGGCCCGGGTCATCCTCAAGCGGGAGGACCTCAACCACACCGGCTCGCACAAGATCAACAACGTCCTCGGCCAGGCGCTGCTCACCCGCAAGCTCGGCAAGAAGCGGGTCATCGCGGAGACCGGGGCGGGCCAGCACGGCGTCGCCACCGCGACCGCGGCGGCGCTGCTCGGCCTGGAGTGCACCATCTACATGGGCGAGGAGGACGTGCGGCGCCAGGCGCTCAACGTCGCGCGCATGGAGCTGCTCGGCACCGAGGTCGTCGCCGTGTCCTCCGGCTCGCGCACCCTGAAGGACGCCATCAACGAAGCGTTCCGCGACTGGGTGACGAACGTCGACACGACGAACTACGTCTTCGGCACCGCCGCCGGCCCGCACCCGTTCCCCGGGCTGGTCCGCGACCTGCAGAAGATCATCGGCGAGGAGGCCCGCGAGCAGGTGCTCGCCCTCACCGGTCGCCTGCCCGACGTCGTGTGCGCTTGCGTCGGCGGCGGCTCCAACGCCATCGGCATCTTCAACGCCTTCCTCGACGACGAGGGCGTGCGCCTCGTCGGCCTGGAGGCGGCGGGAGACGGCGTGGACACCGGCCGGCACGCCTCCTCCATCAGCGCGGGCAGCCCGGGGGTGCTCCACGGCGCCCACACCTTCCTGCTCCAGGACGAGGACGGCCAGACCATCGAGTCGCACTCGATCTCGGCGGGGCTGGACTACCCGGGCGTCGGTCCCGAGCACGCCTGGCTCGCCGAGCTCGGCCGGGCCGAGTACGTGCCGGTCACCGACGCCGAGGCGATGGAGGCCTTCCGGCTGCTGTGCCGCACGGAGGGCATCATCCCGGCCATCGAGAGCGCGCACGCGCTGGCCGGCGCCCTGCGGATCGGGCGCGCGGCCGCGGAGGCGGGCGAGGCGGCACCGACCATCCTGGTCAACCTCTCCGGGCGCGGGGACAAGGACGTCGAGACGGCCGCCGCGTGGTTCGGCCTGCTCGACGACACCGACGCGGCCCGGCCCCAGGACGAGGCGAAGACCGGCGCGGTGGACGACGCCGGCTACGAGGCGACGGGCAGCGCGGAGCACTGATGAACGAGCAGATCCCGGCCGCAACGACGGCCGGCAAGCGTTCCGGCGCGGCGATCGACGCCGCCCTGGCCGAGGGCCGCAAGGGCCTGGTCGTCTACCTGCCGGTGGGCTACCCGACCGTCGCCGGCTCCGTCGCCGCCGCCCGCACCGCGGTCGACGCCGGCGCCGACATCGTCGAGCTCGGCCTGCCCTACTCCGACCCCGGGATGGACGGCGAGGTCATCCAGCACGCCACCACCCGGGCCCTGGCCCAGGGCACCCGGGTGACGGACGTGCTCCACGCCGTGGAACAGGTGGCCGCCACGGGCGCCGCCGTGCTGGTGATGACCTACTACAACCCGGTGCTGCGTTACGGCGTGGACCGCTTCGCCCGCGACCTGGCCAACGCCGGGGGAGCCGGGCTCATCACCCCGGACCTCATCCCCGACGAGGCCGGCGCCTGGGTCGCCGCCGCCGACGCCCACGACCTCGACAAGGTCTTCCTCGTGGCCCCCAGCTCCACCGACGAGAGGTTGGCGATGACCGCGGCGGCGTGCCGCGGCTTCGTCTACGCGGCCTCGACGATGGGCGTCACCGGTGTGCGGTCCAGCGTCGACAGCCACGCCCGTGAGCTCGTCGCCCGTACCCGCGCGGCAGGTGGGCGGCGGGTGTGCGTCGGACTGGGCGTGTCCACCGGCGACCAGGCGGCCGAGGTGGCCGAGTACGCCGACGGCGTCATCGTCGGCTCTGCGCTCGTCCGCGCGCTCGGCGACCCCGACCCGGAGGCCGGGCTCGCCGCCTTGCGCTCGGTGGTCACGGACCTCGCCGCCGGCGTCCGGCGCTAGGCTGCCGGGGTGCTGAACCTCCCCGCGTCCATCCCCAGCCCACCCGAGTCCGAGTGGTACCTCGGGCCGCTCCCGCTGCGCGCGTACGCCCTGGCGATCGCCATCGGCATCGTCGTCGCCTGGTGGATCCTGGACCGGCGCTACACCGCCAGGGGTGGCCCGAAGGACACCGCGCTCGACGTCTCGCTGTGGATGGTGCTCTTCGGCATCGTCGGTGCGCGGATCTACCACGTGGTCTCCTCCCCGGACGCCTACTTCGGACCGGACGGCGACCCGGCCCGGGTCGTGGAGATCTGGACGGGGGGCCTGGGGATCTGGGGCGCCGTCCCCGCCGGCGCCCTCGGGGCCTGGCTGGCGCTACGCCGGCGCGGCCTGCGGCTGGCGCCGTTCGCCGACGCGCTGGCCCCCGGACTCCTGATCGCCCAGGCGATCGGACGCATCGGCAACTACTTCAACCAGGAGCTCTACGGCGCCCCGACGACGCTGCCGTGGGGGCTGGAGATCGACGCCGCACACCGCGTGGCCGGCTACACCGACCCCGACCTCCTCTTCCACCCCACGTTCCTCTACGAGCTGGTGTGGAACCTGGCGATGGCCGGGGTGCTGGTCTGGGCCGAGCGCCGCTTCCGGCTACGACACGGCCGGGTCATGTGGCTGTACGTCATGCTCTACACCCTGGGCCGGGTGTGGATCGAGTACCTGCGCATCGACACCGCCGAGACCGTGCTCGGGGTGCGGCTCAACGTGTGGACCTCGATCGTCGTCTTCCTCCTGGCACTGTACTTCTTCGTCCGCACCGGACGCCGCAACCGCGGCCGGGAGGAGGAGCTCTGGCTGCCGGGGCGCGAGCCGGAGCCGGCCGGGGCGGCGGACTCGGTCGGTGAGCCGGGCACCGCCGCGGACGGCGCGGCGGAGGACCGGGCACCGGGCCGCGGCGAGCCCGCCGACCGTTAGCCGGCCGCCGTCACCTGGGCGACGGCGTCACCGGCGTCTCTCGCGGGCGGGTGCCGCCTTCAGCGCACCGATCGCGGACCCGAGCAGCTCGAGCGAGCGCAGGGTCGTCGCGTCGAGGATCTCCTGCGGGTCGCCGTCGAAGTGCTGCTCCTCCCAGGTCGTGCCCCGGGGCGTGTGCACCGCGATGAAGACGGTACCCACCGGCTGCCCCTCCTGCTCGTCCGGCCCACCCACGCCGGTGACCGCGACGGTGCAGTCGGCGCCGAGGATCCGGGCGGCGCCCTGCGCCATCGCCGTGGCGCACTCGGCGGAGATCACCGGGACGTCGGGCACGCCCAGCGCCCGCTGCTTGGCCTCGACGGTGTAGGTCACCGCTCCGCCGGAGCACCTCGGACGTCACGGGCTGCCGACGTCCGCGGCGTCGGTGCCGACCTTGCGCCCGAGGGCCAGGTGCGCGCCGAGGAACCCGCCGGCGCTCGTCGCGACCATCGCGACCTGCCCCAGCACGACGCCGGTGGTGTGGCGGCCGCGGCGCCGAGCGAGCCAGGACCCGGCGAAGACGGCCGCAGCCGCCCCGTTGGCGAGGGCGTGGACCACCCCGACCCGTCGGACCCGCTGCTCGGTGGTCCGGGACCACTCGGCCCACCCGGTGAGCGCGGTGGGGGCGGCGCAGAGCACGCCGAGGCCGACGAGGCGCTGGGCGGCGCGGCGGGCCCCGGGGACGGGCACCACGTCGAGCACCCACGCGCTGGTCCACAACCCGATCGGCAGGTCGGTGAGGAGCGGGTGGAGGGCGTGGCCCAGCCAGTGCCCGAGGAGCACGCGGCGCCGGGTCGGGCCGGCGGTCGTCACCGCGGCCGGTCCGCGCAGCGCGTCGACGAGACCGTCGAGACCGGCCTGCGCCTCGACCGCCTCGGCGAGCGCGACCAGCGAGGCGGGACGGGTGTCGGGGGAGCGGTGGGTCGTCCGGTGCGACATGGGACCTCCAGTGGTCGGTGCGGCTCGCCGACCAGCGTGCCCCAGCGCCCCGGGGCACGCACCCGCAGGTGTGGGCCCCGTCACGTCGACGCGGCGGGTCCGCGGCGGCCCGATCGGGCCGCCGGACACCAGGAGCGGACGGTCGTCCGAGGGGGAACCACATGTACTTCCACAAGCAGGAGCTCCACTTCAAGGCGACACCGGAGAAGCCGGACGCCGTCTACGCCCGCAAGCTGCAGGAGGTGCTCGGCGGCCAGTACGGCGAGATCACC
>NZ_CALGNQ010000039.1 GCF_937958535.1 uncultured Georgenia sp. | reverse complement strand
GGGCTCAGGCCCTCGATGAAGTCGACGTCGGGCTTGTCCATCTGCCCGAGGAACTGGCGCGCGTAGGACGACAGCGACTCGACGTAGCGGCGCTGCCCCTCGGCGAAGATGGTGTCGAAGGCGAGGGACGACTTCCCGGAGCCCGACAGGCCGGTGAAGACGATGAGGCTGTCACGAGGCAGGTCGAGGTCGACGTTGCGGAGGTTGTGCTCACGCGCACCCCGCACGAGAAGCTGATCACTCACCCGGCGATGATACGTGTCCCGCCGCAGCCTGTACATGTGTTCGAGGTCACCGGCGTGGCTGGCGCCGTGGGCACCACCGGGACCGCACCGTGGCGGTACGCGATCGGCATGTTCGGCACGTCGATCCCGATCACCATGGTCAAGGGCTCGATGATCCTCTTCTACGTCGACATCCTCGGGCTCGACGTGCGGGCCTACGGGGTGGTCATGGCGGTGTACGCCGTCGTCGACGCGCTGGACAACCCCCTCCTCGGGCACCTGTCGGACCGCACCCGCACCCGGTACGGACGCCGCCGGCCCTGGCTGCTCGTCGGTGCCCCGCTGCTCGCGCTGGGGCTCGTCGGCTTCTTCTGGGTGCCCGACACCGTCGACGGGGTGGCCCTCGTCCTGTGGTTCGCCGTCTTCGCCGTCCTCTGCGAGGCCGCCGACTCCCTCCTCAACGCCAACTACGGCGCCCTCCTGCCCGAGCTGTTCCCCACCGAGCGGCGGCGGGCGAGGGCCAACTCGCTGCGGCAGGGCTTCCAGCTCGTCGCACTCGTCGTCTCGCTCGCACTCACCCCGCTGCTCACCACCCGGCTCCTCGGCACCGAGGACTCGGTCGTGGGGTTCCGCACCGCCGTCCTCTACGCCGTCGTCGCCACGGTGGCGATCGTCGTCATGGCCCTCGGGGCGCAGGAGAACCCGGCGTACGCCCGGGCGCCCCGGTCCCGCTTCCTGCCGACGGTGCTCACCATCCTGCGCAGCCCGCTGTTCTGGCAGGTCGGGGTGGCCAGCGCCTGCTACCTCAGCGCGATGGCGCTGGTGCTCAGCGGGATCCAGCTCTACGTGCGCTACTCCCTCGGCCTGCCGGTGGCCTACGCCCTCTACCTCCAGGGTGCCGTCGTCCTCGTCGCTGCCGGCGCGCTCGCCGGGTGGACCCGGGTGGTGGCCCAGCGGGGCGCGGCCTGGACATGGCGGCTCGCGTTCGCGGTGCTCGCCGTGGGTTTCGTGCCGCTCCTCCTCGCCGACGGGCTCGCGACGGCGCTCCCCGCCGGCCTGCTCCTCGCCGTCGGCTGGTCGGGGATGCTGGCCACCAACGACCTCGTCGTCGCGCGGGTGCTCGACCATGACGCCGCCGCGCACGGGCAGCACCGGGAGGGGCTCTTCCTCTCGGCCTTCGGGGTGCTCGGCCGGCTCAACGGGGTGCTCGGCGGGGCGGCCCTCGCCTCCGTCGGGCTGTTCTTCGGGTACTACTCGGGCAACGACCCCGGCCGCGACCCCGCGCTGGCGTTCCGGGTGTACACGTGCACCTACCCGTTGCTCCTGGTCACCGTCGGGGCGGTGCTCGCGCGGGTGGTCCGGGTGCCGGCTGACACCCCGCTCCACCCCGCCGCGGACGAGGCAGGTGCCGGGTGAGCCGCCGTCGTCTGGTCATCACCGCGGACGACCTCGGCCGCACCGAGGCGGACACCGACGTGGTCCTGGGGCTGTTCGCCGACGGCGCGGTCAGCGCCGTCACGCTCATGCCGGTCGGCCCGGCCGCGGAACGTGCCGCCGCGGCCGTCCGCGGGCGCCCGGGGGTGCGGCTCCACGCCACGCTGGTGAGCGACGCCGACGTCCCGCCCTGGTGCCCGGTGGCCGACGTGCCGTCCCTCGTCGACGCCGGCGGTCACTTCCACACCGACCCGCGCGCGATCCTGCGGGCCGGGTCCGCGGACGTGAGCGCCGAGCTGCGGGCCCAGCTGGGCTGGCTGCGGGAGCGGGTGGGGCAGGCGGCGGGGATGGACGCCCACACCGCACTGCTCTACGGGGTGCACGGCGGCGGGTGGCTGATGGAGGCGCTGCGGCTGTGCGCCGAGGAGCGGCTCGGCTTCCGCCTTCCCCGTGACCCGTCGACCTACCTGCAGGCCGCGGAGGTCCGCGCCCTGGCACAGTCGCACGCGCGGGCCGTCACCGCGGCGGACGCGCTGGGCGTGCCCATCCCGGCGGCGATGCTGACGAACCGCAGGAGCGCCGCCGAGCACGGCGGCTACGACGCCCTGCTCGCGTCCTACCTCCGAGGGCTGGCCGGGCTGCCGGCGGAGGGGACGAGCGAGCTGTTCTGCCATCCCGGATCCGCCGGTCAGGACGACGCCGCCACCCTGCGCGGCTGGGAGGCACGGATGCTGCGCGACCCGCGCTTCACCGACCATCTCGCGGAGGAGGGCTTCGAGGTGGTGCCGGCATGGGGACCGTGACGACCCGGCTGCAGCTCGCGCTGGAGGACCAGCTGGTACGCCCCTACCGGACCGTCCCGGTCGACGTGCGCGCCGGCGAGTCGCTCGAGGTGACGCTCTGCTACGACCGGCGGGCCGCCCTGGTCGACCTGGGCTGCGAGGGACCGGCCGGCTGGCGCGGCTGGTCCGGCGGGGCCCGCGACCGCTTCGCGATCACCCCGCACGCCGCCACACCGGGATATGTGGCCGGCGAGCTCGAGCCCGGCACCTGGCACGTCGTCCTCGGTCTGTACCGGCTCCCCGTCGAGCCGCTCGAGGTCGTCGTCACCGCGACCACGGGCGGCTCCCCCGCCGTCGAGGCCGAGCCGGCCGCACCCGCGCCGGTGGCGGCGGTGCGGGGCAGTGCGCGCCGGCTGCCCAGCGAGCCCGGCCTCACGTGGTTCGCGGGCGACTTCCATGCCCACACCGTCCACTCCGACGGTGACCACTCCATCGCCGGGCTGGCCCGCCGAGCCGCGGCGAACGGGCTGGACGTCCTGGCCGTCACCGACCACAACACCGTCTCCCACCACCCGCTCCTGGCCGCAGCCGGTGCGGCGTACGACATCACGCTCCTCCCGGGCCAGGAGGTCACCACCGACCGGGGCCACGCGAACGCGTTCGGGGACATCGGCTTCGTGGACTTCCGCCGGCCGGCCGAGGAGTGGGTCACGCAGGTCGCGGCCCGGGGCGGGCTGCTGTCGGTCAACCACCCGCTGGAGGGCGACTGGGCGTGGCAGCAGCCCACGAGCACCCTGCCGCCCGCGCTCGAGCTGTGGCACATCGGCTGGTTCCGGGACCTGGCCGCGACCGCGATGTGGGCGCTGTGGCAGCGCTGGCGGCCGGACGCCGTGATCCTGGGCGGCAGCGACTTCCACAACCCGTCCCTGGGGTACGAGCCGGGCACCCCGACGACCTGGGTGCAGGCCGCCGACCGCTCCCCCCGGGCGGTCCTCGCCGCACTCGCCGCCGGGCGCACCGCGATCACCCGGACACCGCGCTCCCCCGCCCTCCTGCCGGTGGACGGCGAGCTCGTCGCGGTGGACGCCGCAGGGACCGTGCTGCGGGACGTGCTCGGGCGGGGACGGCCGGTCACCGGGGTGCTACGGCGCTTCCCGCGCCAGGGACCCGGTCCGTACCGGCTCGAGACGGCGGGGCGCGAGCTGGTCGCCGTCTGTCCCTGAGAAGATGCACCGCATGACCGACACGACTTCACTCGGGCGTGCCCGCCTGGACCGGATCGCCGTCTCGGCGATGGACAACAACGTCTACCTCCTCACCGCCCCCTCGGGTGAGCAGCTCCTCATCGACGCCGCCGACGACAGCGACGCGATCCTCACGCTGCTCGGCGGTGCCGGTCCACTGCGGACGGTCGTGACCACCCACGGGCACTGGGACCACCACCGCGCGCTGCCCACCGTCGTCGCAGCCACCCACGCCCGGACCGCCGCCGGTGCCCCCGACGCGCCCGACCTCCCGGTCCGCGTCGACGACCTCCTCGCGCACGGGGACCGCATCAGCGTCGATTCCGCGGGCGAGGTCGTGCTCGACGTCATCGCGCTGCGCGGTCACACTGCCGGCTCGATCGCGCTGGCCGTCACCGAGGACGAGACCGCGCCGCACCCGGGCCGGGTCCACCTGTTCACCGGGGACAGCCTCTTCCCCGGGGGTGTGGGCAAGACGACCGACCCGGCCGACTTCACCCGGCTCATGGACGACGTGGAGGAGCGGCTCTTCGGCGTCTACCCCGACGACACGGTGGTCTGGCCGGGCCACGGCAGGCCGACGACGCTCGGCGCCGAACGCCCCCACCTCGCGGAATGGCGCGCCCGCGGCTGGTGACCTCCCCGGGCCACCACCGACAGCCCACCTCCCACCGACAGCCCAGTAACCACCGACAGCCCAGTTCCCACCGACAGCCCAGTTCCCGCCGAGAGCGCACGTCCCGCGGGGACGTGCGCTCTCGGTGCTTCGGCGTGCGTCGTGGCCGCGGCGTCAGGCCGGGTCGGGGCGCTGGGCGCGGGCCTCGTCCTCCCGGGCGTCCTTCCGGTTCCGGCCGATGCTGGCGAGCACGGTGATCGTCAGCACACCGATGATCCACAGGAGCGATACGATGATGCTCGGTTCGGGGATGGCGAGCCACTCCTCGCCGCCGTTGATGAACGGCAGCTCGTTGGTGTGCAGCGCGTGGAT
>NZ_CALGNQ010000038.1 GCF_937958535.1 uncultured Georgenia sp. | reverse complement strand
TCGGTGGGGAGTGGGCTGTCGGTGGGGAGTGGGCGGCCGTCCCAAGGTGAGGGGTGGGGGAGGCGGGTGTGCTCGATGTCGTCGGGGCGTAAGGTGACCCGGCGCAGCACGGCGAGGACGTCGTCGTCGGGCTCCGCGCCGGTGACCGTGAGGACGATGCGGTCCCCGGCGAGGTCCGCCTTGAGCCGGGCGGCGGTGTCGTCGGCGATGAGCCGGCCCTGGTCCACGATCATCACCCGCTCGGCGAAGTGGTCGGCCTCCTCCAGGTAGTGGGTGGTGAGGAAGATGGTCATCCCGTACCGCTCGCGCAGGGTGAGGATGTGGTCCCACAGGTGGGCGCGGGACTGGGGGTCCAGGCCCGTCGTCGGCTCGTCGAGGAAGAGCAGCGGGGGTGCCGGGACCAGCCCGAGGGCGATGTCCACCCGTCGGCGCTGACCACCGGACAGGCTCATCGTCGTCCGGGTGGCGAGCTCACCGAGGTCGAGCACCTCGATGAGCTCGTCGGCGCGCCGGCGGCGCTCGGTCCGGTCGAGGCGGTAGAAGGCGCCCTGGGAGACGAGCTCGTCGCGCACCCGGTAGTACTGCGCGGCGCCGTTCTTCTGGCCGATGTAGCCGATCGAGCGGCGCACGGCGTCGGGCTCGGTGGCGATGTCGTGGCCGCAGACGGTCGCGGAGCCGCTCGTCGGGGGTAGCAGGGTGGTGAGCATCCGCAGGGAGGTGGACTTGCCGGCGCCGTTCGGGCCGAGGAACGCCGTGAGGGACCCGGGGGTGATGTCCATCGTCAGGTCGCGGACCGCGACGACCTCCCCACCTCCCCTCCGGTGGAACGTCTTGGAGAGCTCGCGAGCGCTGATGATCGGTGTCATGGGACGACGGTAGGAGTCGATGCGGTCAGATCCTGGCCGCGGTGCGCGCTAGGTTCGACGACATGCCCGACCCCACCGCCCGCACCCTGCGGCTCCTCTCCCTGCTCCAGACGCACCGCTCGTGGACCGGCCGCGAGCTGCGCGAGCGGCTCGGGGTGAGTGCGCGCACGCTGCGCCGCGACGTCGACCGGCTGCGCGAGCTCGGCTACGAGGTCAGCTCCCGGCCCGGCCTCGACGGCGGCTACCAGCTCGCCGCCGGGGGCCGGCTGCCCCCGCTCCTGCTCGACGACGAGGAGGCGGTGGCGATGGCGGTCGGGCTCCGGCTGGCTGCGGTCCAGGGGCTGGGCGAGCACACGGCGCTCAGTGCGCTGGTCAAGCTCGAGCAGCTGCTCGCCCCGCACCTGCGCCGCCGGGTCTCGGCGCTCGCCGAGTACGCCGTGCCGGCCGGCACCCGCGGCGCGCGGGTGGACCCCGAGCTCGTCGCGGAGCTGGCCCTGGCGTGCCGCGACCACGAGCGGGTGCGCTTCCGGTACGTGTCGGCGCTCGACGTCGAGACCTCCCGGCACGTCGAGCCGCACACCCTCGTCTCACAGGGCACGCGCTGGTACCTCGTGTGCTGGGACCTGGAGCGCACCGACTGGCGCACCTTCCGCCTCGACCGGATGGACGCGCTCCTGCGCACCGGTGTGCGGGTGCAGCCCCGGGCGCTGCCGGTGGCGGACCCGGCCGAGATGATCCTCGCCACCGACACCGAGACCGACCGGTACCCACTCGAGGCGGTGGTCCACCTCGACCTCCCGCTGCAGGAGGTGCACCACGTCTTCGGGGTGTGGGCCACCGGCGCCACGGCCGACGACGCCGGCGGCACCGACTGGCCGATCGGCGGCAGCTCCCTCGCCGACCTCGCCTACGCGACGGCGTGGATCCCGCCGGAGGTGAGCTGGACGCTCAGCGCCGCGCCTGAGCTGCGCGCCATGCTGGCGGCGTTCGGCGGGCGCCTCGCTGCCGCCGCCGGTGGGGAGCCGTGACCACGGCGGGACCCGCCCACCGGTGACCACATCGTGAGACAATGAGAGGTGGACGGCGACGACGACGTACCGCTCGCCGTCGCCCTCCGACGTCCCGGCGCGACCCGCCGGGCGACCGGACGCCGGCGTACCCCGCCGGCCGACCAGACACCGGCCCACCGGCCGGTCGACGGAAGGGAAGTGGTACCACCATGCATCGGACCATGCTCGGCGACGACTTCGCCCGCAGCATGAACATCCCCCTCGCGGACCTCGTCTACCTCCAGCGACGACCGGTCCCGCTGCTCCCGCGTCGGGTGCACCGTCGGCTGCACCGGCTGCTCGGCAACGACGCCGAACGCCCCACCGACCGCCGGCGGCACCACCGCCGCACCCACGGCACCAGGACGAGCTGACCGCGCAGCACGGGCCGGGCCGGTGGGCACCGACCGGCCGGCCCGAGCCTGTCGACGAACCGGACCGAGGTCCCCTGCGGCGGCACGCCGGCTCGGCGCGGCGTGCGGCGGGTCGCCGATGTGCCGGGTGTGACCTCGCAGCGTTCTCCTGCCGCCCCCCGAACGTGCGGGGCGAATAATCACGTGACACCCCGCGGGCACCCCTGGCAGAGTTCAGGTCATGGCTTTCCGACCGAAGCACTAGCAGGCCTCGTCGCCGCAAGGGATCCGACGACGAGGTCGCGATCCCTGCGCAGTCACTGAGCCATGCCGTCGACCGACGGCCCTCCAGTGCCGCCCTCGGGGGCGGCTCCGTCCACCACCACCAAGGGGAGAGTCATGTCCTCCATCATGCTCGGCGACATGTCCGCGAGCAGCATGGGAATGCCACTGGCGGACTTCGTCCACCTCCAGCGCCGTCCGGCCACGCGCGTCCTGCGTGCGCGGCGCCGTCGCTGGACCGGGATCGCGCCCCGCGCGGTCGTGCGCAACGCGTCGTTGCCCGCGGAACGGTGAGCACCGCCCACCGCAGTCGATCCCACCGGGCCCGGTACTCCAGCGGAGTACCGGGCCCGACGTCTGTCCGACGTCGTCACCCTCAGCCGGCTGCTCCTTCCGTGAGGAGAAGGTCCCGTGGACCCGGTGCTCCGCTCTCCGGCGATGCCCGCCGTCCTGCTGCATCGTGCCGAAGCAGAACACCGCCCCCGCATGAGGCGATGAGATCCGGCCGCACACCAGGTCCGACCCGGTGAGGGAAGGAGACCCGCATGCCGACACCGACGCTCGACCCCCGCTTCAGCGACCCCGCCGCCACCGCCCGCCCGTGGGCGGAGACCCTCGCCCTGCTCCGCGACGCCGAGCTCTACTGGTTCACCACGGTCCGCGCCGACGGCCGGCCCCATGTGACCCCTGTCGTGGGCGTGTGGCACGAGGACGGGCTGTGCGTCGTCACCGGGGTCGGGGAGCAGAAGGCCCGCAACCTCGCGCGCAACCCGGCCGTCGCCCTCACCACCGGGCAGAACACGTGGGCCCGCGGCACCGACGTCGTCCTCGAGGGACACGCGGAGCGGGTGATGGACGGGCCGGGCCTGGCCGCCGTCGCCGCGGCCTTCCTCGCCAAGTACGGCGAGGACTGGCGCTTCGAGGTGCACCGCGACGGCTTCGGCTCCGAGGGCGGGGAGGCGTGGGTCTTCCGCGTCCGGCCGGAGCGGGTGCTGAGCTTCGCCAAGGACCCGCACGGCCAGACCACCTACCGCTTCGCCGCACCCACCGGCACGAGGGTCACGTCCGGGGCGACGAGCCCGGCCCCGTAACCCCTGTCGAGCGGCGGGGTGAGCCGGCACTCGGTCACGAGGTCGTGGGCGACACCCACCGCCCACTCCACGGGCAGAGCCGCGGCACCGCTCACCGCAGCAGTGCGTCGACCTCCGGCGTGGCCGCGCAGTAGTCCTCGACGAGCTGCCGGGCCACCTCGGTGGAGTCGACGAGCGGGTGGTTGGCGAAGGCCCGCCACGCCAGCTCCCGTGACCCCTCCGCCAGCGCCCGCAGGACCAGCTGCTCACTCGCCTTGACGGTGGTGAGGAGCCCGGCCATCTCCCCGCCCAGCGGTGCCACCGCGTGGGGGTGCACGCCGTCGCGGTCCACCGAGCAGGGCACCTCGACGACGGCGTCCGGCGTGAGGTGCGGGACGAGCAGCTCACCCTCGCCGCGGGAGCCGTTGCCCACCCCGAGGATCATCGTCGCCGCCTCGCCGGTGGCCAGGCCGGTCATGAGGTCGAGTGCCACCTCCTGGTAGCCGCCGCCCTCGACGTCCTCCGCCCGCCGGGCGTACCGCTCCTCGCGGGGCCGGGACTCGCCCATGTAGCTCGCCTCGCGCTCGTGCCGGGTGCGGTCCCAGATCTCCAGCGCCCGCTCCGGCTCGGCCGCGGCGGCCCGGTAGAACCGGGTCTGCTGCGCGTCGAGGAACTCCCCGCGGGTGTGCTCCTCCGCGAGCACCCGGGCCAGCGCCTCACGGTGGCGGTAGTAGTAGAACAGGTACTCGTTGGGCACCGCGCCCAGCGCCCGCACCCAGTCGAAGCCGAGGATGCGGGCCTCCTCCACGCCGTCGAGCAGCGTGTCGGAGGCGAGGACGTCGGGCAGCACGTCCCGACCGTCGACCAGGAGCGTGCGCAGCCAGCCCAGGTGGTTGAGCCCGACGTAGTCGAAGCCGACGGTGCGTGGGTCCTGCCCCACGGCGGCCGCCACGCGGCGCATGAGCCCGATCGGGGTGTCGCAGATGCTCACCACCCGGTCGCCGAGGACGCCGCGCATCGCCTCGGTGAGGATCCCGGCCGGGTTGGTGAAGTTGATCGTCCACGCACGCGGGGCGCGGGCGCGGATCTCCTCGGCGAGCCGGAGCGCGCGGGGCACGGTGCGCAGCGCGTAGGCCAGCCCGCCCGGGCCCACCGTCTCCTGGCCGAGCACGCCGCGCCGTAGCGCGGTGCGTTCGTCGGACACCCGCCCCGCCGTGCCCCCGACCCGGATCGCGGAGAAGACGAAGTCCGCGCCGTCCAGCGCGTCGGGCAGGTGCGTGGTCGTGTGCACCGCGGGGGGCCGGGCCGCGGTCGCGGCGAGCTGGGCCAGGACGTTACCGATGACCTCGAGCCGCTGCTCGGAGACGTCGTAGAGCCACAGCTCGGCGACGCGCAGCCGGGCGTCGCCGGCGGACAGGGCCTGGAAGATCTGGGGGACGCGGAACCCGCCCCCGCCGATGACGGTGAGCTTCACGCCGTGACGGTAACAGCAGGGCCGGGAGGGACGCGTGGGGCGCATAGGATGACCGGCACACGGCGGGGCGGCGCACACGGCGGGCGACGGGCTCGGCCGACCGACCAGGGGAGCACAACGTGACCGAGGAGCAGGTGA
>NZ_CALGNQ010000037.1 GCF_937958535.1 uncultured Georgenia sp. | reverse complement strand
GGTAGACCGAGCCGCGGTCTCCCACGGCCAGCGTGAGCGGACCGATGAGACCGTCGGCCACGACGTCGGGGCCGCGCTCGCGGTCCCGGTGGGCACTGGCGGGGGCGGTGACGAAGCCGGCGGCGAGGGCAAGGATGCTGACCCCGGCCGCCAGGGTGGACCTGCGCATGGTGTCTCCAGGCGAGAGTGCCGACGACCGTCTCAGGTGGGACGGCCGGTACCCGGGTGCGACGTTGCGGGAGCGGCGGGTGTCGGAAGGGGGACGCGCTCGGGACAGCGTGAGGCTATGCCCCTCTAACACACGGCGAGAAGAGTGTCACCGGTGGATTCGCGGACGATTCTCGCGCCTCCGGTCAAGTTGGCGACCGCCCCCGCACCGGCCACCGCCCCCGCACCGGCCGAGGAGCGACGCCTGCAGCCGCGACGGTCCCGCGCGGTCAGCTGAGGAGCGGCACCTGCAGCGGGTACCGGTAGACCTCGCCCCGGTTCGCGGCGAGCGCCCCCATGATCGACAGCACGAGCTGGGCGACGAAGGCCCCGACCCAGAGCACGATCGACAGCGGGATGAGCACCACCGTGAAGATGACGGCGAACGCGAGGACGTTGGCCAGCCACACGGTCATGTTGAAGTTGAACGCGCTCGCCGCCGCGTTGCGCACCAGCGGGCTGCGGTCCTTCCAGATGAGCCACACGATGAGCGGCCCGAGGAAGCTGAGCAGACCCGCGCTGAGCACGATCGCGATGAGCGGGGACAGGTGGGCCAGCACCGCGATCGTCCGGTCGTCACCCCCGGGCTGCCGGTAGTAGGGCCCCTGGCCGGGGTGGGGCGGGTAACCCGGGGAGGGCGGTGGGTAGGGGCCGCCCTGGTACGGGGGCTGCCCCGGGTGCGGGGGCTGCCCCGGGAACGGAGGCTGCTGCGGGCCCGCCTGGTACGGCTGCTGGGGCCCGACGCCGTGGTGGGGCGGCGGGTGCGGTGCGTCCGGGGTCGGCCCCTGGTACGAGCGGCCCTGGTAGCCGGGCGGCGGCCCGCCGGGGGCCGGGGGCTGGTCGGAGGTCCCCTCGGCCGTGGCCGGCCGCGGCAGGCCGGGACCGTCCTCGCCGGGGGCCGGAGGCTGGTCGGGCCCGCTCCCGTGCGGCCGGACGGCGTGGTCCTCGGGCTCGGGGGGAGTGGTGGACATCGGTGGCTCCTTCACGGCGACGCTCGTGCTCCACCAGGTTACGCACCCCGCGGACCTGGCAGACTCGGGACCATGAGCGAGGACGCGGCGGGACCGCAGACCGCACAGGACGCCGCGGTCGAGGCGTACTGGGCCACGGCGCGCAAACGGGCCGGTCTCGACCGTCTCGACGTCGTCGTGGGGCAGCAGCCCCTCGGCACGGTGCCCCCACCGGCGTGGTCCTTCGGCAGCGACCCCACGACCGCCGACGCCCGCCTCGCGCTCCTCCTCGAGGGCCGGAAGACCGCCACGGCGAGTCCGGCGCAGCTCTACGGGTGGCAGGGCGTCCCGCTGCCCGCCCCCGGTGACCTCTCGATCGTCCTCGACGGCGCGGGTCGGCCGCGGGCGCTCGTTGTCACCACCGGCGTCGACGTCGTGCCGTTCCGGGACGTCGACGCCGCCCACGTCGCCGCCGAGGGGGAGGGCGACGTGGACCGGTGGCGCACCGAGCACGAGGAGCTCTTCACCGCCGAGCTCGCCGCCGCCGGGCTGCCCTTCGCCCCGACCGTGCCGGTTGTGCTCGAGCGTTTCCGCCTCCTCGACCCCAAGCCGCCACGCCACACCCGGCAGCCGGTCACTACGTGAGACGCGCCGTCCCGACCGGTGGACGCTGGCTAGGGTGTCCCGCATGACGCGCACCATCGACCTCGCAGTGATCGCCGGCGACGGCATCGGCCGGGAAGTCGTCGCGGAGGGGCTCAAGGTCCTCGAGGCGGCGCTGTCGGGTCAGGACGTCACCGTCCGCACGACACCGTACGACCTCGGCGCGGCCCGTTGGCACCGCACCGGCGAGACCCTCACCGACGAGGACCTCGCCGCGATCAAGCAGCACGACGCCATCCTCCTCGGCGCGGTGGGGGACCCCTCCGTTCCGAGCGGCGTGCTCGAGCGCGGCCTGCTGCTCCGGCTGCGCTTCGAGCTGGACCACTACGTCAACCTGCGGCCGTCGCGTCTCTTCCCGGGTGTGGCCACCCCGCTGGCCGACCCGGGTGAGGTCGACTTCGTCGTCGTCCGCGAGGGAACCGAGGGTCCCTACGTCGGCAACGGCGGCGCCATCCGCGTGGGCACCCCGCACGAGGTCGCCAACGAGGTCAGCGTCAACACGGCGTTCGGCGTCGAGCGTGTCGTGCGCGACGCGTTCGCCCGCGCCGCCGCCCGGCCGCGCAAGAAGCTCACCCTCGTCCACAAGCACAACGTCCTCGTCCACGCCGGCCACCTGTGGCGGCGCACCGTCGAGCGCGTCAACGCCGAGTACCCCGACGTCACGGTGGACTACCTCCACGTCGACGCGGCGACGATCTTCCTCGTCACCGACCCGGGGCGCTTCGACGTCATCGTCACCGACAACCTCTTCGGCGACATCATCACCGACCTCGCGGCCGCGGTGACCGGCGGGATCGGGCTGGCCGCCTCCGGCAACGTCAACCCGGACCGCACCTTCCCGAGCATGTTCGAGCCGGTGCACGGCTCGGCGCCCGACATCGCCGGCCAGGGCAAAGCCGACCCGACCGCCACCGTGCTGTCGGTCGCCCTCCTCCTCGCCCACCTCGGCTTCGCCGACGCCGCGGCTCAGGTGGAGCAGGCCGTCGCGGCGGACATCGCCGAGCGGGGCACGGCCACGCGCACCACCACCGAGGTGGGCGACGCGCTGGCCGCGGCGGTCGCCGCCGTCACCACCCGCTGAGCCGACCTTCCGCGGCCTGGCCGCGGAGGCGCCTCGGCGTCGCCGCCGGAGGGACTACCCTCGGGACGAGAACACCACACGCACCAGCACCCGCCCACGCGCGGATGACCGAAGGACCGCTGGGAGGCCCGCCATGACCACCGCACCCGCCGAATTCGCCATCGTGCCGAGCTCTCGTCCCCGGACGACGGCGGAGCGGGCGGCAGCGCTCGAGCGGCTGAGCTTCGGGGTGGAGTTCACCGACCACATGGCCCGGGCCACGTGGACCCTGGACGAGGGGTGGCACGGGCACCGGGTCGAGGGCTTCGCCCCGCTCGAGCTGTCGCCGGCGGCCGCGGTGCTCCACTACGCCCAGGAGATCTTCGAGGGGCTCAAGGCCTACCGGCACGCCGACGGCTCGGTGTGGGCCTTCCGCCCGGAGGTCAACGCCCGGCGTTTCCAGGCCTCGGCGCGCCGCCTGGCGATGCCCGAGCTGCCCGAGGCCGACTTCCTCGCCTCCATCCGCACCCTGGTGGAGACCGACATCGAGTGGGTGCCCTCGAGCCCCGGCTCCAGCCTCTACCTGCGGCCCTTCATGATCGCCACCGAGCCCTTCCTCGGGGTGCGTCCCGCCCACCGCTTCGAGTACCTCGTCATCGCCTCGCCCGTGGGTCCCTACTTCGTCAAGGGCTTCGAGCCGGTGTCGATCTGGGTGGCCGAGGACTACCACCGGGCCGGCCCGGGCGGGACGGGCAGCGCGAAGTTCGGGGGGAACTACGCCGCCAGCCTGCTGCCCCAGCAGTACGCCTACGGCAAGGGCTTCGAGCAGGTGTGCTTCCTGGACGCCGCCACCCGGACCAACCTCGAGGAGCTCGGCGGGATGAACGTCTTCGTCGTCCACGCCGACGGCGTCGTGCGCACCCCCGCGCTCACCGGCACCATCCTCGAGGGGGTCACCCGCTCCTCCATCATCGAGCTGCTCACCGAGCAGGGTGTCCGGGTGGAGGAGGCCGACATCCCGCTCCAGGGGCTGCTGGCCGGCATCCAGGACGGATCGGTGACCGAGGTCTTCGCCTGCGGCACGGCCGCCGTCATCACCCCGATCGGCCGGCTCGCGGGGGAGTCCTTCGACGTCACCGTCGGCGACGGCGGGGCCGGCCCGACCACCACCCGGCTCTTCCACCGGCTCACCGACATCCAGTTCGGCCGCGCCGAGGACACCCACGGCTGGATGCGCCGCCTGGCCTGACCGACGGTGCGCCACGATCCGGACGAGTGGTCTCGGCCACGCCGTCGGTGTGGCATCATGTCGGCATGCAGTTCCGGCTCATTATCGGCTAGCGCACGCGACACCACCCGTCGCGTGCGCAACCTCCCGTACCCCGGGAGGTTTTTTTGTTGCCGGGACCGACCCCGCCCGGTGACACCGAGACCGGCACCACCCCCGCCGGGAGCACGGACTGCGGCCGCTGGACAGAGGAATGAGAGAGATGAGTACGACGACGCGCCTCGCTTCGCAGGGCGAGCTCACCATCGACGTCTACGACACGACCCTGCGCGACGGCGCGCAGCAGGAGGGGATGAACCTCTCGGTGGCGGACAAGCTCGCCATCGCCGCGCTGCTCGACGAGCTCGGGGTCGGCTACATCGAGGGTGGCTGGCCCGGCGCCATTCCCAAGGACACCGAGTTCTTCGCGCGGGCCGCGAAGGAGCTCGACCTGCGGCACGCGAAGCTCGCCGCCTTCGGGTCCACCTGCAAGGCGGGCACCCGCCCGCACGACGACCCGCAGGTGCGGGCGCTGGTCGACTCCGAGGCCCCGGTCGTCACCATCGTGGCCAAGAGCGACATCCGGCACGTCGAGCGGGCGCTGCGCACCACCGGCGAGGAGAACCTGCGGATGATCGCCGACACCGTCCGCTACCTCAAGGAGCAGGACCGGGAGGTGTTCGTCGACCTCGAGCACTTCTTCGACGGCTACCGCTACGACGCCGGCTACACGCTGAGCGCGGCCCGGGCGGCGCTCGACGCGGGCGCCGACGTCATCGTCCTGTGCGACACCAACGGCGGCATGCTCCCCGGCTGGGTCACCGAGATCGTCACCGAGGTGCGCGCCGCCGTCGACGGCAAGCTCGGCATCCACGCCCACAACGACACCGGCTGCGCGGTGGCCAACTCGATCGCCGCCGTCGAGGCCGGGGTGCGCCACGTCCAGGGCACCGTCAACGGCTACGGGGAGCGCACCGGCAACGCCGACCTCGTCACCTGCGTGGCCAACCTCGAGCTCAAGCACAAGGTGCCGACGCTGGCCGGCGACGGTCTGCGCGAGGCGAGCCGGCTCGCCCACGCCATCAGCGAGATCACCAACATCAGCCCGTACGCCCGACAGCCCTACGTGGGGGCCAGCGCCTTCGCCCACAAGGCGGGGCTGCACGCCTCGGCGATCCGGGTGGACCCGGACCTCTACCAGCACATCGACCCGGTCGCCGTCGGCAACGACATGCGCATGCTCGTCTCGGAGATGGCCGGGCGGGCGAGCATCGAGCTCAAGGGGCGCGAGCTCGGCATCGACCTGTCCGGCCGCGCGGACGTCCTGGCCCGGGTCACCGAGCGGGTCAAGGCCGCCGAGGCGCAGGGGTACACCTTCGACGCCGCCGACGCCTCCTTCGAGCTGCTCCTGCGGGAGGAGCTCGACGGCACCCGGCCGCGCTACTTCACCGTCGAGAGCTGGCGCGCCATGGTGCAGACGCTGAGCGAGGACATCTCCCTGACCCAGGCCGAGGCCACCGTCAAGCTCCACACCGGCCGCGGCCGCGTCGTGTGCACCGGAGAGGGCAACGGGCCGGTCAACGCGCTGGACCACGCCCTGCGCCAGGCGCTGGTGGACGTGTACCCCGAGCTGGAGGACTTCGAGCTCATCGACTTCAAGGTGCGCATCCTCGACACCCAGTCCGGCACCGACGCCACCACCCG
>NZ_CALGNQ010000036.1 GCF_937958535.1 uncultured Georgenia sp. | reverse complement strand
GGAGCACCATCCCGCCCGCCGACCTGAGTTGACATAATGTGCATTATCGGCGCGCTGTGCCACGGAGCTGCGGCAGACGCCCTGAGCACACCAGCCGGGGAGGTTGCCCCGCACGAAGCCCGGCGGGAGGTCGCCGAGCGTCTCGCGAGCGAGAACGACCGCGAGTTCGTGTGGGTCACCGATGCGTACACGATCGCCGAGGGCGGGGAGGTCGTTGAGACCTACTACGCGGTGGATGGCACCGGTGAGGCGTCCGACCGCGTCCGGGAAGAGTGGAGGATGTTCGACGACCCGGATGAGGCGCTCGACTACGCGAACGATGTCGTAGCCGATGTGAGCGAGCCGGGCTGCGCACACCGACGGCCCGGTCCGGGTCGTACTCCTGGCCCCGCGCATGGCGCACCTCCCGCAGCAGGTCGGTGGCCACGGCCCCCGGGTACACGGTGGTCACCCGCAGGGCCGGCTCCTCGACGCGCAGCGAGTCGGCGAGGACGCGCAGCGCGGACTTGCTCCCCAGGTAGCCCGACCAGCCCGGTACGCCGCGCAGCCCGGGCGCGCTGTTGACGAGGACGACGTGGCCACCGGTCGCTCGCAGCGCCGGGAGCAGGGTGGCCGTGAGCACCGCGGCGGAGACGACGTTGATGGACATCAGCCGGGTGAGTCCGGCGACCGTCGTGTCCGCCACCGGTGTCACCGGGGCGACACCCGCGGTGTGGACGAGCACGTCGACCCTGGCCGCCTCGCGCACCTCCCCCGGCGGCTCGCTCCCCTCCCCCTGGTCCCACCGCACCGCCCGCACGCGCGGGTCGTCGGTCAGCTCGCCCAGCCGGGCAGGGTCGCGGCAGAGGGCGACGACCGACATGCCGCGCGTGAGCAGCTCCGTCACGAGCTCGCGGCCGATGGCGCCGGTGGCGCCGGTGACGACGGCGGTCCGCTCCCCCATCCGGCCAGTCTGGCAGGAGCCGGCGCGGCCGGTCAGCGACTCAGGGACGCAGATCAGGGGCATCCCGGATGTGCGCGGGCCGGGCCCGGTCGTAGCGTCGCTGCATGAGATCCTTCTTCGACTCCATCCGCAACACCGGCTTCCGGCGCGGCCCCGAGCGCATGCTCGGCGGTGTCGCCGCCGGCCTGGCCCACCAGCTCGGCGCCAACATCACGGTGGTCCGCCTGCTCGTTCTCCTCGCCTTCCTGCTACCCGGCGTCGGGTTCGCCCTCTACCTCGTGGTGTGGGCGCTGCTCCCCTGGCAGGACGGCACCATCCCCCTCGAGCGGCTGCTGTCGAGCTGACCCGTGCCCCGACCGCCTGGGCCGGTACCCGAGCTCGCGGCTGAGCACGTCCTGGAAGCCCGGGGCGGCTGCCAGCCGCCGGGCCAGCGCGTTCCGCCGGGCGGGGTCGGTCACCGCCGTGGGTCCGAGGTCACGCACGCAGGCCTCGCCGTAGTCCCGCTCCCAGGCGGGTGAGAACCGGCTCGAGTCGAACTTCCTCGACACCCGGCTGACGTAGAAGCTCAGCTGACGGCTGGCGGCGACGTGGTCAACCCGCCCGGTCCCGCTCTCGTCGTCGATGAGCTCGAGCTTGGACAGGCCCGACCGGCTCAGCGCTCCGTCGTCCTCCGGGCGGTAGGCGTCTCCCTGCCACTCGTACGACAGCTCCCTGCCGTCGCGGGAGAACGTCGGGCTGCCGACCGAGTGCCACATCGCCACCTTCTCCCCGCGCTCGTCGTAGGCCGTGCCGCTGATGCGGTACCGCTCACCGCCGTAGTGGACGGCGAAGAGGGCGAAGCGGTTCACCTCGGGACCGCTCCCGTCCGACGTGGCGCTGCTGACCAGCTACATCCAGGCGCCCTCCCAGACCGCCCGTGGGTCGAGGAACCGGCGGGCGGTCAGCGAGTGCCTGGGCAGGACGACGAAGAGCCACTCGATGAGGCCGATGACGATGGCCACGACGACGGCGGTGGCCACCTTGCCGGCACCCGTGTCGCCCCAGGCCGCAGCACCCCACAGACCGATCGCCACCGGTATGACGGTGGAGACGGCGCGAAGGAGGCTCTCCTTCATGGCGCACCGACCTCGGCGAGGACGTCTGGGTGCCGCGAGTGTAGTCCTCGCCGCGGTCCGCCCGCGAGGGTGCCACGGACGTCGTGGGGCGGCGTGGGCCTACGGGTTGTAGAACAGCGCTGCGGTCGTCAGCACGGCCAGGGCGCTGAGCAGCCACACCACCTTGCTGCGCCCCCGGTCGGGACGGGCTGCCCCGCACACGGCGGCCACCGCGAGGCTCAGCGGCACCAGCCACCAGCCGAGCACGCCGTACTCCTCCCAGGGCCAGTGGGACACCTCGCCGATCTCCGTCAGCTGCGGCAGCAGGGCGAGCACGATGCCGAGCGGGACCGGCACGGCGAAGACCACCATGAGCCAGGTGAGCAGCGGCCGGGCGTTCGTCCGGCGCGCGGCGAGCGGCACGTCAGGGCTTGGCGAGTCCATGGGCGAACCTCCGTGTTCGTCGCACCGACGGTCTGGACAGCTGCCCCCCGCCCGGGACCCTATCCCCTGGGCCCCGGCCCTGTCAGACCGCCCCGACGTACTGCGCCAGGTGCTCCCCGGTCAGGGTGGACCGGCGGGCCACGAGCTCGGCCGGGGTGCCCTCGAAGACCACCCGCCCGCCGTCGTGCCCTGCGCCGGGGCCGAGGTCGATGATCCAGTCCGCGTGGGCCATGACGGCCTGGTGGTGCTCGATGACGATGACTGTCCGGCCCGCGTCGACCAGCCGGTCGAGCAGGGCGAGCAGCTGGTGCACGTCGGCGAGGTGGAGCCCGGTGGTCGGCTCGTCGAGGACGAAGACCCCGCCCTTCTCCCCCATGTGCACCGCGAGCTTGAGCCGCTGGCGCTCGCCACCGGAGAGGGTGGTCAGCGGCTGCCCCAGGGTGAGGTAGCCCAGCCCGACGTCGGCGAGGCGCTGGAGGATCTTGTGGGCGGCCGGGGTGCGGGCCTCCCCCGCGCCGAACATCTCCTCGGCCTCGGCCACCGGCATCTCCAGCACCTCGGCGATGTTCCGTCCGGCCAGCGTGTACTCGAGCACGGCGGCCTGGAAGCGCCTGCCCTCGCACTCCTCGCACGTCGTCGTCACGGTGTCCATGAAGCCGAGCTCGGTGAAGATGACGCCGGCGCCGTTGCACACCGGGCAGGCGCCCTCGGAGTTGGGGCTGAACAGCGCCGGCTTGACGCCGTTGGCCTTGGCGAAGGCCTTGCGGATCGGGTCGAGCAGGCCGGTGTAGGTGGCCGGGTTGGAGCGTCGCGACCCCTTGATCTGGCCCTGGTCCACGACGACGACGTCCTCCCGCTTGCCGAGGTTGCCGTGGATGAGCGAGCTCTTGCCCGAGCCGGCCACCCCGGTGACCACGGTGAGCACCCCGGTGGGCACGTCCACGTCGACGTCCTTGAGGTTGTTCTGCCGCGCGCCGCGGATCTCCAGCGCCCCGGTGCGCGTGCGGTGGGACTCCTTGAGCGTGACCCGGTCGTCCAGGTGGCGGCCGGTGAGGGTGCCGCCGGCCCGCAGCCCCTCGAGGGTGCCCTGGTAGACCACCTCACCGCCCGCGCTGCCCGCACCGGGCCCGAGGTCGACGACGTGGTCGGCGATGGCGATGGCCTCCGGCTTGTGCTCGACGACGAGGACGGTGTTGCCCTTGTCGCGCAGCCGGAGCAGCAGGGCGTTCATCCGCTGGATGTCGTGCGGGTGCAGCCCGATGGTCGGTTCGTCGAAGACGTAGGTGACGTCGGTGAGCGAGGAGCCGAGGTGGCGGATCATCTTGGTGCGTTGGGCCTCGCCGCCGGACAGGGTGCCGGAGGGCCGGTCCAGGGAGAGGTATCCCAGGCCGATCTCCACGAAGGAGTCGAGGAGGTGCTGCAGGTTGGCGAGCAGCGGCGCCACCGACGGCTCGTCGAGGTCGCGCACCCACGCGGCGAGGTCGCTGATCTGCATGGCGCACGCGTCGGCGATGCTGATACCGCGGATCTTCGACCGGCGGGCGTGCTCCGCCAGCCGCGTGCCGTCGCACTCCGGGCAGGTCCGGTAGACCACGGCGCGGTCGACGAAGGCCCGGATGTGGGGCTGCATCGCATCGCGGTCCTTGGCCAGCATCGACTTCTTCAGCTTGGGGACGAGTCCCTCGTAGGTCATGTTCGCCCCGCCCACCGGGACCTTGACCGGCTCCTTGTGGAGGAAGTCGTGCAGCTCGCGCTTGGTGTACTTCTTGATCGGCTTGTGCGGGTCGAGGAACCCGGACTCGCTGAAGAGCTTGACGTACCACCCGTCGGGCGCGTAGCCGGGCACCGTGATCGCGCCCTCGGCGAGCGACTTCTCCTCGTCGTACAGCTGGGTGAGGTCGATGTCGGTCACCGACCCGCGGCCCTCGCAGCGTGGGCACATCCCACCGAGCTGGTTGAACGTCGCCTTGACCGCCTTCTTGCCCCCGACGGAGATCGCTCCCGAGGACGTCACCGACGGCACGTTGAAGGAGTAGGCGTTGGGCGAGCCGACGTGCGGCTCCCCCAGCCGGCTGAAGAGCATGCGGAGGAAGGCGTTGGCGTCGGTCACTGTGCCGACCGTCGACCGCGGGTTGGCACCGAGCCGCTCCTGGTCGACGATGATCGCCGTCGTCAGCCCTTCCAGGACGTCGACGTCGGGCCGGGCGAGGGAGGGCATGAAGGCCTGGAGGAAGGTGCTGTAGGTCTCGTTGATGAGCCGGCGTGACTCCGCCGCGATCGTGTCGAAGACCAGTGAGCTCTTGCCCGACCCGGACACCCCGGTGAAGACCGTCAGGCGCCGTTTGGGCAGGTCGACGTCCACGTCCTTGAGGTTGTTCTCGCGTGCACCGCGGACCCTGATGAGGTCGTGCGCGTCGGCTGCCGGCGTGGTGGTCGTGGAGTGCTGCGTCGTCGTGCCCATACGTCGTACTCTCCCCGGTCGTGGGTCAGGAGATCTGCTGCAGGCGGACGGTGTTGCCCGCCGGGTCGCGGAAGGCGCAGTCGCGCATGCCCCAGTCCTGGTCGGTGGGTTCCTGCATGACCTCGACGCCTTCGGCGGCCTGGATGCGTTCGAACGCGGCGTCGACGTCGGGTGTGGCGAGCATGATGCCGGCGAAGGTGCCCTTGGCCATCATCTCGGCGATGGTGCGCTGCTCGTCCTCGGTGATGCCCGGGTCTGCCGTGGGCGGGTAGAGGACGATCGCGGTGTCGGGCTGGTTCGGTGGCCCCACGGTGATCCACCGCATGGTGCCCTGGCCGACGTCCTGGCGGACCTCGAAGCCCAGGGCGTCACGGTAGAAGGCGAGCGAGGCCTCGGGGTCGGTGTGCGGGAGGAAGCCGGCGTGGATGGTGATGTCCACGACCGTCACGCTAGTAGCGCCTGGGCGGCCGGGGCTTCTCGATTCCTGATCGGTCTGCTCACCCGCTTCGCCACGCACGGCGGCAGGGCGGCGGCCGAGCGGGCGGCCTCGCGCCGGTAGACGCTCGGCGGCATCCCGACGAGCTCGGTGAACCGGGTGCTGAAGGTGCCGAGGGAGGAGAACCCGACCGCGAAGCAGATCTCGGTGACGCTCAGCTCCTCCCGCCGCAGCAGGGTCATGGCCCGCTCGATGCGCCGGGTCATGAGGTAGGAGTAGGGCGACTCCCCGTAGGCACGCCGGAACTCCCGGCTCAGGTGGCCGGCCGACATGTGCACGCCGCGGGCCAGCGCCGGGACGTCCAGCGGCTGGGCGTACTCCCGGTCGATCCGGTCGCGGACGCGCCGCAGGAGCGAGAGGTCCCGCAGCCGCTGCTCGGTCGCGGGGGTGGCGGTCATGGGCGTGATCGTGCCACGCGCGGGGGCCGGTGGCTAGGGTCGGGCACTGTCCCGCCCCTCCCTCTCGCGGGCCCGGGCCACCGCCTCGCGCTCTCGCTTGACCGTCTCGCGGAGCCGCCGCTCGGCCTCCCGCAGCGCCCGCTCGGCCTCCCGGCGCTCGGCGCGCACGGCTCTGACCTTCGGGTCGCGTGGGTAGGCATCCGTCGCGGCCGGGGCCTCCTCCCCCGTCGCCGCGGGTGCCGGCTCGGCGTGCTCGGCGCGCCGCTCGACGTAGAGGGCCACGCCGTCCAGGACCCGGTCCAGCCCGAAGGAGAACGGGTCGGCGTCGGCGGTGAGGATGCCGTGGTCCAGCGCCTGGCGGACGTGCGGGTACCCCTCCGCCGTGACGAGGGTGTCCAGCACGTGCTCGGTCACCCGGTCGATCTCGTCCGGGCTGACGCCGTCGCTGGCCGCCCGGCTGCGGTAGCCGCGCTCGATCGTCGCCGTCCACCGTGCCACGCCCTGGACGAGGAGCATGACCGCCGTCTTCTCGTGCCAGTCCAGCGGGGTGCCCTCCAGGGCCGCCAGGCCCTCCTCCAGCCAGCCCAGGCTTGCCGGTGTGGCCGGGACGCCCTCGATCGGGACGTCGAGCAGCCAGGGGTGTGCCTCGTACACGGCGAGGGTCTCGCGGTGGTAGGCGGTCACCCGATCACGCCACGTCTCCCCCTCCCGGATGCTCAACGGCGGCACACCCAGGGCGGCGTCCGCCATGACCATGAGCAGCTCGTCCTTGTTGGTGACGTAGCGGTACAGCGCCATCGTCGTGAAGCCCAGCCGGCCCGCGACGGCGGCCATCGAGACGGCGCCCAGCCCCTCGGCGTCGGCGAGCTCGATCGCGGACTCGACGATCCGCTCGAGGCTCAGCTCGCGCTTCGGCCCGCGCTGCGGGTGGGCCGCCACCCCCCACGCGAGCGCCACCCCGCGCGGCAGCGGCACGTCCTCCGGGTCCGTCTCCATGTCCCCACCCTACTTCTGTTTACGGCGTAGACATTCCGGTATATGCCATCTACTGTTTAGTACGTACACACCATGGAGGGACGACGACATGGACCAGATGGAACCGATGATCGAGGTGCGTGGCCTGCGCAAGGGCTTCGGACGGCTCGCGGTGCTCGACGGGGTGGACCTCGCGGTACCGGCCGGGACGGTGCACGCCCTGCTCGGGCCGAACGGCGCCGGGAAGACGACCCTCGTCACCATCCTCGCCACGCTCGTGCGGCCTGACGCCGGCCGGGTCCGGGTCGCCGGCGCGGACCCGGTGCGCGAGGCCGGCACCGTCCGCCGGCGGATCGCGCTGACCGGTCAGGCCGCGGCGGTGGACGAGCTGCTCTCCGCGGAGGAGAACCTCCGCATGATGGCCGCGCTCCACGGGTTGGGGCGCGCCGCGGCCCGCGCCCGGGCCCGTGAGCTCATCGAGCGCTTCGGCCTCACCGCCGCCGCGGGCCGTCGGGTCGGCACCTTCTCCGGCGGGATGCGCCGACGGCTCGACATCGCGCTGAGCCTCGTCGTCGCCGTCCCGGTCGTCTTCCTCGACGAGCCGACCACCGGCCTGGACCCGACGAGCCGCCGCGAGCTGTGGGACGTCGTCCGCACGCTGCGCGAGGGCGGCACCACCGTGCTGCTCACCACGCAGTACCTCGAGGAGGCCGACGAGCTCGCCGACCGGGTCTCCATCCTGCGGGACGGACGCATCGTCGCCGAGGGCACGCCGCGCGAGCTCAAGCGCACCGTCGGCGACGAGGTCGTCGAGGTCCACGGTCCGCGCGGCGAGGTGCTCCACACCGAGCCCACCGACGGCTCGCCCGCCGGACTGCGCCGCGCGCTCGACACCATCGACGCCCTCGCCATCGACGGCGAGCTCCTCGTCCGCCGCCCCAGCCTCGACGACGTGTTCTTCGCCCTCACCGGCGACCCCGCCGGACCGTCCCCCACACCCGTGCTCACCGGAAGGAGCGCCTCATGACCGCCCTCACCGCACCACCCGCCCGGCGGCTGCGCCCCGGCACCGAGGAGGCCGTCTTCGTCGGCCGCAGCCTGCGGCACAGCCTGCGCAACGCCGAGGCGATGCTCATGGCCGTGCTGCTGCCGGTGTTCCTCATGCTGCTCTTCGTCTACGTCTTCGGCGGCGCGCTCGACCCCTCCGGCGGGTACGTCGACTACGTCGTACCCGGGATCATCCTGCTCTGCGCCGGATTCGGCGCCTCCTCCACCGCCGTCGACGTGGCCGACGACGCCTCCTCCGGGCTCATGGACCGCTTCCGGACGTTGCCGATCCGCAGCTGGGCGGTGGTCACCGGCCACGTCGTCGCCAGCCTGGCCCGCAACCTCGTGGCGACCGGCGTCGTCATCGCGGTGGCGCTCGCGATCGGCTTCCGCCCCACGGCCGGAGGGGCGGCGTGGGTACTGGCCGTCGCGCTCGTCGCCCTGTACATCCTCACCATCACCTACCTCTTCGCGGCGATCGGGCTGGCGACCGGCAGCCCGGAGGCCGCCAACGGGTACGGCTTCGTCCTGCTCTTCCTGCCCTATGTGTCCACGGCCTTCGTCGGGGCCGACACGCTGCCCGGCTGGCTGCGCGGGGTGGCCGAGCACCAACCGATCACCCCGGTGATCGAGACGCTGCGCGGGCTTCTCATGGGCACCGACCCCGGAGCCGCCCCCCTGGTCGCCACGGCCTGGCTCGGCGGCGTCCTGCTCCTCGCCGTGGTCTGGGCGGCGACGCAGTTCCGGCGCCGGGCAGGCCGTCGCTGAGGTGTCCCCGGCGCGTGCCACGATGGGCCTCGTGACAGCGCGTGCAGGGGTGGTCCTCGCCGTCGTCCTCGCCGTGGCGGCCTGTGGCACGGGTTCCCGGCTGCCGGACCGGGAGCCGGACGTCGGCGGGGTCGTCGCCCCGGGGACGTCCGGTCGGGTCGTCCTGCGCGAGGCCTCGGACCGGTACTACGAGGGCATGAGCCTGGACGGCGACCACCCGGTGGTGGGCTCGGACGGCGAGGACGTCGAGCTGTCCGTGGGCGACGTCGTCGAGGTGTGGGTCATGGGCCCGTGCGCGGAGTCCTTCCCGGTCCAGTGCCGGCTCGAGGCGGTGCGGGTCGTCGACTGACGGGGCACCCAGGCGCCGGCCGGCACGCTGCTCCACAGCTCCCGGTCGGGCAGCCGGTGCGCACAGGCGGCCACCCCTCACGTCCGGCCCGGCCCCATCCCCGGCACCGTGCGGGACATGACCAGCGACGACGCCGTCCAGGCCCCGACGACAGACGCCTGGGGCCGCCCCGTCCGCGACGGGATGCCCGAGTTCGGTCCGGTGGGCGGGGACCGCACCGTGTGGCCCGCCGTCCCCATGCACGTGGTGACCGACGAGGACGTGGTGACCTGTGCCGCAGGCTTCGCCCGGGCCTTCACCAGCGAGTACTTCTTCACGGTGTGGCTCATCGCGCTCGACCCCGACGGGTGGAGCACCAAGGAGTGCGCCGAGCTGCTCGACCTGCCGCCGCGCCCACCCACCTCGGGCCTCCCGCTGCGGCTCCACGACGTGGCCGGTCAGCTCCGGGAGCGGGTCCCGGGCTGCTCCGTCGTCGTGGCCATCGCCCGCCCGGCCGGGGGTGACCGGAGCCACCGGGAGCTCGCCTGGAGCCGGGCCCTGCTGCAGGCCGCCGAGCTCTGCGGGCTCCCGGTCCGCGGCGTCGTGGCCGTGGGTGCCCACCGGGCGCGTCTCCTCCACTCGGCGCCCCCACCGCGCGACGGGTCCCCTGATGTCCCGCCGGGCTATGCCGTGCCGTGGCTCACCGGCGAGCTGCCCGCGGGACGGGTCCGGACCGAGGCCGACCTCCTCACCTACTCCCGCCTGCTGTGGGCGCTGCTGGACGACCCGTCCTGCTGCGTGTGGGTCGTGCCGGTGGACGGGGACGGGGAGGTCTGTGGGCGCGGAGTCGTGGTGGAGAACCTCCCGGCGGAGCCGGAGCCGGCCGACTGGCCAGGTCTGGCGGACGTCGTCC
Source organism: uncultured Georgenia sp. (assembly GCF_937958535.1). Lineage (GTDB taxonomy): Bacteria > Actinomycetota > Actinomycetes > Actinomycetales > Actinomycetaceae > Oceanitalea. Next base: position 34,895 of record NZ_CALGNQ010000036.1, on the reverse strand, counting down.
GGGACACCGCCGCCCAGGGGCCCACGCCGGACCGGGCGGAGCTCGCCGTCGTCCTCGGCCGCCCCACGGGGGTCGGCGTCCGGGAGGAGGCGTGGGCCGGGCTCGTGCGGGACGTCGCCGCCCGGGAGGGCGTCGTGCTGCGGGGGCTCGCCGCCGTCGGCCCGGCCGGGGCCGCCGTCCTCGACCCCGGCACCCTCGACCGGTGAGGTCAGTGGGGTGTGGGGCCGGGCGACGCCTCGTCGATGGCCACGAGCGTCTCCGCGTCCGGCTCCCACAGGGTGGCCGCCACGTTCGCCCGGACCTGCTCGGGTGTCCGGGCCCCGGCGATGACGCTCGCGACACCCGGCTGGGCCGCCAGGCCACCCAGCGCCAGGGTGAGCAGCACGACCCCGGCCCGCTCGGCAACGGCCTCCAGAGCCTCGATCCGGTCGAAGTCGGCCGCGGCGAGCCGCTCCGGGCGTCGCTCCAGGCGGCTGCCGGCGGGGGCGGGTTCCCCACGTCGGTACTTCCCGGTGAGCAGACCCGATGCGAGCGGGTAGTACGGCAGGATGCCGGCGCCGACGTGTGCGGCCGCGGGGACGACCTCGGCCTCGATGCCCCGGGAGAGCAGCGAGTACTCGTTCTGCACGGAGATGAACGCGCTCAGCCCCGCGGTCCGCGCCGTCCAGTCGGCGTCGACGAGCTGCCAGCCGGTGACGTTCGAGCAGCCGACGTAGCGCACCTTGCCCTCGCGGACCAGGTCGTCGAGTGTCTCGAGCGTCTCCTCCCACGGCGTCACCGGGTCGGGCCGGTGGAGCTGGTAGAGGTCGATGTGGTCGGTGCCCAGCCGGCGCAGCGAGCCCTCGACGGCCCGCCGGATGTAGCGGCGCGAGCCGCGCACCCCGTGGTCCTCGCCGTTGAGCCCGCGGGCGTCCATCCCGAACTTGGTGGCGACGACGACGTCGTCCCGTCGTCCCGCCAGCGCCCTGCCGAGCAGCTCCTCGCTCTGCCCCGGCTCCCCGCCGTAGATGTCGGCGGTGTCGAAGAAGGTGATTCCGGCCTCAAGCGCGGCCCCCACCACGCGCGCGACCTCGTCCGGCGGTAGGGTCGCCCCGAAGCTGTTGCACCCCAGGCCGGCGGTGGAGACCACCAGGCCGCTGGCACCCAGCTGGCGATATGTCATCTCGGTCACTCTCGCACCATACCGGCGGGAAGACGCGCGGAACCTTCACAGCACGTCCACCAGGATCGTGGAACAACTCGACACCATCGTTCGTTGGTACCCAGTAGAGCGTGCACACCCGGCGCGCCCGAGCGCGCCCACGAGGCGAGAGGAGAGGCGACATGGCAGATCGAACCCTGCGTGGAGTCGGGATCGGTGCGAAGAGCCTCGAGAGTGAGGCCGGCGTCGAGTTCGCCGAGCGGACCGAGGCCCACTACGAGTGCCCGAACGGGCACACCATCGTCCTGCCGTTCGCGGCGGACGCCGAGATGCCGGCGCTCTGGGAGTGCCGCTGCGGGGCGGAGGCGCTGCTGCGCGACGCGACCCGTCCCGAGCCGACCAAGCCGGTGAAGAAGCCGCGGACCCACTGGGACATGCTGCTCGAGCGGCGCACCATCCCCGAGCTGGAGGAGCTCCTCGCCGAGCGTCTGGAGTTGCTGCGCAGCGGCCAGCTGCGTCGGCGCAGCGCCTGAGCGACCCACCGTCCAGGGCCCGCAGGTCACCACCTGCGGGCCCTGTGCTCTGCCCGGCGGGTGCGCTGCCCGTCAGCGCCGAGCGCGCAGCAGCGCGACGAGCCGGCGTGTCCGGTGGGCCAGCGCCCAGCCGGTCACCCGGACCAGCGCCTCGGTGATGATCGCGCGGCTCATCTTCGACACGCCCTCGGCGCGCTCGACGAAGCTGATCGGCACCTCGACCACCCGGCCACCGGCCCGGTGCACGCGAAGCGTCATGTCCACCTGGAAGCAGTAGCCCTGGGACTGGATCTCGGTCAGCGGCAGCGCCGCCAGCGTGTCGGCGCGGAACACCCGGAACCCGGCGGTGGCGTCGCGCACCGGCAGGCCCAGCGCGAGGCGGACGTAGGTGTTGGCGCCCCGGGAGAGGACCTCGCGGTGCCACGGCCAGTTGACCACCTCGCCGCCGGGCACCCAGCGTGAGCCGATGACCAGCGCCGGTGCGTCCGGACGGCGGGCCCGCTCGAGCAGCTCGGGCAGCTGCTCGGGACGGTGCGACCCGTCGGCATCCATCTCGACGACCAGGTCGTACCCCCGCTCCAGCGCCCACCGGAACCCGGCGACGTAGGCCCGGCCCAGCCCCTGCTTCCCCGGACGGTGGAGCACGTGGATGCGCTCGTCGCGGGCGGCGGCGGCCTCGGCGACCGCCCCGGTGCCGTCCGGGCTGTTGTCGTCGGCCACGAGGATGTCGGCGTCGGGTACCGCCGCCCGGGTGCGTTCGAGCGCGACCGGCAGCGACGCACGCTCGTTGTACGTCGGGATGATGACCAGCGTCCTCACGACGACCTCCTCCGCGCGGTGCGACGCCGGCCCGCGCCGACCACGGCACCCGCCACGACGGTGACGGCCGCGAACGCCCCGACCACGACAGTGGGCCACACGCCCAGGCGGTCCGCGACGGTGAGCGAGGTGCGCAGGGGCAGGGCGGCCACGAAGCGGTCCGCGGTGAACAGCTCGGAGGACTCGGTGACCACCCCGTTGGGGCTGATGACACCGCTCACCCCCACCGTGGAGATCTGCACGGTGGCGCGGCCGTGCTCCACGGCCCGGAAGACCGACATCGCCAGCTGCTGGGTCGACTCCTGGGTGAAGCCGAAGGAGGCGTTGTTCGTCGGCACCACGAGCACCTCCCCACCGGCGAGCACGGCGTCCCGGATGAGGTCCGCGTAGGCGACCTCGAAGCAGATCCCCACCGCGAGCTCGACCACCCGGCCCAGGCGGGGGCTGTCCAGCGCGATGACGCCGACCTCGTCGCCGGGGAGCATGTCGATGGAGACGAGGTCGACGGCGTCGGTCACCATGCGGGCGATGTCACGCAGCGGGATGTACTCGGCGAACGGGGCGGGGTGCTGCTTGGCGTAGACGTCCACCTGCCCCTCCCCCGGCGCCCAGAGGATCGCCTCGTTGTACCGGTGGGTGCCGGTGTACCGCTGCCCGCCGACGAGGATGGGGGCATCCACCGCGGCGGCGGCCCGCCCGACGAGCCGGCCGGCCTCCGCGTCCACCCGCGGGTCGATGTCGGTGGAATTCTCCGGCCACAGCACCACGTCGAGCTCCCCGGGCTCCACCTGCGCGAGCAGCGCCTCGGTCCCGGTGACGTGGCGTTCGAGGACGTCGCGGCGCACGGCGAAGGCGTCCAGGCCCGGGCCGGGCACGTTGCCCTGGACGGCGCCCACGCGCAGGGTCCCCGTCTCGGCGCGGGTGTCGACCGGGACGACGAGCCCGACGCCCACGAGCGCGGCGGCCACGAGGACGGCGCCGCTGGCCCGTCCCACCCGGGCCCGGCGCAGGTGGGTCAGGGCCAGGGCGACGAACGCCCCGGTCGCGACGACGACGCCGCTCACCAGGGTCTCCCCGCCCAGCGACGCCAGCCGCAGCAGCGGCCCGGTGGTCTGGGAGAAGGCGAGCTTGCCCCAGGGCAGCCCGCCGAAGGGGGCCAGCCCACGCACCGTCTCGGTGGCCACCCACAGGCTCGCCACGGCCAGGGCCCCGAGCGCCGGGTGCCGGGCGACCGGGCCCCAGCGACGCGCGAGCACCCAGGCCCCGGCGAAGACGGCGACGAAGCACGCCTCGGCCAGCCCGAGGAGCAGCCACGGGACACCCCCGGCCGCTTCCTCCGCCCACCACAGGTGGACGAGGAAGAACACCGCGCCCCACACCCAGCCGTAGCCCAGCGCCCGCGGGACCGACGCCCCGCGCAGTGCGAGGAGGAGCAGCGCGATGCCGACCGGGGCCAGCGGCCACCACGACCGCCCGGGGAACGCCGCATCGGTGGCGAGGGCGCCGAGGACGCACAGCAGCAGGGCGACCGATGGGGAAGGGCGGGGCACCGGACCAGGATAGGCGGCGCCGGTGGTGGTCCCGAACCGGACAGGACCGGCCCGCGTGTCCTTCGGACCGGAGCTGCAGGCGCAGCTACGTTATCTACTGAACACGCGGGCCAGGCCCATGTCCGCCGCGGCATGTGACTGGTGCCTGCACTGTGGAGGCATCTGCCTGGCCGGCGGTATGGCAGTCGAACCTAGTGCGGACCGGCGGCTGCGTTCAACCCCATGAAGCCGCAGGTCAACGGCATGCACGCAGGTCAGCCGAGGTCAGTTTCGGTACGGGATCCTCCTGAGGTCGGCGTGTCGTCTGGCGTGTCGGGCCTCGGTTCCGACTTTCGTCCGACCTGGGGACGGCGGCCGTCTCACACGCTGGACCAGGCGACCACACCTCGGCGCACGAGGTCGATCGCGCGGCGGGCGGTGCGCCGCTCCGCGGCGTCCGGGGCGGCCGTCGCCAGCTGGTCGAGGACGTCGAGCACCTGCTTGCACCAGCGCACGAAGTCACCAGCGCCGAGCTCCGTGCCCTCCAGCACGGTGTCGAGCGCCGCCCCCAGGGCCCACTGGTGCACCGCCGCGACGATCCCGGCGTCCACCGGCTCCGCCGGCGGCACCCCGTGGCGCGACTCGAGCTCGGCGAGCTCGTCGGAGACCCGGACGGTGGCGCGCACCGCCTCCCCCAGCGCACCGCGGCCTGCCCCGCCCGGGGCGGAGGCCGCGTCGGTGCGGGCGGAGTAGACGACGGTGGAGACGACGGCGGCGAGCTGGGCCGCGTCCAGCCCGCGCCACAGCCCGCGGCGCAGGCACTCGGCCAGCACGAGGTCCTTCTCGGCGTAGAGGCGGGCGAGCCAGCGGCCGTTGGCGGTGACGGCGAGGTCCTCCTCGCCGTCCGTCGTCGCGGGCTCGAGGTAGCCGAGCTCGGTGAGCAGCGCACAGACCCGGTCGAAGTCGCGGGCGATGGACGACGTGCGGTTCTCGATCCGCTGGAGGAGACGCTCGTGCTCGGCCTCGAGGGTGGCCCACCGGTTGGCCCAGCGGGCGTGCTCCTCGCGCTCGGGGCAGGCATGGCAGGGGTGGGCGCGCAGGCGGCGGCGCAGCTCGTCGAGCTGGTCCTGCGTGCCGGTCCGTGACCGGCCGCGCTCCGGCCGGGCGGTCGGTGGGGTCGCCTGGAGGGCACTGCGCATCCGGGAGGCGAGGTCACGGCGCACCCTCGCGTCGCGCACGTTGGCGTGCTTGGGCACGGTCACGCTCGTCACGGTCGTGGCACCGTGCGGCAGCTCGTCGGCCGTCAGCACCCGCACCCGCGGCTCGGGGGTGAGCACCCGCAGCACCGGGGCGCCGCGCCGGTCGGACTCGACGTCGAGCACGAGCACCCACTGGGTGCGCCGTCCGCGCCGGTACTCCAGCACGTCGCCGCGGCGGGCGGCGGCGAGGGAGGCGTGCGCCGCCTGCCGGGCGGCCCAGGACCGCTCCCGGGAGTGGTCCTTCTCCAGGTCGTTGATCTGGCGGCGCAGCCGGGCGTACTCGCGGAAGTCCCCGAGGTGGCACGTCATCGCCTCGGCGTAGCCGGCGAGGGCCTCCTCGTTGCGGCGTGCCTGGCGGGCGAGACCGACGACGCCCCGGTCGGCCTGGAACTGGGCGAAGGAGCTCTCCAGGATCTCCCGGGCCTGCTGGAAGGGAAGCGTGTCCAGGAGGTTGACGGCCATGTTGTACGTCGGGTGAAAGCTCGAGCGCAGGGGGTAGGTGCGCCGCGAGGCCAGCCCGACGAGCGCGCCCGGGTCGAGGTCGTCACGGTAGAGCACGATGGCGTGGCCCTCGACGTCGATGCCGCGGCGGCCGGCGCGCCCGGTGAGCTGGGTGTACTCCCCCGGCGTGAGCGGGGTGTGGGCGGTGCCGTCCCACTTCTCCAGCTGCTCCAGGACCACGGAGCGGGCCGGCATGTTGATGCCCAGCGCGAGAGTCTCGGTGGCGTAGACCACCTTGACCAGGCCGGCGGCGAAGAGCACCTCGACGGTCTCCTTGAAGACCGGCAGGAGCCCGGCGTGGTGAGCGGCGATCCCCCGCTGCAGCGCCTGGGACCAGGCGTGGTAGCCCACGACGGCGAGGTCCTCGGGCGGCAGGGAGGCGCACCGCTCCTCCACGACCTGGGCGATGGTCCGGGCCTCGGCGGCGTTCGTCAGCCGGATCCCGGCACGCACCGTCTGCTCGACGGCGGCCTCGCAGCCCGCGCGGGAGAAGATGAAGACGATGGCGGGCAGCAGGCCCTCCTGGTCGAGCTTCTCCACGACGACGGGACGGGAGGGCGGTCGCACGCGGACGAAGCGGGCCGGGTGCCGTCCCCGGCGGGGGTCGCGGCCCCGGCCGGCGGGCGCCGAGCCGGTGCGCTGGGCGCGCCGGATGGCCTCGAGGAGGTCGGGGTTGATCGGCGGGTTGGGGCCCGGGTCGGTGGGGTCCACGCGCGCGCTGTAGAGGTCGAGGATCCGGTTGCGGACCATGACGTGCTGCCACAGCGGCACCGGACGGTGCTCGGAGACGATGACGGCGGTGTCGCCGCGCACCATGGTGAGCCAGTCGCCGAACTCCTCGGCGTTGGAGACGGTGGCGGACAGCGAGACGAGCCGCACGTCCTCGTCGAGGTGGAGGATGACCTCCTCCCACACCGGCCCGCGGAAGCGGTCGGCGAGGTAGTGCACCTCGTCCATGACGACGTAGCCCAGACCCTCCAGCGTCGTGGACCCGGCGTAGAGCATGTTGCGCAGCACCTCGGTGGTCATGACCACCACCTGCGCCTCGCCGTTGATCGTCGTGTCGCCGGTGAGCAGACCCACGCGCTCCTCGCCGTGGACGGCCACGAGGTCGAGGTACTTCTGGTTGCTCAACGCCTTGATGGGCGTGGTGTAGAAGGCCTTGCGTCCGGTGCGCAGCCCCAGGTGCACCGCGAACTCCCCCACGACGGTCTTGCCCGCGCCGGTGGGTGCCGCGACGAGGACGCTGCGGCCCTCCTCGAGCCGCTCGCATGCCTCGCGCTGGAAGTCGTCGAGCTGGAAGCCCAGGCCGGCGGCGAAGGCGGCCAGCTCGCTGCGCTCGGCCCGGGCCCGGCGCCGCGCGGCGGCGTACCGTTCGGCGGGGCTGGGCTCGGCGGGGCTGGGCTCGGCGGGGGGCGAGGGCGGCGTCGCCTGCGGGCGCCGCTTGCGTCGGGGGCTCACGGGACGACTGTAGGTGCCAGGACGCGCAGGGCGCGCGGGTGGACGTCGCACTGCAGCGGCAGCTCGCGCAGCGGCTCCCCGTCGACGATCGCCACCGGCGGGTTGGCGCCGAGACGGGTGGCGGGCTCGATCCGCACGCTGCGCACGCGGCGGACGCGCACGGCGGGGTGGTGCACGTGCCGTCCGGAGAAGAGCAGCGGGAACAGCCGGGCCACCGCGGTGCGCGACACGCCGCGGGCGGTGACGAGGTCGAGCAGCCCGTCGTCGGGACAGGCGTCGGGGGCCACCCTCATCCCACCGCCGAACAACGGGGTGTTGGAGACGGTGACGAGCGTGGCGTCCTGCTCCCATGTCTCCCCGTCGGCCGTGATGCGGAAGCCGTAGGGGCGGAAGGCGGACAGCTCGGCGAAGACGGCGCGCACGTAACGCCCCCCGTTGCGGGGCCAGCGCAACCGGGCGGCGTGGGCCGCGACGGCGGCGTCGAGGCCGGCGCACAGCGAGCTGACGTACCAGCGGGTCGGTGCGTCGCCCGGGGCGCTCACCGCGACGGAGTCGACCTCCCGCCCACCGGTGGCCAGCGCGGTCAGCACCGCGTCGAGGGAGGCGGCGACGTCGTGGACCGGGAGCCCGAGGGCACCGGCGATGTCGTTGCCCGACCCGACGGCGACGATGCCCAGCGGCACGCCGGTGCCGGCGACCGCGTTCGCGCCGAGGTTGACCATGCCGTCCCCGCCGACGACGACGACGGCGTCCAGCCCCTCGGCGAGACCGGCCCGCGCCCGGGCCAGGCCGTCGGTGAAGTCCCGGCCGGTGAGGTCGAGCACCTCCCGCCCAGTCGCGGCGAGCCCCTCCAGCACGGCGGCGCGGGCGCGTGCCGCCCTGCCGTGGCCTGCGGTGGGGTTGCAGACCACGCCGATGCGGCCCCTCACGCCGGAGCCTCGGGGCCGAAGAGCTCGGCGTCGCGGGCCGCCTCCCGGCGCGCCACGCGGCGGTCGTGGGCGGCGGCGATCCCGACGGCGGCGAAGTAGAGCCCGCAGATCGGGATCGCCAGCGCGATCATCGTCCACGGGTCGGGGGTGGGGCTGGCGATCCCGGCGAAGACGAAGATGAGCAGCACCGCCCACCGCCAGCCGGCGAGCAGCGTGCGGGAGTGGACCAGGCCGATGGCGTTGAGGAGCACCATGACGACGGGTACGAGGAAGGCCAGCCCGAAGGCGAGGACCACCCGCATGACGAACCGCACGTAGTCGGTGGCCGGCATGTAGTTCAGTGCGCCCTCGGGGGTGAACTGGGTGAGCACCCGGATGGCGTTGGGCAGCACGAGCCAGGCGAGCAGGGCGCCGGCGAGGAAGAGCGGCACGGCGGCGACGAGGAAGAGCACGCTGCGGCGCTTCTCCCGTGGGGTCAGACCGGGGGCGATGAAGGCCCACAGCTGGTAGAGCCACCACGGGCTGGCGAGGAAGGTCGCCAGCCACAGCGACACCCGGATCTGCATGTCGAAGGCGGCGGCGGGGGTGGTGAAGGTCAGGGCGGCGGTGAGGCCGGCGTCGTCGACGGCCAGCACCGGCGCCTGCAGCGCGTCGAAGACCGGCTCGTAGAGGAGCCAGCTCGGCACGGTCATGACCGCGATCCCCACGAGCGCGAGCAGCACCCGACGGCGCAGCTCGCGCAGGTGGTCGACCAGCCGCATCCGGGCTTCGGGGTTGTCCTTCCTCCGCTTCCTCAGGGCCACGGCGTCCCTCGTGCGGGGCTAGCGATGGTCGGTGCCCGTACCGCCCGGTGAGTGGGTGGTGCCGGGGTCGTCCCCCCGGGTGGTGGCCGGTGGCGTGGTGCCGGGGGTGGTGTGCGGTCCGGTGGTGTGGTCACCCGGTGCGGCCGAGTCGTCCTCCCGCAGCTCGCTGACCTCCTTCTTGAAGATCTTCAGCGACTTGCCGACGCTGCTCGCCACGTCGGGGAGCCGCTTCGCCCCGAAGAGGATGACGATGAGCAGGACGATGACGACGATGTGCCAGAACTGGAGCCGCATGGTCTGCCTTCGCTAGGAGGTGGTGGGTCGATTCTACGTCTCAGCGCAGCCCCAGCCGCTGCCAGCGGCTCAGTGCCTGCTCGGCCCGGGCGGCCCGGCGCTCGCGGCGGGCGCGCAGGTTGTCCTCGCGGCGGTCCCGCGCGGCGGCCAGGGCCCCGGGCGGGGCCAGGTAGGCGGGCACGAACGGCTCCGGCGGCTCGGTGCCGGCGATGTCGGCGAGCCGCTCCCCGAGCTCGGTGAGCGCCTGCAGCTCGGTGAGCAGCGCCTTGCCCTTGCGCCACAGGCGCACGCCCAGGACGGCGAAGAGCGCCAGCGCGGCGAGGACGAGGACGAGCCAGAGCCACCAGGTCATGAGGAGGAGGATAGGTCCTCGTAGGCGGCCAGCGCGTCGGCGGCGCGGGCGGCGATGGTGGCGGCGAGCTCCGGCGGGGCGACGGCGCGCACGTCCGGTCCGAGCCCGAGGACGACGTTGGTCAGCCACGCCGGGTCGGCGACCCGCAGCCGCACCCGCAGGTCGCCGTCGGGCAGGTCCTCGTGGTCGACGACGGGCACCCGCTCGGCCAGCCAGCGCGCCCTGGGGGCCAGGACGAGCTCGGCCAGGAGGTCGTCCTCGGCGAGCTCGGGCTCGGTGGTGCGGCCGGTGCGCTCCGGGGGGTGCGCGGCGGGGGTGGTGAGGACCTCGGCGGCGAGCACCCGGTCGAGCCGGAAGTGGCGCAGCCCCTCGACGCGGTGGCACCAGGCGCGCAGGTACCACTGGCTGCCGTCCCAGACGAGCTCCAGGGGGTCGACGTCGCGCTCGGTGACGACGTCGGCGGCCGAGACGTACCGCAGGTGCAGCCGGCATCCCTCGTCCATCGCCCGCCGGGCAGGGGCGAGCGCGGCGCTGGCGTCGCTCACGTGGACGTGGACCGCCTCGGCGGCCCGGGCCGCCTCCCCCGCCGCCGCGGTGAGCTTGGCCTCGGTGCTGCGCAGCACCTCGTCGTCGATGCCACCCTCCTGGCTCAGCGCCTCCAGCGGCTTGAGGGCGACGAGGAGGGCGAGGGCCTCGTGGGCGCTCAGCCGCAGCGGGCGGTCCATGCCGCGCGGGTCGGTCAGGGTGAGGACCTGGCGGTCGTACTCGTCGGCGGCGAAGTCGATGAGGTCGTCCGGCAGGTACCCGGGCGTCCCGGTGACCCACAGCAGGTTGACGTCGGCGATGACCTGCTCGGGGGTGACGGCGAAGTGCGCCGCGACGTCGGCGACGGGCACGCCGGGGTTCTCCCCGAGGTAGGCGATGAGGGCGAGCAGCCGGGTGAGGCGCTCGGCAGTGGTCTCAGCCACGGTTCCCCTCCCCCAGCGCCGCTGCGGCACGCAGCCGCTCCAGCACCGACTCGCGCAGCTCGGGCGGGTCGAGGACGAGGACGGCGGCCCCGTAGGAGGCGACCTCCGCGGCCAGGGCGCCGGCGTCGTCGGTCTCGACGACGAGGACGGTCCGTCCGTCCCGCTCGCCGCGCTCCTCCACGGCCCGGGCGCGCAGGGCCGCGGCCCGTTCGGGCAGGACGGCGAGCACCGCGCGCACCCCGCTCCCGGCGCCGAGGGCGAGCAGCTCCTGCGGGTCGTGCTCGGGCACCTCGAAGGCACCGGTGGGGCCGGTGGGCCGGACCGCGCCGACGACCCGGGAGAGGCGGAAGACCCGCGGCGCGTCGCGGTCGACGTCGTGGCCCACGAGGTACCAGCCGCGGTCCCGGCTGAGCAGCCGCCACGGCTGCACCCGGCGGCGGCTCTCCTCCCCGGTGGACGCGGCCCGGTAGGTGAAGGTCACGGCCTGGCGTGAGCCGATCGCGTCCAGCAGCGGGCCGAGGGCGGTCTCGGCGGGCTGGACCCGCAGCGCCACCCCGAGGTGGTCGTCGGGCTCGGCGCCGGCGGCGACGGCGCGCAGCTTGGTCAGGCCGCGGCGCGCGGAGCCGTGGAGGTGGGCGTCCTGCCACACGGTGGCGGCCAGCGAGAGCACCCCGATCTCGGCCGCCGTGAAGGAGACCTCGGGCAGCGAGTAGTCGGCGGTGTCGAGCCGGTAGCCGACGGCGTCCTCGTGGACCGGGTCGACGTCGGTGATGATCGGCACGCCGAGCTGGCGCAGCAGGTCCTTGTCCCGCTCGAACATCCGCTCGAAGGCGGCGTCGGAGGCCGCGTCGCGGTAGCCGTTGACCGAGGCGCGGATGTCGGCCTTGGTCATCCGGCCCTGCGCGTGCCGGAGGGCGATGAGCAGGTCGAGCAGCCGCTCGGCCGGGTCCACACGCGTAGCCACGGGCCCCACCGTAACCGCTCGGGTAGCGTGCGGGCGTGATCTCGTGGCGTGACGGAGTGGTGCGGGCCGTGCGCGGCTCGTGGGCCGGTGCCGTGGAGCTCGACGTGGACCTGGACCGACCGGCGGGCGGCCGTGCCGCGGTGCGGGCGCTGGCCTACCCCGCCCTCGTCGGTGAGCCGCGCCCGGGCGACCGGGTGACGCTCACCGTCTCCGCGCTGGTGCGCGGCCTGGGCACGGGCGGCTACGCGATGGTCGTCGCGTTGCCGGACCGACTGCCGCCGGACCCGGCACCCGGCCCGGGGCACGTCGTCAAGGCGCGCTACACACCGCTGCAGCCGATGGTGCTCGGCGTGGACGAGCAGGAGTCGCCGTGGCACACGCAGCTGCGCGACGCGGACGACCTCGACGGGCTCGTCGTCGTGGTCGCCGACCTGCACTCCGCGCTGCCGGCCGTGCTCGCCGGCCTGCGGGCCCGGGCCGCCGAGACCGGCCGGCCCGCACCGCGCGTGGTCTATGTCATGACCGACGGCGGGGCGCTGCCCCTCGCCTTCTCCCGCTCGGTGGCCACGCTGCGCGAGGCCGGGTGGCTGGCGGCCACGATCACCGCCGGCCAGGCCTTCGGCGGGGACCTGGAGTCCGTCGGGGTGCACACGGCGCTGCTCGCGGCGCGGATCGTCGTGGGCGCGGACGTCGCCGTCGTCACCCAGGGACCGGGCAACCTCGGCACCGGCACCCGGTGGGGGTTCTCCGGGGTGGCCGCCGGGGAGGCGCTCAACGCGGCCGCGGTGCTGGGCGGACGCCCGGTGGCCGCGCTGCGCGTCTCCCAGGCGGACCCGCGGGAGCGGCACCGCGGCGTCTCGCACCACAGCCTCACCGCCTACGGGCGGGTGGCGCTGCGGCCGGCGGACGTCGTCGTGCCCGACCTGCCCGGCCCCTTCTGGCAGGGGGTGCGCGAGCAGGCCGGCACGCTGTGCGCACCGACCGGCCCACACCGGCTGGTCGAGGTGCCGGCGGGGGGCCTGCGCCGGGCCCTGGAGGACGTGCCGGTCCGGCTCTCGACGATGGGCCGCGGGCTCGACGAGGACGAGGCCGCGTTCCTCGCCTCCGCCGCGGCAGGTGCGCACGCGGCCGTCCTGGCGTCGCAGGAGGCGCCGCCCGCCGGTTAGCCCGGCTCGTCGCTCTCGTGGAGCTGGACCAGGGCGGCGAGCCGTCCCGCCTCCCGCCGGCCGTGCTCGCCGTCGGCGGTCTGCACCGCCATGACGGCGAGGGTGGTGCCGTCGGACACGTCGAGCTGGGCCCACGGGTGGTTCTGCCCGAACCGGACGGCGACGATCTGCTCCCACGCCAGACGCCGGACGCGGACGACGTTGCGCACGGTGATGCCGGACTCGTCCGGGACGGCGCGCACGGCCGCCTGCCGGAAGCACAGCCAGGCCAGTACGAGCGCGGTGAGGCTGAAGCCGACGAGGTCGCCCAGCGGCATCTCCAGGTCGTTGACGGCCATGACGACGAGGAGCGTGGGCAGTCCGAGGACGGTGAGGACGAAGAGGACCGAGGCCACCCAGCGCGCCGCCCGGGGGCGGAACGGACGCAGCAGCTCCGGCGGGACCGTCACAGCCGCGAGGCGTGGATGGAGGTGACGATGATCGCCCGCGCCCCGACCTCGTACAGCTCGTCCATCACCCGGTTGGTGTCCTCCCGGCGCACCATCGCCCGCACCGCCCGCCAGTTGCCGTCGTGCAGCGGGGAGACGGTCGGGGACTCCAGGCCGGGGGTGACGGCCACCGCCTTCTCCACGTGCTCCACCGGCACGTCGTAGTCGATGAGGACGTACTGGCGCGCCACGAGCACGCCCTGGATGCGGCGGTCGAGGACGGCCACGGCGGCGTCGGCGGGCTTGCTCGCGGGGCGGATGAGCACCGCCTCGGAGTGCAGGATCGGCTCCCCGAAGGTCTCCAGGCCGGCGGCGCGCAGCGTGGAGCCGGTCTCGACGACGTCGGCGACGACGTCGGCGATGCCGAGCTGGACGGAGGACTCCACGGCGCCGTCGAGGTGGACCACGGTCGCCTCGACCCCTCGCTCGGCGAGGTAGTTGCCGACGAGCACGTCGTAGCTCGTCGCCACCCGCTTGCCGGCGATGTCCTCCACCGAGCGCACCGTGCCGGGCGGCGCGGCGAAGCGGAACGTCGAGCGGGCGAAGCCGAGCGGTCGGTGCTCGACGGCGGTGGTGCCGGAGTCGAGCAGCAGGTCCCGCCCGGTGATGCCGATGTCGACGGTGCCCGAGCCGACGTACACGGCGATGTCACGCGGACGCAGGAAGAAGAACTCGACGTCGTTGTCCGGGTCGGGCAGCACGAGCTCCCGGTCCCGCCGCCGGCGGTACCCGGCCTCGGCGAGGAGCTCGATGGCGGGCTCGGACAGCGAGCCCTTGTTGGGGACGGCGATGCGCAGCACAGGGTCTCCGGGGTGGTGGGTCAGAGCTTGCGGTAGACGTCCTCGAGGTCGATGCCTCGAGCGACCATGAGTACCTGCAGGTGGTAGAGGAGCTGGGAGATCTCCAGCGCGGTGGCCTCGGCACCCTCGTGCTCGGCCGCCATCCAGACCTCGGCCGCCTCCTCGACGATCTTCTTGCCGATCGCATGGACCCCGGCGTCCAGCAGGGCGACCGTGCCCGACCCCTCGGGTCGGGTGGCGGCCTTGTGCTGCAGCTCGGCGAAGAGGTCGTCGAAGGTCTTCACGTGCCTCAGGATAGGCCCCGTCGCACCCTGCCCGCGGCAGGCGTCCACCGTCACCCGGCACCGAGGAGGTCGTTGGTGACGGCCGCGGCGACGTCGACCTCGCCCTCGAGCAGGCCGTGGACGTCCATGAACGCGGCCATCTCCTCCCACAGCGCGAGGTCGCTCTCACCGGTCGCCGCGCCGTACAGCGGGACCGTCGCCTCCAGGGTGGCCAGGGCGGCCTCCCGGGCGGTGGGGTCGGTCAGGCCGGGGACGTACTCGGCGGCGACGTCGACCGCCGCCCGCGGGTCGGCGACGACGTCCCGGACCCCCCGCATGGTCGCGGCCAGGACGGCCGCGAGCATCTCGGTGTCCTCGGCCAGCAGGTCGTCGTGCGCGCCGAGCCCGATCCCGACGAGCGGGACGTCCTCGAGCGCGATGGTGCGCACCTCCACGCCCGCCTGGGCGAACTGGACGGCGTCGTTGTTGGCGAAGCCCATGACGGCGTCGACGTGGCCGGCGGCGAGAGCGGCCTGCTGGGTGAACCCGATGTGCTCGACGGTGACGTCCTCCTCGGTGAGGCCGGCGTCGGCGAGGAGCGCCAGCAGCCCGAACCATGTCTCGCCGAACGGGCCGGGCACGCCCACCGAGCGGCCGGCGAGGTCGGCGGGCGAGGTGATGTCGGAGTCCGCGGGGACGATGAGCACCACCGGGTACTCCTCGTAGAGGGTGGCGACGGTGACCACCGGGACGCCGGCGGCGCGTGCCTGGAGCATCTCGTCGCCGCCCGCGACGACGAGGTCCTCCTCCCCCGCCTCGAGGGCACCGAAGAGCGACTCCGAGGCGCCGTGGTGACGCAGGCTCACCTCCACACCGGCCTCCTCGTAGTAGCCGTTGGCCTCGGCGAGGTAGAAGGGCGCGAACTGGACGTCGGGGGTGTAGGTCAGCCCGATGACCACCTCGCCGGTGCTGTCGGTGGCGGCGGTGGTGCCCTCCCCCGGCTCGGGTGCGGGGTCGGTGGCGGGGTCGCTGCAGGCGGCGGCGAGGAGGACGGCGGACGCGGCGACGACGCCGGCGGCGGTGCGGACAGCTCTCACAGGGTGCTCCTTACGGGTCGGCGTGCGGTGCGCCGGGCGGCGAACCGGGTGCGGGCGGTGGGGCCCTCGGGCACCGCGACCCGCTCGACGGCGCGCAGCAGGGTGTACATCGCGATGGCGAGGGCGGACAGGACGGTGAGGGTGGCGAACAGGCCGGTGGTGTCGGCGGAGTTGGCCTGGACGGAGAGCACCATGCCCAGCCCCTGCCCGCCCATGACGAACTCACCGACCACGGCACCGGTGACGGACAGGGTGAAGCCGTTGCGCAGGCCGGTGAGCAGGCTGGGCAGCGCCATGGGGACCTCGATGTGCCGCAGCATGGTCCAGCCGTGCGCACCGTCGAGGCGGGCCGCGTCGACCACCTCCGGGTCCAGGGTGCGCATCCCGAGCACGGTGGCGAGGAGGATGGGGAAGAAGACGAGCAGCGCGCAGAGCAGCACGATGGGCAGCAGCCCGTAGCCGACCCAGATGACGAGCAGTGGCGCAAGCGCCACCGCGGGCAGCGCCTGGGAGGCGGCGACGTAGGGCTGCAGGCCGGCGGCGACCCACCGGTTGCGGGCGATGAGGTAGCCGAGGGGGAAGGCGACCGCGGCGCCGAGCAGGCTGCCCAGGAGCGCCTCCGCCCAGGTCACCCAGGTGTACCCGAGCAGGCCGCCGGTGGTGAGGTCGGCCCACAGCCGCCGGGCCACCGCGGAGGGGGCGGGCAGGAAGAACGGGGAGACCAGCCCGGCACGGGCCACCGACTCCCACAGGAGGAGGACGCCGGCGCCCAGCGCGACCGGGGTGAGCAGGACGAGGCGGCGGGAGCGGCGGTGCGCGGCCAGCGTGCGCGCGAGCGGCGCCGGGTGCGCTGCGGGCTGCGCCATGTCGTCCCTCCGGTCCTCATCGGCGTGGACCGGGGTCGACAGACGCGTGCGCGGCTGCCGCGCGCACCGGGATCCGGTGCGCGCGCGTGCATCCTCCCATCCGGACTTTCACCGTCGGTCCTGGAGTTCCACCAGGTCAACCGCCTCGCAAGGCGGGTCGCGGACTGTCACCGCCGGTTCGGAATCTCACCGACCCCGGAGCACGTACTTGCGCGGTCAGTGTGCCACAGGTGCCGCGCCCGCGGCGAACCGCTACCGCGCGGCGGCGGCGAGCTCGCGCAGCGCGACGACCTCGGCGTCCGGGTCGTCCGCCCCGTAGACCGCCGAGCCGGCGACGAAGGTGTCGGCACCGGCCTGCGCGGCGACCGCGATGGTGCTCCGGGAGATGCCGCCGTCGACCTGGAGCCACACGTCGCGCCCGGAGGCGTCGATCGCCGTCCGCGCGGCGCGGATCTTGCCCACAGTGCCGGGGAGGAACGGCTGCCCGCCGAAGCCGGGCTCGACGGTCATGACGAGGATCATGTCGAGCTCGTCGAGGTAGTCGAGGTAGGGCGTGATGTCGGTGGTGGGGCGCACCGCGACGGCCGCCCGGGCGCCGGCGCGACGGATCTCGCGGGCGAGGCGCAGCGGCGCCACGGAGGCCTCGGCGTGGAAGGTGACCGACGCGCAGCCGGCCTCGGCGTAGGCGGGGGCCCAGCGGTCGGGGTCGGCGATCATCAGGTGGGCGTCGACCGGGACGGGGCTCACCGCGACGATCCGCTCGACGACCGGTAGCCCGAGGGTGAGGTTCGGCACGAAGTGGTTGTCCATGACGTCCACGTGCACGAGGTCGGCGGAGGCGATGCGCGCGAGCTCGCCGGTGAGGTCGGCGAAGTCGGCGTTGAGGATGCTGGGGGTGATGCGTACGGTCACGGCTCCGACCCTACCCGGCGGGCGGGGGTGGGCCGCGGGTCAGCGGTCCCGGCGCAGGAGGGCGAGGAACATCGCGTCCGTGCCGTGGAGATGGGGCCACAGCTGGACCTGCGGACCGTCGCCGAGGGCGGGCACCTCGGTGGCGGCGGCCGCGGCGACGGCAGCACGGGCGTCGAGGCGGGTGACGTCGTCCCGCCCGCGCAGGACGTCGTCGACGACGGCGGCGGTCTCGGCCAGGTGGGGTGAGCAGGTGACGTAGGCGACCACTCCCCCGGGCTTGACCGCCCGGAGCGCGGAGGTGAGCAGCTCGCGCTGGAGGGTGGTCAGCGTGGGCAGGTCCTGGGGTGTGCGGCGCCAGCGTGCCTCGGGGCGGCGGCGCAGGGCGCCCAGGCCGGTGCACGGGGCGTCGACGAGGACCCGGTCGTAGCCCTCCGGCTCCTCCTCGCCGAGGAGGCGCCCGTCCCCGGTACGGACCTCGACCGCGTCGGCGGGCAGCGCCGCGGTGGACTGCCGCACGAGGCGGGCCCGGTGGGGGGCGACCTCGTTGGCGACGAGACGCACCCCGCGCCGGGCGGCGACCGCACCGAGGAGGGCGGCCTTCCCGCCCGGTCCGGCGCACAGGTCGAGCCACCGGTGCTCCTCCTCGGCGTGGCCGAGGGGGGCAGCGGCGAGGGCGAGGGCGACGAGCTGGCTGCCCTCGTCCTGCACCCCGGCTCGTGCGTCGCGGACCGCGGCCAGCGCGGCGGGGTCGCCGCCGGGCAGCCGCAGTGCCGTCGGTGCCCAGCGCCCCGGCTCGGCGTGCTGGGCCAGGGTGCCCTCGACCTGCCGGGTGAGCGCTTCCGGGGAGATGAGGCCGGGGCGGGCGACGAGCGTGACGGCAGGTGACTGGTTGTCCGCGCGCAGCAGGTCGACCAGCTCGTCGGTGGGCCGGCCGGTGGCGCGCAGCGCGGACCGCATGGCGCGCACCACCCACGCGGGGTGGGACTCGACGGCGGCCAGCCGGTCGACCTCGTCGGTGGTCGCGGTGCGCAGCCGGTCGAGCCAGGTCTCCAGGTCCGCGCGGGCGACGGCGCGCAGCACGCCGTTGACGAAGCCGACGGCGCCGTGCCCGGCCCGCTCACGGACCAGGGCGACGGTCTGGGAGACGGCGGCGTGGGGCGGGACCCGCATGCCCAGGAGCTGGTGGGTGCCCAGACGCAGCAGGTCGAGCACCGGCGGGTCGACCTGGTCGAGCGGGCGCCCTCGGGTGCAGTGCTCGAGGACCGCGTCGTAGCGTCCGCGCAGGCGCAGCGTGCCGTAGACGAGCTCGGTGGCGAAAGCGGCGTCGCGCCCGGTCAGGCCACGCTCGCGCAGCACCCGGGGCAGGACGAGGTTGGCGTAGGCGTCCCCGGTGGCGACGGCCTCCAGGACGTCGGCTGCCGCTGCCCGGGCGGCGTCGGGCGTGTGACGCCCGGTGGGTCGGCCGGTCTGGCGACGGGGGCGCTGCCCACCGCGGGGGCCGTGGCCGCGGCCGCGCGGCTGCTCGCTCACCGGGCGTCCTCGCCGGGCCGGGCGTCCCCACCGAGCCGAGCGTCCTGCGGAAGGCGGGCGCCGCGCGCCCAGTCGGCCGCCGCCATCCACGAGCGTCCCGCAGGAGCGACCTCGCCGAGCTCGACCGCGCCGTTGCCGGTGCCCACCAGCACCTCGTGCTTGCCGGCGCGGACCTGGCCGGGTGCCAGGTCGGTGACGTCGGGGCGCGGTCGCACGGGGCGGAGCTTGAGCCGGGAGCCGTCCGGGGCGGTGGTCCACGCTCCCGGTGCCGGGGTGGTGCCGCGGACCAGGCGGTCGACGGCGGCGGCGGGGGCCGCCCAGTCCACCCGTGCGTCGGCCGGCTCGAGCCGCGGTGCGAGGCTCACGCCGTCGGCGGGCTGCGGGACAGGGGTGGCAGTGCCGGCGTGGAGCGCCTCGAGACTCGCCAGGAGCAGCGGCGCACCCGCCTCGGCGAGCCGGGTCAGGAGGTCCCCGGCGGTGTCGCGGGGGCGGACGGTCTCGGTCAGGGTGCCGAGTACGGGCCCGGTGTCCAGGCCCTCCTCGATGAGGAACGTCGTCGCGCCGGTGACGTCGTCGCCGGCGATGAGGGCATGCTGCACCGGGGCGGCGCCCCGCCAGGCCGGCAGCAGGGAGAAGTGGAGGTTGACCCAGCCGTGCCGGGGGACGTCGAGCAGCTCACGCGGCAGCAGCGCACCGTAGGCGACGACGGCGGCGGCGTCGAGGTCGAGGTCGGCGATCTGCTGCTGCACCTCGGGGTCGCGCAGCGTGCGGGGGGTGAGCACGGGCAGGCCGCGCTCCCGGGCCCAGGCGGCCACCGGGCTGGGGTGCAGGGTGCGGCCGCGGCCGCGGCGGGCGTCGGGCCGGGTGAGCACCGCGACGACGTCGTGCTCGGAGTCCACCAGGGTGCGCAGCGACGGGAGGGCGACCTCGGGGGTGCCGGCGAAGAGGAGGCGCATGGTCCAGGAGTCTAGGTGGACCGCCCGGCCGCCACGCTCACGCTCAGGTCTCGTCGGAAGGTGCGAGCGGTCGCACGGGCAGCCCGAGGCCGGCCAGGTCGGAGCGGAGCCGGTCGGCGTCGGTGAAGTGCAGGGCGAGGAGTCCCAGCGCGGCGGCGCTCGCGACGTTCGGCGGGGAGTCGTCGGTGAACACGGTGCGGGCGGGGTCGAGCGCGAACCGGTCGACGAGGAGCTCGTAGATCGCCGGGTCCGGCTTGGCGAGGCCGACCTCGCCCGAGACGAGCACCGCCTCGAGGCGGTCGATGACCGGCGCGGAGCGGGCGGCCTCGTGGAACGTCTCGGCCGACCAGTTCGTCAGGCCCAGCACCCGGACACCGGCCGCGCGCAGCTCGTCGACGATCTCGGTGGTGCCGGGGACCGGCCCCCCGAGGGAGCGGGCGAAGTTGCGGATGTAGTGCTCGAAGTCGGCGACGCGGTGGGGGTGGGTCGCCGCCAGGGCGGCGGTCGCGTCGGCGATGGTCCGCCCCGCGTCCTGCTCGTGGTTGAAGGCCGGGAAGTCGATCTCGGCGGAGAACGCCTCCCACTCCTCCCGCGTCCAGCGGTCGGCGAAGGCGTCGTAGGGGTCCCACTCGACGAGCACCCGGCCGAGGTCGAAGACGACGGTGGTGATCGGGCCGTTGGCGGCGGGCGAGGACTGCATGGAGCTGCGACCTTTCTCTCAGGACCGCCGTCGAGCCTATCCCGATTCGTTCCCCCGGCCCGCGGAGGCGGATCATGGGGACATGTCCCTCGCCGCCCACCGACCCGACAGCACACTCACCGCACGGTGGCGGGGCAGGCTCCCCGGTCTGGCGCTCGCGGTGGTGCTCGCCGTCGTGGCAACCGCCGTGGGGACCGCGCTGCCGGTGGTGGGGGCGCCGGTGAGCGGCGTGGTCCTCGGCGTCGCGGTCGGGGTGCTGCTGCGCCGCCGGGCCGGGGCGGTGCCGACGCTGGCCCCCGGGCTCACGGTCGCGAGCAAGCTCGTGCTCCAGGTCGCGGTCGTCCTGCTCGGGGCGCGGCTGTCGCTGGCGCAGGTGGCCGACGTCGGCCGCAGCTCGCTGCCCGTCATGCTCGGCACGGTGGTGGTGTGCCTCGTGGGCGCTGCGGTGGTCGGGCGCCTGCTCGGGGTGAACGACGAGCTGCGGGCCCTCATCGGGACGGGGACCGCGATCTGCGGGGCGTCCGCGATCGCCGCCGTCACCCCGGTGGTGCGTGCCTCGGGCAGCAACGTCGCCTACGCCCTGTCGACGGTGTTCGCCTTCAACCTCGCCGCGGTGCTCGTCTTCCCGCCGCTCGGCCAGCTCCTCGGGATGAGTGAGGAGGTCTTCGGGCTGTTCGCCGGCACCGCGGTCAACGACACCTCCTCGGTGGTCGCCGCCGCGACGACCTTCGGGCCGACGGCGGCCGACCACGCCGTCGTCGTCAAGCTCGTCCGGACGCTCCTCATCATCCCGATCGTCTTGGGGTTGTCCGTCCTGGTCGCCCGCCGCGACCGCCTGGCCACCGGCGGGTCGGCCCGCCCGTCGGTCGTGCGTCTCGTGCCGTGGTTCCTCGTCGGCTTCCTCGTGCTCGCGACGGTCAACAGCCTCGGGCTCGTCCCCGCCGCGTGGCACGGTCCGCTGGCGACGGCGGCGACGTTCCTCATCACGGTGGCGCTGACGGCGATCGGGTTGTCCACCGACCTGCCCGCGCTGCGCGCCGCCGGGCTGCGGCCGCTGCTGCTCGGCGGGATCCTCTGGGTGCTCGTCACGCTCAGCGCGCTGGCGATCATAGCCCTCACCGGGACCGGCTGACGGTCAGATCTCCGCGGGGTCGACCTCGACGCGGACGGTGTCGGGCTCCTTGTGGGCGCTGCGCACGGCTGCCGCCTGGGCCAGGGCGCGGGTGAGCTGAGCGCCGTCGCGCAGGTCGGTGCGCACGATGGCCTGGACCTCCTCCTCCGACCACGGCACCGGGCCCAGGACCTCCGCACCGGCAGGCAGCTCGAGGTACCGCAGGAGGCTCGCGACGGCGCGGGAGGTGCCGCGCACGGCGGCGAGGCGCGCCGCCGGGGGCAGCCGCAGCTCCCGCCGCTGCTCCAGCTCCCGCTCCGCGAACCCGGCCGGGTCCCAGCGCACGAGCGCCTGGGCCGGGACCGGGGCAGGGTCGCCGAGCAGCATGACGCGGCCCCCGGCGGAGGCCGGGCGCACGAGCGCGGCCGCGGCCAGCCAGCGGCGCAGCGCCTCGGCCTCGGCGCCGAGGTCCTGGCGCCCGGAGACAGCGGCGCCGTCGAGCAGCAGCGCACCCTGGTAGCCGCCCCGGGCCACCGGCTCGGCACCGGGTGTGGCGACGACGACGCGCGGACGGTCGTCGACCTCGCGCACCACCCCGTGGTCGGCGCGGGCGCCGGAGAGGAGGACCGGCACCTTGGGGAAGGCCCGGCCGAGCTCCTCGGCGGTGCGGGCCGAGCCCACGCGGCGGGCCCGCAGCGCGGTGCTGCCGCAGGCTGGGCAGGCCCAGGTCCGGTCCGGACGCCCGCACCAGCGGCACGCGGGCACGCTGGACCGCCCGGCGAGCTGGAGGGGCCCGTGGCACTCCCGGCACCGGGCCGGCTCCCGGCAGCGCCGGCAGGCGACGACGGGCAGGTACCCCGCGCGCGGGACCTGGACGAGCACCGGGCCGTTCTCCAGGGCCTCCTGGACCAGCCGCCAGGCCGGGTGCGGGATCCGGGCGGCGGCAGCCGGGCCCTCCCGGGCGAGGTCGACCTCCCCCGGTGCCTCGACCCGCGGTGTGCGGGCACGCACCGTGGCGCGGGTGGCGACGACGGGTGCCGCCCAGCCGGACTCGACGAGCAGGGCGGCCTCCACGGTGCGCGACCATCCCCCGAGCAGGAGCCCGGCCCGCTCGTGCGCGGCTCGCAGGGTGAGCACCTCCCGGGCGTGCGGGTAGGGTGCGCGCGGCTCGGCGAGGAGGTCGTCGCCGTCGTCCCAGCACACGACGAGGCCGAGCCTGCGTACGGGCGCGAACGCGGCGGCCCGGGTGCCGACGACCACGCGGGCCTGCCCGAGGAGCACCCGGAGGAAGGCGCGGTAGCGGCGCGCCGGGCCGTGCTCGGCCTGCAGCGCGACGACGGGCTCGCCGGGCAGTGCCTCGGTGAGCACCGCGTGCAGCTCCTCGACGTCGGCGGCGGCGGGCACGACGACGAGCACGCCGCGCCCGGAGGCGAGGGTGGCGGCACACGCCTCGGCGATCGCCGCGAGCCGGTCCGGTGTCCCGGACCCGTGCTGGGGCAGCGCCGACCAGACGGCCCGGGGTGACTCCCCCGCCGCCAGTCGCCGCACGTACGCCGGGCCGCCGACGTAGTCCTGCCAGGCGGTGCCGGGCAGGTGGGCGGCAGTCGTGCCGGTGCGGTCCGCGGCGCCGGCCTCGAGCACCGCCTTCTCGGTGGTGGCGTGACGGGGCGGGACGGCGAGGCGGACGACGTCCATGAGCGTGCCGGCGTAGCGGTCGGCGACGGCCCGGCACAGGTGGGCGACCTCGGGAGTGAGCACCGGCTGCGCGGAGACCACCCGCCGGATCGGGGTGAGCGTGCCGTGGTGGTCGGTGGTGGCGGCGCGCTCCAGCACGAAGCCGGCCCGGTCCTTGCCGGCGAACCGTACCGAGACCCGGGTGCCGGGCTGCGCGGCGGCGTCGAGCTCGGGCGGCACCCGGTAGTCGAAGGGCCGGTCCAGGTGCGGCAGCGGCACGTCCACCGCCACGCGTGCGACAGGCAGCTCGACGCCCGCGGCCTCGACGCCGGAGACCGTGCGCACCCCGGAGGTGCCCTCGAGCAGCGTGGGCTGGTGCACCGGTCTCACCTCCGCTCACATCTCACCACGGGCCACCGACGTCGGGCAGGCCCTCCACAGGCGGGGGCGGGTCAGCCGACGGCCCGGCGCAGCTCCTCGACCCGGTCGGTGCGCTCCCAGGTGAAGGTGGGCAGCTCCCGGCCGAAGTGGCCGTAGGCGCTGGTGTCCCGGTAGATCGGACGCAGGAGGTCGAGCGCGTCGACGATCGCGGCGGGGCGCAGGTCGAAGACCTCGGTGACGGCGGCCGTGATCCGCTCCACCGGCACCGTCTCGGTGCCGAAGGTCTCGACGTAGACGCCCACCGGGTGGGCCATGCCGATGGCGTAGGCGACGTGCACCTCGCACCGGCGGGCGAGGCCAGCGGCGACGACGTTCTTGGCCACCCACCGGGTGGCGTAGGAGGCGGAGCGGTCCACCTTGGAGGGGTCCTTGCCGGAGAAGGCGCCCCCGCCGTGGCGGGCCATGCCGCCGTAGGTGTCGACGATGATCTTGCGCCCGGTGAGGCCCGCGTCGCCCATCGGTCCGCCGACGACGAACTGGCCCGTCGGGTTGACGTAGAGGTTGTGGCCGGCGGTGTCGAGCTGCGGGGCGTGCTCGGCGAGCACGGGGGCGACGACCTCGGCGGCGATCGCCGAGCGCAGCCAGGCGGAGGTGACGTCGGCGTCGTGCTGGGCGGAGACGACCAGCGAGTCCAGCGCCACCGGCCGGTCTCCGTCGTAGGCGATGGTCACCTGGGTCTTCCCGTCCGGGCGCAGCCCGGCGACGATGCCCTCCTTGCGCACGAAGGCGAGCCGCTCGGCGAGCCGGTGGGCCAGCCAGATGGGCAGTGGCATGAGCTGCGGGGTGTCGTCACTGGCGTACCCGACCATGAAGCCCTGGTCGCCGGCACCCTGGTCGTCGAAGGGGTCGCGCCGCTCCCCCGCCCGGCTCTCCCACGACGTGTCCACGCCGCTGGCGATGTCCGGGGACTGCTGCCCGATGGAGACCTGCACGCCGCAGGAGTGGCCGTCGAAGCCGATGGAGGAGGAGGTGTAGCCGATGGCGCTGACCTCACGGCGCACGATCTGCGGGATCTCGACGTACGCCTCGGTGGTCACCTCGCCGACGACGGTGACCAGACCGGTCGTGACGATGGTCTCGACCGCGACTCGTGCGTCCGGGTCCTCACGGAGGATGGCGTCGAGGATCGAGTCGGAGATCCGGTCGCACACCTTGTCGGGGTGGCCCTCGGTCACGGACTCGGACGTGAAGAGACGCAGGCTGGGCATGGAGGTCACCGGTCGATCCTAGATGAGCGGGTCAGCGCAGCCGCGGGACGATGAGGTCCCACAGCCCGCGGGCGACGTCCTGCTTGGTGCCGGCGGCCTCGCCCACCGCCTCGCCCCGGGCGTCGAGCACGGTGACGGCGTTGGCGACGTCGCCGAAGCCCCGGCCGTGGCCGACCGCGTTGACGGCGAGCAGGTCGGCGCCCTTGCGCCGCGCCTTGGCGCGGCCGAGCTCCAGCACCTCCTCGGGGGTGCCGGTCTCGGCGGCGAAGCCGACGACGACGAGCCGGTCCCGGGGGCGGGCGGCCACGGTGGCGAGGATGTCGGGGTTCTGCACGAGGTGGACGACGTCGGGGGCCGACTCGTCCTTCTTGATCTTGCGGTCCGCGGTGGTGGCGGGCCGGAAGTCGGCGACGGCGGCGGCCATGACGAGGACGTCCGCCCCGCTCGTGTGGGTGTCGACGGCGGCGGCGAGCTCGGCGGTCGTCTCGACGTCGACGACGTCGATCGCCGGGTGCGCGACCAGCGCGCGGGCGGGGGCGTCGATGGAGGCGGCGAGCAGCGTGACGTCCGCGCCCCGCTGGGCGGCCTCGAGCGCGAGGGCGGCGCCCTGGAGGCCGGAGGACCGGTTGCCGAGGAAGCGGACCGGGTCGAGCGGCTCGCGGGTGCCGCCCGCGCTGACGACGACCCTCCGGCCGGCGAGGTCCTGCGGTGTGACGAGGGCGAGCGCGGCGGCGGTGATCGCCTCGGGCTCGGGCAGCCGGCCCGGTCCGGTGTCGGCGCCGGTGAGCCGGCCGGAGTCGGGGTCGAGCACGGTGACACCGCGGGCGCGCAGTGTGGCGACGTTCGCCACCGTCGCCGGGTGCTGCCACATCTCGGTGTGCATCGCCGGGGCGAGGAGCACCGGGGAGGTGACGGTGAGCAGCGTCGTCGTGAGCAGGTCGTCGGCCCGCCCGGTCGCCGCCCGGGCGAGCAGGTCGGCGGTGGCGGGGGCGACGACGACGAGGTCGGCACTGCGCCCGAGGGCGACGTGGTCGACCTCGGTGGCACCCTCGAAGACGCTCGTCGTGACCGGCTCCCCGGACAGCGCCTCCCACGTGGGGCGCCCGACGAACTCGAGCGCGGCCTCGGTGGGGATGACCCGCACCCGGTGACCGGCCTCGCGCAGGGCGCGCACGATGAAGACCGCCTTGTACGCGGCGATCCCTCCGGTGACCCCGAGCAGGACGCGCAGCCCGGGCTGGCGCCGGCTCACTCCTCGGTGGTCGGCGTGGCCTGGAGCAGACCCTCGTTGATCTCGCGCAGCGCGATCGACAGCGGCTTGTCGTTCTGACCGTGCGGGACGAGGGGGCCGACGAACTCCAGCAGGCCCTCCTGGAGCTGGGCGTTGTAGGCGTTGATCTGGCGGGCCCGCTTGGCGGCGTAGATGACGAGGGCGTACTTGGAGTCCGCGGCCTCGAGCAGCTCGTCGATCGGCGGGTCGGTGATGCCCTCGGGCTGGGCAACGGTTCCGGACATGGTCACCTCAGGTCTCGGGTGGTGGGGCGGCACCCGCGGATGCGGGCACGCGCAGCGATCCAGTCTACTCGGTCGGCAGTCCCATGAGGGAGACGAGCTCGTCGGTGGCGCGTGTCACGACGTCGTTGACGATGATGTCGTCGAACTCGTCGGCGGCGGCCAGCTCCTCCCGTGCGGTGCGCAGCCGGCGGGCGCGCTCCTCCGGTCCCTCGGTGCCCCGCGCGAGGAGGCGCCGCTCGAGCTCCTCGAAGGAGGGCGGGGCGAGGAAGACGAAGCGGGCGTTGGGCATCGTCCGCCGGACCTGGCGGGCCCCCTGCAGGTCGATCTCCAGGAGTGCCGGCTCCCCCTTGCGCAGCTGCTCCTCCACCGGCCCACGAGGGGTGCCGTAGCGGTGGCGGCCGTGCACGACCGCCCACTCCAGGAGCTCGCCGTCGGCGATCATCCGGTCGAACTCCTCCTCGGAGATGAAGTGGTAGTGGACGCCGTCCACCTCGTTCGGGCGCGGGGGGCGGGTGGTCACGGAGACCGAGAGCCACACCCGGGGGTAGCGGCGGCGGATGTCCGCCGAGACGGTGCCCTTGCCGACCGCGGTGGGTCCGGCGAGGACGGTGAGGCGGGACTCGGCGGCCGGCGAGCTCGGGGTCACGGTCACCCGAACCGCTCGAGCAGTGCCTCGAGCTGGTTGTGGCCCAGCCCGCGGACCCGGCGGGACTCGGAGATCCCGATCTCGGCCATGATCGCGCGGCTCTTGACCTTGCCGACCCCCGGGAGCGACTCGAGCAGCTCGACGACGCGCATCTTGCCCAGCGCCTCGTCCTGGGCCGCGTCCTCGATGACCTGCGCCAGGGAGATCTGGGAGTACTTCAGCCGGTTCTTCACCTCGGCGCGACGGCTCCGCGCAGCCGCGGCCTTGGCCAGGGCGGCGGCGCGTTGCTCGGGAGTCAGGGACGGAAGGGCCACGACGATCACCTCGGGGACGGGGACAGGGTCTGCTCAGCGCAAGGTACCGAGCACGGCCCCAAGTCTGCCAGTGACCGTGGGGTCAGGGGCCCGACCGCACGTCCGTGCATCCGCGCGCTCACCGGGAGACGGCCGCGCGCACCTCGGCACCCGCGTCGGCGGCGGCGGCCCGCAGGTCGCCCGCCTGCGGGCCGGCGGCGAGCACGGCCCGCGAGGTGCTGGCGAGGACGGCGTGCTCGGCCCCGGCGAAGACCGCGGCGAGCTCGGCCCTCCCGGCGCCCTGCGCCCCGATCCCCGGGACCAGGAGCGGCGCCCGGGAGGCGGCGAGGTCGATACCCAGGTCACGCACGGCCGACCCCGTCGTCGCACCGACGACGAGCCCGACCGAGCCGAGCCCCTCCCCCACCGGGCCTGCGGCGTTGAGACCGGCAACGCCCTCGACGAGCGCGGCGGCGACCGAGCGCCCCTCCGGGCCGACGGCGTGCTGGACCGTCGCACCCTCCGGGTTGGAGGTGAGCGCGAGGACGAACACCCCCCTGCCGGTGGCGTGGGCGAGCTCGACGGCCGGGGCCAGCGACCCGAGCCCGAGGAACGGGGACAGTGTGACGGCGTCGGCGGCCAGCGGCGCGCCATCGGCGAGGTAGGCCTGGGCATAGGCGGCCATGGTCGAGCCGATGTCGCCCCGCTTGACGTCGAGCACGCTGAGCACGCCGGTGTCCCGGCACGCGACCAGCACCTCCTCGAGCACCGCGACGCCGGCGGCGCCGTGCCGCTCGAAGAGCGCGGACTGCGGCTTGAGCGCGGCGACCCGGCCGCCCAGGGCGTCCACCACCCGCAGGGCGAGCTCGCGCAGCCCGCGCGGGTCGTCGGGCAGCCCCCACGCGGTGAGCAGCCCGGGATGGGGGTCGATGCCCACGCACAGCGGGCCGCGCTCGTCCAGCGCGGCGGCGAGCCGGGTGCCGAACGGCACCGGGGTGCTCATCGGCCGACCCGGCCGGCGCCGGCCCCCTCCTGCGCCCGGGCCGCCCGCGCGGCGCGGGCGGCGTCGTGCTCCTGCAGCGAGGTCACGGTCATCGGGCCGAGGCCGGAGACCTCGATCGCCTGCACGGCGGCGTTGAACTCCTGCATCGTCGTGATGATCGGCTTGTCCGTGGCGGTGGTCGCGGTCCGGATCTCGTAGCCGTCGGCCCGGGTGCCCTGCCCGGAGGGGGTGTTGACCACCATGTCGACCTCGCCGGACTCGATGAGGTCGATGATGGTCGGCTCGCCGTCGGGGCCGCGCCCGTCGGAGGCCTTGCGCACGAGGCGGGCGGGGATGCCGTTGCGGTGGAGCACCGCGGCCGTGCCGGCCGTGGCGAGGATCTCGAAGCCGAGGTTCTGCAGCCGGGCGACGGGGATGGCCAGCGACCGCTTGTCCCGGTCGGCGACCGAGACGAACACCGTGCCGCCGGCCGGCAGGCCGCCGTAGGCGGCGGCCTGGGACTTGGCGAAGGCGCGCGGGAAGTCCACGTCGTAGCCCATGACCTCGCCGGTGGAGCGCATCTCGGGGCCGAGGACGGTGTCCACCACCGATCCTTCCCGGGTGGCGAACCGCTTGAACGGCAGCACCGCCTCCTTGACCGCCAGCGGCGCGTCGAGGTCCGGGTGGGTCGCGTCGCGCAGGGGCAGCACGCCCCGCTCGCGCAGCTCGGCGATGGTGGCCCCCGCCATGACGAGCGAGGCGGCCTTGGCCAGCGGCACCCCGGTGGCCTTGGCCACGAACGGCACCGTGCGCGAGGCGCGGGGGTTGGCCTCGATGACGTAGAGGACGTCGGAGACGAGGGCGAACTGGATGTTGAGGAGCCCGCGCACGCCGACCCCCTCGGCGATGGCCCGGGTCGACTCGGCGATCCGCTCGATCTCCCGCTGGGAGATCGTCACCGGGGGCAGCACGCAGGCGGAGTCACCGGAGTGGATGCCGGCCTCCTCGATGTGCTCCATGACGCCGCCGAGGAAGAGCTCGGTGCCGTCGTAGATGGCGTCGACGTCGATCTCGATGGCGTCGTCGAGGAAGCGGTCGATGAGGAGCGGGCCGGTGGTCGCCCCGATACCGGTGCGCCGGGCGTAGTCGCGCAGCTGGGCGGCGTCGTAGACGATCTCCATGCCGCGCCCACCGAGCACGTAGGAGGGGCGCACGAGCACCGGGTAGCCGACCCGGGCGGCGACCTCCTCGGCCTGCTCCAGGGTGGTCGCGGTGCCGAAGGCGGGAGCGGGCAGGCCGGCACGGTCGAGGACGGCGCCGAAGTTGCCGCGGTCCTCGGCGGCGTCGATCGCCTCGGGCGGGGTACCGAGGATCGGCACCCCGGCGTCGGCGAGCCGCTGGGCGAGGCTGAGCGGCGTCTGCCCGCCGAGCTGGACGATGACACCGGCGACCGGCCCGACGGCGAGCTCGGCGTGGTAGACCTCCAGGACGTCCTCGAAGGTCAGCGGCTCGAAGTAGAGCCGGTCGGAGATGTCGTAGTCGGTGGAGACGGTCTCCGGGTTGCAATTGACCATGACCGTCTCGTACCGCTCGGCCAGCGCCATCGTGGCGTGGACGCAGGAGTAGTCGAACTCGATGCCCTGGCCGATGCGGTTGGGGCCCGAGCCGAGGATGATGACCGCCTCGCGCTCGCGCGGCTCGACCTCGGTCTCCAGGTCGTAGGAGGAGTAGTGGTAGGGGGTCTCGGCGGCGAACTCCGCGGCGCAGGTGTCGACCGTCTTGTACACGGGG
The DNA here is from genome assembly GCF_937958535.1 of uncultured Georgenia sp. Lineage (GTDB taxonomy): Bacteria > Actinomycetota > Actinomycetes > Actinomycetales > Actinomycetaceae > Oceanitalea. The sequence goes on along the minus strand of NZ_CALGNQ010000036.1, from coordinate 4,903 downwards.
CGCAGCCCGTAGGCGTGGCGCACCTCGCGCACGGCGTCCTCCGACAGGTCGCGCAGCTGACCGATCTGCGCGTCGGAGAAGCCGTGGCGCTTGGCCTCGGCGATCAGCTCGCGGGTGAGGGCGGGCGCGGCGCGCAGCTCGGCGGCGACCTCCTCGACGAGCATCATCTGGTCGAGGAACCACGGGTCGATCCGGGTGGCCTCGTGGAGCTCGGCGACGGTGGCGCCGCCGCGGATGGCCTGCTGCATGTCCACGAGCCGGTGGGCGGTGGGGGTGCGCACCGACTCCAGCAGCGCCGCGGTCTGCTCGGCGTCCGGGGCGGGGCCGTCCCAGTGGAAGACGCTGCCGCCGCTGTCGATGGAGCGCAGCGCCTTCTGCAGCGCCTCGGTGTAGTTGCGGCCCAGGGCCATGGCCTCGCCCACCGACTTCATCGTCGTCGTCAGCACCGGGTCGGCGGCGGGGAACTTCTCGAACGCGAACCGGGGCACCTTGACGACGACGTAGTCCAGCGCCGGCTCGAAGGAGGCGGGCGTGGACCTGGTAATGTCGTTGGGGATCTCCTCCAACGTGTACCCGATCGCCAGGCGGGCGGCGATCTTGGCGATCGGGAACCCGGTGGCCTTGGAGGCCAGCGCGGAGGACCGGGAGACCCGCGGGTTCATCTCGATGACGATCATCCGGCCGGTGGTGGGCTCGACGGCGAACTGCACGTTGCACCCGCCGGTGTCGACCCCGACCTCGCGGATGACCGCGATGCCGATGTCCCGCATCCGCTGGAACTCGCGGTCGGTGAGGGTCATGGCCGGAGCGACGGTGACGGAGTCGCCGGTGTGCACGCCGACCGGGTCGACGTTCTCGATGGAGCACACGACGATGACGTTGTCCGACCGGTCGCGGATCAGCTCGAGCTCGAACTCCTTCCAGCCGAGGATGGACTCCTCGAGGAGCACCTCGGTGGTCGGTGAGTACTGCAGGCCCGCCCCCGCGATGCGGTCGAGGTCCTCCGGGGTGTGGGCCAGGCCGGAGCCGAGCCCGCCCATGGTGAAGGAGGGCCGCACGACGAGCGGGTAGCCCAGCTCCTCGGCGGCGGCGTGGCACTCCTCCAGGGAGTGGGCGATGACGGAGCGAGCCACCTCGGCGCCGCAGCGCTCGACGATCTCCTTGAAGGCCTGGCGGTCCTCGGCGGCGTGGATCGCCTCGACGGAGGCGCCGATGAGCTCCACCCCGTACTCCTCGAGCACCCCGGCCTCGTGCAGCGCGATCGCGGTGTTGAGCGCGGTCTGGCCACCGAGGGTGGGCAGGAGGGCGTCGGGACGCTCCTTGGCGATGATGGTCGCGACGACCTCGGGGGTGATCGGCTCGACGTAGGTGGCGTCGGCCACCTCCGGGTCGGTCATGATCGTCGCCGGGTTGGAGTTGACCAGGACGACGCGCAGGCCCTCCTCGCGCAGCACCCGGCAGGCCTGGGTGCCGGAGTAGTCGAACTCGGCGGCCTGCCCGATGACGATCGGCCCGGAGCCGATGACGAGGACGGAGCGCAGGTCGGTACGGCGCGGCATCAGGCGTTCTCTCCAGCGGTGTGGGTACGCGAGCTCCGGTACTGCGTCACGAGCTCGAGGAAGCGGTCGAAGAGGTGGGCGGCGTCGTGCGGGCCGGCCGCCGCCTCGGGGTGGTACTGGACGGAGAAGGCCGGGATGTCCAGGGCGCGCAGGCCTTCGACCACTCCGTCGTTGAGGCTGATGTGGGAGACCTCGACGCGGCCGAAGCGGCCGTTGTCGTAGGGCGCGGTGCTCACCTCGGCGATCGGGGCGTCGACGGCGAAGCCGTGGTTGTGGGCGGTGATCTCGACCTTCCCGGTGGTGCGGTCGAGCACCGGCTGGTTGACGCCGCGGTGACCGTAGTCGAGCTTGTAGGTGCCGTAGCCGAGTGCCCGGCCGAGGAGCTGGTTGCCGAAGCAGATCCCGAAGAACGGGATGCCCTGGGTGAGGATGCCGCGGAGCAGCTCGACCTCGTGGTCGGCAGTGCCCGGGTCGCCCGGGCCGTTGGAGAAGAAGACGCCGTCCGGGTTCAGCGCGATGATCTCGGCGAGCGTGGTGTGCTGCGGGACGACGTGCACCCGGGCCCCGCGCTCGGCCAGCTGGGCGGGTGTGCGGGCCTTGATCCCGAGGTCGACGGCGACGATCTCCGCGACCGGCTCACGGCCCGCGAACTCACCGCTCGGCTCGACGACGTAGGCCTCCTGGGTGGAGACCTCCCCGGCGAGGGCCGCGCCGGTCATCTGCGGGGCCTGGCGCACGAGGTCGATGAGCACCCCGAGGCCGGGGTGGCCCAGCGACATCGCCCCGGCGGGCAGCGCCGCACCGGAGAAGATGCCCGCGCGCATGACACCGCGGTCGCGCAGCCGACGGGTGAGCGCGCGGGTGTCGACGTGGCAGATGCCGACCACGCCCTGGTCGCGCAGCTCGTCCTCGAACTCGCGCACCGAGCGCCAGCTCGACGCGCGCCGGGCGGGTTCGCGGATGACCAGACCGGCGACCCACACCCGGTCGGACTCGGCGTCCTCGTCGTTGACGCCGGTGTTGCCGATGTGCGGGGCGGTCATCGTGACGATCTGCCGGTGGTAGGAGGGGTCGGTGACCGTCTCCTGGTAGCCGGTCATCGCGGTGGCGAAGACGATCTCCCCGACGGTCCGTCCCTCGGCAGCGTAGGCACGGCCCGGGAGGACGTAGCCGTCCTCCAGGACGAGCAGGGCGTCCGCTCGCTGGTTCCTCACCGGGTTCCTCCTGGTACGTGGTCGGCGACGGGCTGGGCGTCGAGGACGGTGGCACGCCCGCGGAGGAACGTGGCCACGACGCGCCCTGGCAGGGTACGGCCCTGGAAGGGGGTGTTGCGGCTGGTGGTCGCCTGCTGGGCACCGTCGACGACGACGCGCGCGGCCGGGTCCACCAGGGTGAGGTTGGCCGGCTCCCCCACGGCGAGGGGGCGGCCGTGAGACTCGACACGTCCGATCCGGGCGGGGCGGGTGGAGAGCACCTGGGCGACCCCGGCCCAGTCGAGCAGCCCCGGCTCGACCATGGTCTCGACGACGACGGACAGGGCGGTCTCCAGCCCGGTCATGCCGAACGCGGCGTCGGCCCACTCGCAGTCCTTGTCCTCCACCGGGTGGGGCGCGTGGTCGGTGGCGACGATGTCGATGGTGCCGTCGGCCAGCGCCGCGCGCAGGGCGCGCACGTCCTCGGCGGTCCGCAGCGGCGGGTTGACCTTGTACACCGGGTCGTAGGTGCGGGCGAGCTCGTCGGTGAGGAGCAGGTGGTGGGGCGTGACCTCGGCGGTGACGTCGATGCCGCGGGCCTTGGCCCAGCGCACGATCTCCACCGAGCCGGCGGTGGACAGGTGGCAGATGTGCACCCGCGACCCGACGTGCTCGGCGAGCAGGACGTCGCGGGCGATGACCGACTCCTCGGCGACCGCGGGCCATCCGGTGAGTCCGAGCTCGGCCGACACCACCCCCTCGTTCATCTGGGCCCCCTCGGTGAGGCGGGGCTCCTGGGCGTGCTGGGCGATGACGCCGTCGAAGGCCTTGACGTACTCCAGGGCACGGCGCATGAGCACCGGGTCCCACACGCAGTGGCCGTCGTCGGAGAAGACCCGCACGCGTGCCTGGGAGGCGGCCATGGCACCGAGCTCGGCGAGCTGCTCGCCGGCCAGGCCGACGGTGACCGCGCCCACCGGGTGGACGTCGGCCCACCCGGCCTCGCGGCCCAGGCGCCACACCTGCTCGACGACGCCGGCGGTGTCGGCCACCGGGTAGGTGTTGGCCATGGCGTGGACCGCGGTGAAGCCGCCGAGCGCGGCGGCGCGCGTCCCGGACCACACGGTCTCGGCGTCCTCGCGGCCGGGCTCGCGCAGGTGGGTGTGGAGGTCGACGAGGCCGGGCAGGGCGACGAGGCCGTGTGCGTCGACGGTGCGGGTGCCGGTGGGTGCGGCACCGGTGGCGTCGGGGCCGATGGCGGCGATGACGCCGTCGGTGAGGAGCAGGTCGGTGGGCTCGCCCCCGAGCGGGGCGGCCCCCTGGATGAGGTAGCTGGTCACGGGGTGGTTCCTTGGGTCGTCGGGGTCGGTGCCGGTGCCCCGGCGAGGAGGTGGTAGAGGACGGCCATGCGCACGGAGACACCGTTGGCGACCTGCTCGACGACGGTCGAACGGGGGCTGTCGGCGGCCTCCGCGGAGATCTCCAGGCCGCGGTTCATCGGCCCGGGGTGCATGACGATGGCATGGTCGGGCAGGGCGGCGAGCCGCGCGCCGGTGAGGCCGTACTGGCGGTGGTACTCCAGGGGTGAGGGGAAGTACCCGCCGCCTGCGCTGGACATCCGCTCCCGCTGGACGCGCAGCATCATGACGGCGTCCGGCCCCTCGGCGATCGCGGCGTCGAGGTCGTAGCGGACCTGGGCGGGCCAGGTGTGCACCCCGACGGGGACGAGGGTGGGTGGTGCCACGAGGGTGACCCGTGCGCCGAGGGTGGTGAGGAGGTCGACGTTGGAGCGCGCCACCCGGGAGTGGAGCACGTCCCCCACGATGACGACGGACAGCCCGGCGAGGTCACGGCCGCGCGGGTCGCCCCCGCCGGCGGCGAGGTGGCGCCGGACGGTGAAGGCGTCGAGCAGCGCCTGGGTGGGGTGCTGGTGGGTGCCGTCACCGGCGTTGACCACGGGCACGTCGACCCACCCGGAGTGGGCCAGCCGGTGCGGGGCGCCGGAGGCGCTGTGCCGGATGACGACGGCGTCGGCGCCCATCGCCTGGAGGGTCTGGGCGGTGTCCTTGAGCGACTCGCCCTTGGACACGCTGGAACCCTTGGCGGCGAAGTTGATGACGTCGGCCGAGAGCCGCTTGGCGGCAGCCTCGA
>NZ_CALGNQ010000035.1 GCF_937958535.1 uncultured Georgenia sp. | reverse complement strand
CACCCCGGCGGGCGAGGACCGCGCGTCCCCCTGACCGCTCCGGGACCGCCGGCGCGACCACGCGCGGCGACCCGCGGACGGACCGAGGGCGGGCAGGGACGCGGTCGGCGTCCCCACCCGCCCTCGGCGGTGCGGTGTCGGCTAGCCCTGGGTGCGGGCGAAACGGCGCTGGATCAGCAGTGCCGTGCCGAGCACGAGTGCGGCGACCGCGACCAGTGCGAGCGCGGTGACCGGTGCGCCGGTCCGGGCGAGGTTGCCCGAGTCGGCACCGGCGGCCGGCGACTCGTCGTCGGTGGTGTCACCCGGCGTCTCGTCGTCGTCGGCCGGGGTCTCGTCGTCGCCCGGCGTCTGGTCGTCGCCCGGCGTCCGGTCGTCACCCGGCGTCTCGTCGTCCGGGGACGTGGTCGGCTCGGGCTCCGGGGTCGTCGGCTCCTCGGTGTCGTCCTCGTAGGTGAGGCCGTAGCCGAAGGGGTAGAGTGCACCGTCCTCGGTCTCGTCGTAGCCGGGGCGGTCGGAGTCCTGCTCGATGATCGCCTCGCGGGTGCCGGCGAGCGCGAAGGGCAGCTTGCCCTGTGGCGCGTAGGCACCGGTGAGGACGTCCATGAGGGCGGTGTCGGTCATCCCGAAGCCGGCGAGGATCGCGCCGGCGTCACGCAGGCCGCTCTCCTCGTCGAGCACGTAGGGCTGGCGGAAGTAGACGTGGAGGATGACCTTGCTCGGGTCCTCGACCTCGGCCATGACCTCCTGGATGGTCTCCAGCGAGGGGACGACCTCCCACGACTCGGCCGCCTCCATGCCGGTGAAGTCGAGGATGCTCGACTCCCACGGGTAGGCGCCGCCGAAGCGCAGCCGGTTGTCGGTGCACGAGGGGTTGTCCTCGTGTCCCTCCTTGTGGACACACACGTCGGCCGCGCCCCACAGGCTCTGGCCGTCCAGGCCGGGCAGCGGCTCGCCGTCGTCACCGATGATGACGCTCGGGTTCGTGCCGTGGTCCGGGTTGAGGCCGAGGCTCGGGTCGTCGCTCACGTAGTCCCCGGCGTTGGTCTTGGCAGTCATCGAGATGAGGACGTAGTCGCTGCCCGCGGCGCTGGGCCGCTCCTCCCCCTCCGCGACGTTGCCGTTGGTCACCTCGTAGCCGTAGCTCTCCACGGTCTCCTCGGTGAAGTCACCGAGGATGTAGACGTCGCCGCCCTCCTTCAGGGGCAGCACCGGGCCCTCGGCGGTCTCCTCGTTCTGGAGCAGGACGAGCGACTTGCGCTGGAGGTCGAGCCCGACGGCGCGGTGCTCGTCGGCGCCCACCGTCGCCGTGGCCACGTCCGGGTCGACGTAGGGGTTCTCGAAGAGCCCCATGTCGAACAGCGGCTCGAGCAGACGCTCGGCGGCCAGGTCGATCCGCTCCTCGGAGATGAGGTCGGCCTCGTACAGGTCGGTGATGACCGAGACGTCGCTGAAGCCGGAGAGGGTGTCGGTGCCACCGTTGATCGCGGCTGCCACCCGCTCGGGCACGGTGTTGCCCTCCAGGCCCCACGCGCGGTCGTTGATGATCCCGGTGTCGGAGTTGACGTACCCGGTGAAGCCCAGCTGGTCACGCAGCAGACCGTTGACGATCGAGTCGGAGAAGGCGAAGCCGGTGTGCGGGTAGGTCTCCCCCGGTTCCCCGCCGACGACCGGGACGTCCACCGGGACGCCGTAGTACGGCATGATCGAGGAGACGCCGGCGTCGATGGCCGCCTGGAAGGGCAGGAAGTGCTCCTCGAAGCGCCCGGCCGGGTAGACCTGCGCCTTGCCGAAGGCGTAGTGCGGGTCCAGCCCCAGCTCCTGCGGGCCGCCGCCCGGGAAGTGCTTGAGGGTGAGGGCGACACGGGTCTGCGGGCTCAGCGCCAGGCCGTTGTCGGTGAGCTCCTCGCCCTGGAGGGTCTGGACGAGGGTCTCCATGATCTCGGCGGCGAGGTAGGCGTCCTCGGTGAAGGTCTCGTGGGTGCGGTACCAGCGCGGCTCGGTGGACAGGTCGGCCATGTAGCCGTACATGCCGCGCAGGCCGATCGAGGCCCACTCCTCGCCCATGACGTCGGCGAAGTCCGCGACGACGGACATGTCACCCGTGGTGGCCTCGCCGGTGCGGCGCGCCTGCTCACCCAGCGCGGCCGCCGCGATGCCCGCCTCCTTCGGGAAGGCGCTGAACGCACCGGCGGCCTCGTTGATGCCGACCCGCGCGTCGGGGTCGATGTGGTTGCGCGCGTTGGACTTGAACAGCGAGGGGATCCCCAGGCGGGTGGCCTCGCTCATCTCCTGCACGGCGTTGGTGAACGTCGCGGCCTCGGCCGGGCTCACCACGGGGGTCCCCGTCCCGGTGCACTCCACCCCCTCCGCACGCACGTCGACGACGTTGCGGAAGACGAACCGGTGCATGTGCTGGGTGTTGATGTAGTTGTCCGCCTGCGCGGGCAGCACCCCGAACTCGCCGGTCTGCGGGTCGCACGCCGCGTTGAGCGTGTTGATGAGCATGAGGCCCGACTTCTCGACCAGCGACATCTGCCCGACGAGGTCGGCGACCCGCTCGGGGGTCGGCAGGCGCCAGTCCTCGTACGGGTCCAGCTCGCCGTTGTCGTTGAGGTCGCGGAACTGGTACCCGTCGACCTCGATGATCTCCTTCACCCGAGCCTCGAGCTCGGGCTGCTCGAGGTCACCGGGCGGCGTGGTCGCCGCCCCGGCGCCGACGGCGAGCGTCAGCACCAGTGGCGCAGCGGCGGCGGTCGCCACCGCGGTGCGCAGCCCCACACGTGGGGTACGTGACATTCTTCCTCCTCGATCGTCGTCGTCGCTGACGCAGGTCGTCCGCGACGCGGCACGTGCACGTGCCTCGACCGGTTCCTCCGCGCCGCGTCACCGTGGCGGGGGCCGGTGAGCCAGATGCTGGCCGTGTCGCGGGTCACGACCGAAGAAGTTGCCGTCGGTTGCCACCGGAGCGCACGGAGGCGCCGGACCGTGCTATCGCACGGACACGGGTACCCCCGGACGGCGAGAGCCCGGCTCCCCGCGGACGGGGAGCCGGGCTCTGGAGCGAGGTGGCGCCGGGGTCAGCCCTGCTCGGTCTCGCTGCGGTCGCCGGACCACTCGGTGTGGAAGACGCCCTCGCGGTCCACGCGGTGGTAGGTGTGGGCGCCGAAGAAGTCGCGCTGGCCCTGGACCAGGGCGGCGGGCAGGCGCTCGGCGCGCACGGTGTCGTAGTAGGCCAGCGCCGCCGAGAACCCGGGCACCGGGACGCCGTTGGCGACGGCGTGGGAGACGGCCGCCCGCCACCCCTCCTGGCTCTCCTTGAGCCCCTCGGCGACCGAGGGTGCCTCGAGCAGCGTGGTGAGGTTGTGGGCGGCGTACTCCGAGCGGATCCGCTCGAGCAGGCGGGCGCGGATGATGCAGCCGGCCCGCCAGATCTTCGCCACCGCGGCGATGTCGACGTCCCAGCCGAACTCCTCCGACGCGGTGCGGATCTGGTCCAGGCCCTGCGCGTAGGCGATGACCTTGGAGGACCACAGCGCCTGGCGCACGCTCTCCACCAGCGCGGCGCGGTCGGCGTCGGACACCGGCGTGCGCTGCGGACCGGTGAGCGCCGCCCGGGAGGCGGCACGCAGCGACGCGTGCCCGGAGGTGGAGCGGGCGAAGACCGACTCGGCGATGGTGTTGACCGGCACCCCGAGCTCGAGGGCGATCTGCACCGTCCACCGGCCGGTGCCCTTCTGCGCCGCGGCGTCGGCGACGATGTCGACGAACGGCCTGCCGGTGGCGGCGTCGACGTGGCGCAGCACCTCGGCGGTGATCTCGATGAGGTAGGAGTCCAGGTCCCCGGAGTTCCACTCCTCGAAGATCTCGGCCAGCTCGGCGGGCTCGATGCCGGCGGAGCGCAGGATGTCGTACGCCTCGGCGATGAACTGCATGTCGGCGTACTCGATGCCGTTGTGCACCATCTTGACGAAGTGGCCGGCGCCGTCCGGGCCGATGTGGACGCAGCACGGCTCACCGTCGTACTTGGCGGCGATGCTCTCCAGGATCGGCCCGAGGGTCTCGTAGGACTCGGCCGGGCCGCCGGGCATGATGCTCGGCCCGTTGAGCGCGCCTTCCTCGCCACCGGAGATGCCGGCGCCGACGAAGTGCAGGCCGACCTCGCGCAGCGCCTTCTCCCGGCGGCGGGTGTCCTCGTAGTGGGCGTTGCCGCCGTCGACGACGATGTCGCCCTCCTCCAGGAGCGGGACGAGGGAGTCGATGACCGCGTCGGTCGGACCACCGGCCTTGACCATGATGATCATCTTGCGGGGGCGCTCGAGGCTGGCGACGAACTCCTCCAGCGTCGCGCTCGGCACGAACGTGCCCTCGTGGCCGTAGGCCGCGACGACCTCGTCGGTCTTGGCCGTCGTGCGGTTGTACAGCGCCACGGTGTACCCGTTGCGCGCAAAGTTCCGGGCGAGGTTGCTGCCCATGACGGCAAGCCCGATGACTCCGATCTGCGCTGAGGCAGTCGTCCCGGTGGCGGTCATGTGCGGTCCTTTCATCGGCGACACGGTGACGCTACGCAAGTATGGAGGTGAGCACCCCCCTCGCGGCACCGGTGTCCACCTGTTGCCACACTCAGGCGCGCTCGAGCCGGTGCCGGCTGGCCCGGGCCGTGGAGTCCCGCGCGACGAGCTTGACCGGCAGCAGGACCGGCTGCTCGCTGGAGCGGGCCCCGCCGATGATCGCCACGAGGTTGCGCACCGCGGTGGCCCCCTGGAGCGAGACCGGGGAGGCGACCGAGGTCAGCGCGGGCACGGTCAGCGCACCCGTGCGGCTGTTGTCGAACCCGACGACGCTGACGTCGCGCGGCACCGAGAAGCCCAGCGCGCGCAGGCCCCGGATGAAGCCGATCGCCATGACGTCGTTGAAGGCGATGACGGCGGAGGTCGGCTGCTGCGCCCAGCGGCGGGCCGCCCGCGCCCCGCCGTCGACGGTCGGCACGTTCGGTCCGATGCGCCGCACCCGCAGCTCGAGCTCGAACCCGGCCTCCTCCAGACCCCGCCAGCGCACGCCGTCGGCCCACGACGCCTCCGGCCCGGCGATGTAGGTGATCTCCCGGTGGCCGAGCTGGCCCAGGTGCTCCGCGGCGCGGCGCACCCCGCGAGCGCCGTCGGTGAGGACCGAGGGCAGCCCGCGCACCACCCGGTTGAGGACGATGACGGGGCGCTGCTTGGCGATGGCGCGGATGCCGGCGTCCGACAGCCGTGGGCTGGTGAGGACCAGGCCGTCGACCGCGCCGAGGAAGTTCTCCACCGCGGCCCGCTCCCGCTGGTCGGACTCCTGGGTGTCGACGACGAGCATCGTGTAGCCCGCCGCCTCCGCGGCCGCCTCGGCGCCGCGGATGACGTCGACGAAGAGCGGGTTGCCGATGTCGGCCACCACCATGGCGAGCAGCCGGGTGGGGACGGCGCTGAGCGCCGGGGCCAGGGTCGCGCGCCGGTAACCGAGCCGGGCGGCGGCCGCCCGCACCTTCTCGGCGGTCTCGGCGCTCACCCGCCCGGGCCGGGACAGGGCCCGGGACACGGTGGAGGGCGCGACCCCCGCGGCCTCCGCCACGTCGTAGATCGTGGGGGAACGGCCGGAGGATCTCTCGCTCTTCATATCGGCCAACGGTAAGGTCGCTGGCAACGCGCGGCAACGAGTTGCCGCGCCGTCGTCCGACTTGTCCACACTGTCCGGACAACGGGGGACACCGACCGGACGAGGAGCACTTCCATGACATCGACGACGGTCCCCGGGCTCACGGGACAGGCGGCGGAGGCGGTCGCGACGGTGGCACGGGCGCTGGCCGGGCACCGTCCGCTCGGGGTGGCCTACTCCGGTGGGGTGGACTCCGCCACGCTCCTCGCCCTCGCCGTGCACACCCTCGGCGCGGACGACGTCGTCGCGGTGCTCGGCATCTCCCCCTCCCTCGCCACCGACGAGCGCACCGCGGCGCACGAGACCGCCCGGGTGATCGGCGCCCGCGTCGTGGAGATCGAGACCCACGAGGCAGACTCGCCCGCCTACCGCGCCAACGGCCCCGACCGCTGCTTCCACTGCAAGGACGAGCTCTTCACCCGGATCTCCGACGAGCTGGTCGCCGAGCTGGGCCTGGCGGCCGTCGCCTACGGCGAGAACGCCGACGACGCCAAGCGCCCCGACCGGCCCGGCTCGCAGGCCGCGACCAACCACCGGGTGCTGCGCCCGCTCGCCGAGGCCGGGATGAGCAAGGCGATGGTGCGGGAGGTCGCCCGGGCGCTGCGGCTGCCGGTCGCGGACAAGCCGGCCGCGCCGTGCCTCGCCTCGCGCATCCCCCACTTCGAGGAGGTCACGCCGGAGAAGCTGCGCCAGGTCGACCGGGCCGAGGCCGGGCTGCGCCGGCTCGGCTTCACCGACTCCCGCGTCCGCCACCACGGCGACGTCGCCCGCATCGAGCTGCTGCCCGCGGAGCTGGGCACCGCCGTCGAGCGGCGCGAGGAGGTCGACCGGGTGGTGCGTGACGCCGGGTTCCGCTTCGCGGCCCTGGACCTGCGCGGCATCCAGTCCGGTGCCTTCACCCTGCCCCTGGTGTCCGTGAACCATGGCTGAGCCCTGGCGCCCCGCCACGGCCGAGCCGTGGCGCCCCGGGCCCGAGCTCGACCGCGTCGCGCACCTCGACCACGACCGTGCAGCCCGCCGCGGCTACCCCGAGGCGGTGCTCTGCGAGCCGAAGACCGTCGCGCAGGTGGCCGCCATCGCCGCCGAGGTCGGTGCCGCCGGCACCCCGACGCTCTTCACGCGCGCCTCCGCCGAGCAGGCCGCGGCCGTCCTAGCCGAGCTGCCCGACGCGCACCACGTCCCCGACGCCCGGATGGTCGTGTGGCCCGCCGAGCCGCCCGCACCCACCGGGGGGCTCGTCCTCGTCCTCAGTGCGGGAACCTCCGACCTGCCCGTGGCCCGGGAGGCCGAGCTCACCGCCCGCCACCTGGGCCGGCGCACCGAGCTCGTCGTCGACATCGGGGTCGCGGGCCTGCACCGCGTCCTGGGACGGCTCGACCTGCTCCGCGAGGCCCGCGTGATCGTCGTGGCCGCCGGGATGGACGGCGCGCTGCCCAGCGTCGTCGCGGGCCTGGTGAGCGCCCCCGTCGTCGCCGTGCCCACCTCCGTGGGCTACGGCGCAGCCTTCTCGGGGATCGCGCCCCTCCTGTCCATGCTCAACGCCTGCGCCCCGGGTGTGGCCGTGGTCAACATCGACAACGGCTACGGGGCCGGTCACCTCGCCGCGCAGATCGCCGTCTCCTGAGCGCCGTCCCGCACACCTGGCGCCAGGAGGTACCCACGCGCGCGTCCGTGCGTCACCATGGTCCGGACGCCCACCGTGGGCGAGGGGGGAGACCGGGCCCATGGGGCGAGGACGGATCGCCGTGGCGGCAGCGCTGGCCGCCGCCGCGCTGGCGGCGTGCAGCGGCTCGCTGGAGCCGGGGACCAACGAGGGGGACGTGCTCCACCTCGCGCTGAACCAGACCGAGACCCACCCCTCGTACGTCGCGCTGGCCGGCTGGGCGGAGCACCTCGAGGCGGAGACCGACGGGCGCTGGACGATCGACGTCTACCCCAACGAGACCCTGGGTGCCCAGGCCGAGGCCCTCCAGCTGGTCTCCGACGGCTCGGTGGAGCTGGCCATCGTCTCCGGGTCCCAGCTGGAGAACCTCAACCGCGACTTCATCGCGCTCAACCTGCCCACGACCTTCGACGACATCGACCACCAGATGCGCGTGGTCCACGACATGGACATCGTCGGGGAGCTCTACTCCTCGCTGGAGGAGACGAACAACTTCACCGTGCTCGGCGGGTTCACCCAGGGCAGCCGCAGCGTCTACACGACCTTCGGCCCCGTCGAGACACCGGCCGACCTCGCCGGATACAAGCTGCGGGTGCAGGAGTCCGAGCTCAACATCGCCATGGCCCAGGCCCTGGGTGCCGCCGCCACGCCGATGGCCTTCGGCGAGCTCTACACCGGGCTGCAGTCCGGGGTGGTCGACGCCGCGGAGAACAACGAGGTCTCCTACGCCACGCAGCGGCACTACGAGGTGGCGCCGCACTGGACCTACACCAACCACCTCGTGGGCCTGGACTACCTCATCATGAACACCGCGATGCTCGACTCGATGACCGAGGCCGACCGCGCGGTGTTCCTCGAGGGCTGGGAGCAGGCGCGCGCGGAGCACGTCGAGCTGTGGCTGGAGGCCACCGCGCAGGCCGTCGCACAGGCGGAGGCGGGAGGGGCGACCTTCTACGAGATCGACGACTCCGTGTTCTTCGAGGCGCTCGAACCGCTCGCCGAGCGCTTCCTCACCAGTGACGTCCAGTGGGAGATCTACGACGACGCCCGCGCCGCGTCGACGCGCTCGGACGGCTGACGGCGCCTCCGGGTCGGTCACAGCGGGGTCACGGGGTGGCAACTCGTGGCAACTTGTCCTGCCCCTCGACCGTGACCTGAGTCAATGGGGCAACCCCCGATCAGTGGGACCACGTCGTACGGCCGGCCTCGACCTCGAGGCCCGGCGCCGCCGCCGGACCTCGTGTCCGATCCGGAAGACCGGACGGCCGGCCGCGCCTCCGCGCCGCACGACGACGTCACCAGACCGAAGGACGGAAAACACATGAGGCACCGGAAGAACGCTTCCCTCATCGCCGGCGCCGCCGCCGCGACCCTGCTGCTCGCTGCCTGTGGCGGCGGGGACGGCGACGGCGACTCGAGCGCGAACGGCGGCGGCGGTGGTGGCGAGGGCCGCACCATGCGCCTCGCGCTCAACCAGACCGAGGAGCACCCCTCCTACATCGCGCTGGACAACTTCGGCACGTACCTGGAGGAGAACACCGACGGCTGGAGCATCGACGTCTTCCCGAACGAGACGC
>NZ_CALGNQ010000034.1 GCF_937958535.1 uncultured Georgenia sp. | reverse complement strand
CGTAGCGGTCCACCGCCAGGCTGGGCGCGAAGTCGTAGTACTGCCGGTTCTGCTGCAGTTGGCGGAAGGTCGGGCTGACGATGTTCGGGTCGAGCAGCCGGATGCTCGCCGTCGACTCCGAGTCGTCGCGCAGCTGGCCGGGCTCCGTCTCGGTGACGGCGTCGTAGGTCTGGACCTCGATGTCCTCCAGCCCGTAGGCCGCCAGCGTCGCGTCGATGTTGCGCTGGATGTACGGCGACTCGGCCTCCACGGCGTTCGGCGTCACCTGGAAGCGCTGGACCACGGCCGGGTAGATCCCGCCGATGACGACGCCGGAGACGATCATGACGCCCACCCCGGCGGCGGGCAGCAGCCACGAGCCGCGGAAGGCGGAGACGAAGAAGAGGATCGCGATGAGTACCGCGATGACCGCGAGGATCGTCTTGGCGGGCAGGTTGGCGTGGATGTCGGCGAAGGAGGCGCCGGCGAAGCGCTCGTTCTCCTCCACGAGCAGGGAGTAGCGGTCCAGCCAGTAGTTGGCGCCGATGAGGAGGACGAACAGGCCCGCCATGATCGACAGCTGGATCCGGGCGGCGTTCGTCATGCGCTGCGGACGTCCGCCGAGCTGGATCCCGCCGTAGAGGTAGTGGGTGACGAGCGAGGCCACCGCGGTGATGAGGAGCACCGTCATGAGGAACGAGACGAGCGTGCGCACCACCGGCAGGGTGAAGACGAAGAAGCCGATGTCCAGCCCGAACTCGGGGTCGGTGGCGCCGAAGGGCTCACGGTTGAGCCACATGAGCACCGCGCGCCAGTTGCCGCTGGCGGAGATACCGGCGAAGAAGCCCAGGACGATCGGGGCCCCGATCATGACGAGACGGCGCAGCGGCTCCACACTCTCCCGGTAGCGGTCGAGGTTCTGCTGCTCCGGGGTGACCGGGGCGTAGATCGGGCGCGACCGGTAGGCGAGGCGCAGCCCCAGCCACACCGGCACCCCCATGAGCAGGAAGCCGAGGACGAAGAGGACCGCGCGGGTGGTCCACTCCCGCCACAGCACCGCCTCGAACTCCAGGTGCGAGAACCAGAGCACCTCCGTCCACAGCTGTGCGGTGATCATGAGGAGCACGGCGAGGACGGCGAGGACGACGAGGGTGGGTACGAGCGCACCCCGTCGGCGGCCCCCGGCTGGTCGCGTCGGTCGTGGGACGGAAGCAGTCGTCACGTGGATGGCACCTTCGGTCGTGTCACTGTCGGTGGGCGGCCGACGGACGCCCCTGCAGAGAGGAACGCGCGGCGCTCCCCTAAGGTTCCCACACCCGGCACACCGGGGACGTCAACCTTTCACCCGGTGGTGGATCATGGGGCCATGAGCGACACCACCGCCAGCCCACGTCAGCGCGCCCTGCGGGGGGCGGTCCTCGACATCGAACGCCACGTGAGCTCGCTGGGGTGGGACACCCCGGTCCTCGTCTTCTCGCTGGTGCGCACCGCCGCGGCGCTGGCAGCCAACCCGGCCATCGCGGCGGAGCTGCCGGACGGCGCGGCGGAGTCCGCGCAGGAGGACCCCGAGCACCTGCTGTCCGTCGAGCAGGACGGGCTGCCGCAGGCCGACACCCTGGAGGAGCTGCTCGCCCAGCTCGCCTGGCCGCCGGAGGTGGACGGCGCGGCGATCGTCGTCGAGCGCATCGTCGTCCCGCCCGAGGCCGAGACGGACATGCCGCGCGACGCGCAGGAGGCGGTGGCCTACCTCGAGGCGCACCCGGACCGCCAGGACGTGCGGATCGCCGTCGGAGTACTGCGCACCGGCGAGTCCTGGTGCGCGCTGCGCTCGCGCAGCCACGACTCCGACGACGCCGTCGCCGGCTCCCCCGACGCCGTCCCGGGCCTGGTCGAGGCGCTGCGCGCCACCTTCTCCTGACGCGGGCGGGGCGTCAGCCCGCGGGGCAGCGGGGCAGGTCGGTGGTGCTGCCCTGTGCCACGGCCTCCAGGGCGGCGACGGCGTCGCCGACGGTGTCGACGGCGATGACCTCCAACCCGTCCGGGACCGCCCCGACCACCTCGTCGCAGTTCTCCACCGGCGCGAGGAACCAGTCCGCGCCGTCTCGGAGCGCACCGGCCATCTTCTGCTGGATGCCGCCGATGGGGCCGACGTCACCGGCGAGGTCGACCGTCCCGGTGCCGGCGACGTCCTGCCCGCCGGTGAGCGAGCCGGGCGTGAGGATGTCGATGATGCCCAGGGCAAGCATGAGCCCGGCGCTCGGTCCGCCGATGTTCTCGATGGCGAACTCGACCTCGAAGGGCAGGTCGACCTCGGGCGCGATCATGACGCCGAGCAGGCTGCCGCCCTCGCCGTCGTCCTGGGTGACGACCTCGACCTCGGTGCCCTCGCCCGCGCGCTCGACGCCGAGGGTCACCGCGGACCCGGGCGGCGTGTGGGCGAGCACCTCGCTGAGGACGGCGAAGGAGGTCAGCTCCGTCGGCGCGTCACCGGCGGGGGCGATGGACACGAGGAGGTCGCCCTCCTCCAGGAGCCCGTGGCTCGCGCCGTGCGGCGCGGTGCCCGCGACACGCAGCTCGGTGGGCACGTCCTGGCCGAGCTCGGTGAGGGCGGCGACGGCGGCGTTCGTCTGGGAGGAGCTCATCTGCAGGGTGGACTCCTGCTGCACCTCCTCGCGGGTCTGCTCGGGGTCGAATGCGACCTCGCGGGGCACGACGGTGGTGGTCCCGGACAGCCAGCCGCCGATGACCTGGACGGCGGTGACCGGGAAGCCGGGGCCGCCCCGGGTGGAGACCGTGGTGAGCAGCAGGCTGCCGTCCGTGGGGTAGGTGTCGGTGCCCTCGACGGTGATGAGCGGTGTGCCTTCCTCCAGCTCACCGATCGTGTCCACCGTCGGTCCCGGGCTCTGGACCGCGTACGGCGGGGTGAGGAAGAGCATGACGAGGGCGATGACGAAGGTGACCGCGCTGGAGAGGGCGGCGGTCACGGTCCGCGGGCTGAGGAGGGGTCGGTCGTCGTCGGCCGCCTGCCAGGACGGGGTCCGGTCGGGTCGAAGGAGCACGGCCACATCATCACCCTGCCGCCCCGGGATGCCGAAGCGGGAGGGTCACGCCCTGGGCGAAACCGGCCGCGTCACGGGCTGACCGGGGCTGCGGGCAGGGTTACCGTGGTGACCCCCGAGGATCTGGAGCTGCCGAGATGAGCGAGGACCCGAGTCGGCCCGGTGAGGAGAGCTGGGAGGCGCTGCTGCGCTCCATGCTCGGGCCGCAGGCCGCCGAGGAGGCGATGTCGGCGATGCGCGCGGCGGGGCTGGACCCCTCCGCGATGGCGAACGCTGCCGGGCTGCCGCAGGACCGCAACCAGCTGGCGATGATGCTCCAGCAGATGCAGCAGGTGCTCGCCGCCGGCGGCAGCGACCCGGTGAACTGGGCCCTGGCGGGAGACATCGCCTCCCAGGTGGTGCGCCAGGCCGGTGACCCGGCGGTGACGGCGGCGCAGGCCGCCCAGGTCACCCAGGCGCTGCAGGTGGCCGACCTGTGGCTCGACGCCGTCACCGACTTCGGGCCGAGCGGCGGTGCCCAGCACGCGTGGTCGCGCACGGACTGGGCGCAGCAGACCATGCCGACGTGGAAGCGGCTCGCCGAGCCGATCGCCACCTCGGTGGCCCGCGCGCTGGAGAAGGTGCTGGAGGAGCAGACCCGCGAGCTGGGTGAGCACCCGTTCGCGGCGGGTCTGGGGATCGGCGCCGCGGGCGGCCTCATCCGTCAGCTCGGCGGCGCGGTCTTCGGGATGCAGGTGGGGCAGGCGGTCGGCACCCTCGCCGGGGAGGTGTTCGGCACCTCCGACACCGGTCTGCCGCTCGTCGAGGGCCCGCACACGGCCCTCGTCCCGGCCAACGTCGGCGCCTTCGCGGAGGGCCTGGACGCCCCGGAGGAGGAGGTGCGCCTCTTCCTGGCGGTGCGCGAGGTGGCCCACGCCCGCCTGTTCGCCAACGTCCCGTGGCTGCGCTCCCATCTCCTGGGCGCCGTGGAGGCGTACGCCCGGGAGATCTCCATCGACACCGGCGCGATCGAGGAGGCGGTCCGGTCCATCGACCCCAGCGACCCGGAGGCCCTGCGCGAGGCGTTCTCCAGCGGGGTGTTCGTCCTCGAGCAGAGCCCTGCGCAGCAGGCGGCGCTGGTACGGCTGGAGACGGCGCTGGCGCTCGTCGAGGGCTGGGTCGAGGTGGTCGCCGGGCAGGCGGTGGCCGCCCACTTGCCGCACGCCGTGCCGCTGCGCGAGATGGTCCGCCGCCGGCGCGCCGCCGGCGGACCGGCGGAACAGACCTTCGCCTCCCTCGTCGGGCTGGAGCTGCGCCCGCGGCGGCTGCGTGAGGCCGCCGCACTGTGGACGCACCTCGCCGAGGAGCGCGGCGACAGCGCCCGCGACGCGCTGTGGTCCCACCCCGACCTCATGCCCACCGCCGAGGAGCTCGACGACCCGCGCGGGTTCGTCGCCGCGCGCGACGCCGCCGCCTCCGCCGAGGAGGACGTGGACGCCGCGCTGGCGAGCATCCTCGCCGAGGCCGAGAGCGACGCCACACGAACGGGCGACACCACGCGGACGGGCGACGCCCCGACGGACGACACGGCTCCCGACGAGGACGACGACGGCGGGCCGACCGGGGCGGGCGGCCCGGAACCGCGCTGACCCGGCCGCTGCGACACCGACCGACGCCGTCGGCCCTCGGTCCTCGCGGATCCCGTAGTCCTCGAGCGCACTGCCCCGCCGGCCGCTCCCGGTGACCGGCAACCGGGCCCCGCTCGGGATCTCAGTCCTCGGCGTCCGGCGCCTCCAGGCCGGCCTGGTGGCGGGCGAAGGACACACCCTCGAGGAACCCGCGCGCCCGCGTGGTGTGCGGGTAGCGCTCGACCCACGCCCAGAACTCCGGCCCGTGCCCGGCGACGAGCAGGTGGGCCAGCTCGTGGACGAGGACGTAGTCGAGCACCCAGCCCGGCATCCCCCGGACCTGGTCGGAGATCCGGATACTCCCGGTGGCGGGTGTGCAGGAGCCCCACCGGGTTCGCTGGTTGCTCACCCAGGCGACCGCCGAGGGGCGGGCCCGCCCCTCGAGGTACCGCTGGGAGAGGCGCTCGGCCCGGGCGGCGAGCTCGGTGTCGGAGGGTCGCTGCCGCCGGCGCCGGCGCTCCAGCCGCTCCACCATCCGCGCCACCCACTCCGCCTCCTCGGCCGCGGTGAAGCGGTCGGGGATGGCGACGACGGTGCGGCCGTTCTCGCGGAACGCCTGCACCGTCTTGGTACGCCGACGGCTGCGCCTCACCTCGATCTCCGACATGTGAGCACCCTACGGCGCGGCGCGGACCCGGCAGCCACGCCGGCCACGTCGTGGGGACGGCCCGCTTGTCCACAGCCGGGTGCCCCGCCCTGTCGCCCCGCCCGCCGTCCTGCCATCCTCGACGCAGGAGGGGCGATGCGACTACGACCGGGGACGCACGTGCTGTGGCGCGGCGAGGGGACCAGCCAGGTCCACGCCGACCCGCGGCACGCCGTCGTGCTCGAGGGGCTGACGGCCGAGGAGCAGCGACTGCTCGACGGGCTGGAGCGGGAGGCGAGCGAGCAGGAGGTGCTGGCGCGGGCGCGGGGGCTCGGGATCGGCCGGCAGCGGGCGCGCGAGCTGATCGCCCGGCTCGACGCGTGCGGCGCGCTGGAGCACGCCCGTGACCCCGCCCTCGACCACCACGGCCTGGGCGCCGAGGTCGACCACTGGTCACGAGTGGCCCTGCGGGACGCCACCGACGTCGTCGTCCGGCGGGGTGAGGCGGTCGTCGCGGTGCTCGGGCTGGGCCGCCTCGGCCTCCTCCTCGCCGGTGGGCTCGCCGCGGCCGGGGTCGGGACGCTGCTGGTCGAGGACGCCGCCCGGGTCCGCCGCGACGACGTCGGGCTGGGGGGCTACCGCCTGGGCGACGTCGGTGAACATCGCGGTGAACGCGCGCGCGTGGCACTGCGCCTCACCCACCCCCACCTGCGGACCACGGCGCCGCCACGCACCCGCCCGGACCTCGTCGTCCTCGTCGAGCAGGACGTCAGCGACCCGGTGCGGCTGCGCCCGCTCCTCCGGGAGGACGTCGCCCACCTCCTCGTCGTGGCCCGCGAGGTGGACGCCGTCGTCGGTCCGCTCGTCACGCCCGGGCGCGGGCCGTGCGGGCGCTGCGTCGACCTGCACCGCACGGACGCCGACGCCCGCTGGCCGGCGGTCGCCACCCAGCTGCTGGGCTCGCCGTCCCGTGGTGTGGAGGCGTGCACCGCGCTGCTGGCGGCGGCGACCGCGGTCGGCCAGGTGCTCGCCTTCCTCGACCGGCGCCCGGTGGCGGCTGCCGGCACGAGCCTCGTGGTCGACGCCCGCCGGCCGGTACCGCAGACACAGCAGTGGCCGGTGCACCCGCACTGCGGGTGCACCGGCCTTCCTGCGGAGGTGAGGACCGTCGCCGTCGGCGGCTAGGTCCTCACGCCGCCGGCTGCTGCTTGCGCGGACGTCCCCGTCCCCGCTTGGTCGGCACGACCTGGCCGCCGATGAACACCTCGCCGCCCCAGACGCCCCACGGCTCGGCGCGCTCGATGGCACCGGCGAGGCAGGCCTCGCGGACAGGGCAGCTGCGGCACAGCGCCTTGGCGAACTCGACGTCCGCCTGCCGCTCCGCGAACCAGAGGTCGGGGTCCTCCGCCTCCTGGCACGGGGCGACGACGGTCGGCTCGACCAGCGAGAGGTCCGGCTCCTCCGGGAGCGGCCACGACTGCGACGACCCCTGGCTCAGTCGGTCGAGAAGGGTGGTGAGTTGCACGACTTGTCTCCGTGAGTGCGAATACCGGGTCTGGACAGGACCAGCGGCGATTCCCCGGGAGGGGCGGACCGCGGTCTGGAGCAGCGCGGTCCGGCGGAGAACGTGTGCGGTTCTACAGCGTCCGGAACAGGCTGCCTGCGGCACTGCCGACAGGTGCTCGGCGAAGGCGGGCGGGTGCCGCGGTGAACGCGGATCGACCAGCGCGCGCGCCGAGAGCTCGGCCGGCGGCATCCAGCAGTCGGATGATGGTCACTGCAGTTCACCTCCCCTTCGCACGGGGGACCCTCACGTGCTGGCTAGGCACAGGTCCCGTTTCGGTCACGGACGAACAGGACACTACGCCCGCTCCGGAGCGGCGGGCAAGGTATTTATCGAAGAGATTTCCCCGCGCCGCCACCCGGGTGTGGAAACCGCGGGAACTCGCGGCTTTCGCCAGGTAAATCCTGGTCACGCCCCCGGCGGGGGGACAACGACCTCCTCGCCGCGGACGATCGCGAGCACCGCCGGCCCGTACGCCTGGAGCTTGGCCGCACCGATGCCCCGGAGGAACCCGAGCTGGCGCAGGTCCTTGGGCCGGGCCTCGGCGATGGCCGCGAGGGTGGTGTCGTGCAGGACGGTGTACGGCGGCTTGCCCATCGCCGAGGCCACCTGGCCGCGCCAGGCGCGCAGCCGCTCGAAGAGCGCGGCGCCCTCGGGGTCGTGCTCGGCCAGCTCGGCCACCCGGTCGCGCCGCTCCCGTCGCACCGCAGGACGGCGGCGTCCGTCGCCGTCCTCGGGCCACAGGCCGTCGAGGAACCGGGAGGGCTTGCGGGTGGCCCGGCCACCCACGGTGCGGGCCCGCGCGTAGGAGAGCATGAGGTGCTCCCGCGCCCGGGTGATCCCGACGTAGAGCAGCCGCCGCTCCTCCGCGATGGCCTCCTCGGTCTCGGCGAGCGAGATCGGCAGCAGGCCCTCGCTCGCGCCGACGAGGAACACGGCGTCCCACTCCAGGCCCTTGGCGGCGTGGAGAGAGGCGAGAGTGACCCCGGAGACGGTCGGGGCGTGCTGGGCGCCGGCCCGCTCCTCCAGCTCGGCGACGAGGGCGGCGAGGTCTGCACCCCGGGTGACGGCGAGGTCGTCGGCGAGGGCGACGAGCGCCTGCAGCGACTCCCACCGCTCGCGCACGGCACCGCGCGCGGCCGGCGGCTCGGGCGACCAGCCGACACCCGCGAGGACGTCGCGCACGGCCTCGGGCATCGCGTGCCCCGCCATCGTCCGGGCCGCCCCGCGGAGCAGCACCATCGCCTCCCGCACCTCCCGGCGGGAGAAGAACCGCTCCCCGCCGCGGACGAGGTACCCGATCCCGGCCTGCGCGAGCGCCTGCTCCAGCGCCTCTGCCTGGCCGTTGGTGCGGTAGAGCACGGCGATCTCGCTGCGCGGCACCCCGGACTTCTCCAGCGCGGCGATCCGGGTGGCCACCCCGGCGGCCTCGGCGACGTCGTCGTCGAAGACCTCGAACCGCACCGCGGGGCCCGACGGGCGCTGGGCCACGAGACGGACCGCTGCGCTGGACCGGTGCCGGCCGGCACGCTCGAGCACGCTGTTGGCCAGGGACACCACCTGCGGCGTGGAGCGGTAGTCGCGGACCAGGCGGACCACCGCCGCCTCCGGGAAGCGACGCGGGAACTGGGTGAGGAAGTCCGGCGTGGCACCGGTGAAGGAGTAGATGGTCTGGGAGACGTCGCCGACGACGCACAGCTCGCGCCGGTCCCCCAGCCACAGGTCGAGCAGCCGCTGCTGCAGCGGCGAGACGTCCTGGTACTCGTCGACGACGAAGTGGCGGTACTGGCGGCGCACCTCGGCGGCGATGTCCTCCCGCTCCTCGAGGATGCCGACCATGAGGAGGAGGACGTCCTCGAAGTCGATGGCGCCGCGTTCGGTCTTGACGTCCTCGTAGACCTCGATGAGGCGGGCG
Source organism: uncultured Georgenia sp. (assembly GCF_937958535.1). GTDB lineage: Bacteria > Actinomycetota > Actinomycetes > Actinomycetales > Actinomycetaceae > Oceanitalea. Next base: position 11,160 of record NZ_CALGNQ010000034.1, on the reverse strand, counting down.
ACCGTGGCACGGTCGTGCCCCGCGGGCGCCTCCTCCCGGCCGGCGGAGGCGGCGCGGGCGACGTAGTCCTCGGCGGTGACGAGGCTGACCTTGGCCCACTCGATCTCGGCAGCCAGGTCGCGGATGCTCACCCGGTCGACGTCGAGGCCGAGCCGGCCGGAGGCCTCGGCGACGAGGGGCGCCTTGTGCTCCTGGAGCTTGGGCAGCCCGCCACCGATCGCGTTGGGCCAGAAGTAGGACAGCTGGCGCAGCGCCGCGGCGTGGAACGTGCGCGCCTGGACGCCGCCGACGCCGAGGTCGCGCAGCCGCGACCGCATCTCCCCCGCTGCCCGCGCGGTGAAGGTCACGGCGAGCACGGTGGTCGGGTTGTAGACGCCGGACCGCACCCCGTGGGCGATCCGGTAGGTGATGGCGCGGGTCTTGCCGGTGCCGGCGCCGGCGAGCACACACAGGGGTCCGGTGAGATGCTGGGCGACGGCGCGCTGGTCCTCGTCCAACGCCTCGAGGAGCTCCTCGCTGCTGGGGATCGTGGTCATCGCCCCCCAGTCTCCCAACTCCCGCCGACACACCGCCCCTGGCGTCCGTGGCTGTGGATAGATTCACCCGTGGCACACGGGGGGCGGCGGGTGCCGGTGCAGGCGCGCTCAGCGGCTCCCCCACACGAGAGGAGAGCGATGCGTACCACCACGGACCGTGCCACCCGTACCTACCGCAGCCTCGACCCGGCCACGGGTCGGCTGCTCCGCACCTTTCCCACCCTCTCCGACGACGAGATGGAGGACGCACTTGCCCGTGCCCACGCGGCCTTCGCGCGATGGCGCGAGACCTCGTTGGAGGAGCGCGTCGAGTGCTTCCGGCGCTTCGCCGCGCTGGCCGAGGACAACGCCGAGGAGCTGGCCCGGCAGTCGACCCGGGAGATGGGAAAGCCGCTGGCCCACTCGATGCTCGAGGTGAGCACCGTCGTCGACGTCTTCACCTACCTGGCCGACCACGGCCCCGCGCTGCTGGCCGACGTGCCCGCCACCGTGCCTGGCTTCTCCACGGCAGTGACCCGTCGGGAACCGGTCGGCGTCGTGCTCGGCATCGAGCCGTGGAACCTGCCCCTGTACCAGGCAGCACGGGCGGCCGCCCCGAACCTCATGCTCGGCAACACGGTGCTGCTCAAGCCCTCGGAGATCACTCCTGGCTCGACGCTGCTCCTCGACGGCCTCATGCGGGAGGCGGGTTTCCCGGCCGACGTCTACCGCACGGTGCTGCTCTCCCCCGAGCAGGTCTCCCGTCTCATCGCCGACCCGCGGGTCCGTGCCGTCACCCTCACCGGCTCGGACCGGGCCGGTGCGGCCGTCGGTGAGCAGGCCGGTCGCCACATCAAGCCGGTGGTGCTGGAGCTCGGCGGTTCGGACCCGTTCATCGTGCTCGACGACGCCGACGTCCCGGCGGCCGCAGCGACTGCCGCCCAGGGCCGGCTCCTGCTGAACGGGCAGGCATGCATCGCGCCCAAGCGCGTCATCGTCACGGACGCCGTCGCCGAGGACTTCCTCGCGGCCTACACCCCGATCTTCGCCGAGCAGACGGTGGGCGACCCCTTCGACCCGGCCACCACCGTGGGTCCGCTGTCCAGCGCGCAGGCGGTCGAGCGCCTCCAGGCGCAGTACGACGACGCGGTCGCCAAGGGCGCGACCGTCCTCGTGCCCGGGGGTCAGACCGACGGCCCGGGCGCCTTCTTCCGGCCCGCCGTCATCACCGACATCACCCCGGAGATGCGGGTCTACCACGAGGAGGCCTTCGGCCCCCTGGGCATGGTCTACCGCGTCGCCGACGCCGACGCCGCGGTCGAGCTCGCCAACAGCTCGCCCTACGGGTTGAACGGCACCGTCTTCTCCGCGGACCTCGACGCCGCCCGGGGCGTCGCCCGACGTCTCGACGTCGGGGGCGTGGGCATCAACGGATGGCTCGCCGCGCCGTCGACGCTGCCCTTCGGCGGGACGAAACGCTCCGGCGTCGGCCGCGAGCTGGGACCGGTCGCGATGGAGGCCTTCGCCAACCTCAAGAGCTACGCGACCGCCTGACGGACGGAAATATCCGACACCCGCTCACCGTTCTCCACACTCGACGACACTTGTCCACGACGAGGAGAGACGATGACCACGACGACGCCCGCTCCCGGCACCGTCACGATGTACACCACCTCCTGGTGCGGATACTGCCGTCGGCTGAAGAGCCGGCTCGAGGCCGAGGGCATCGGCTACCGCGAGGTGAACATCGAGGAGGAGCCGGAGGCCGCGCAGTTCGTCGAGCAGGTCAACGACGGCAACCGGACCGTGCCGACGGTGCTCTTCCCGGACGGCTCGGCCGCGACCAACCCGTCCCTCGCCGAGGTCCGCCGCCGGCTGGGCTGAGCCCGCCACCGCGCCACGTCCGGGCGCGGGCTCAGCGAGCGTTCCGGTCGGGCAGCGGGCCGCCGAACCAGTCCTCGATGAGTGAGCGCGCGATCGAGGACCGCATCGGCAGGTGCACCTCGCCCGCACCGACCGCAGCGGCCAGCTCGGCGCGGGTGAAGAACCGGGCGTCGGTGAGCTCGACGCCGTCCACCTCGATCTCGGTGCCGGTGCCGGCGGCCACCTCGGCGCGGAAGGCCATCATCAGCGAGCACGGGAAGGGCCAGGGCTGGCTGCCCTCGTACCGGACCTCCCCCACGCGGATCCCGGTCTCCTCGGCGACCTCCCGGCGCACCGCCGCCTCGAGCGCCTCCCCCGGCTCGACGTAGCCGGCGAGGGTGGAGAAGCGCCGCTCGGGCCAGTGCGCGGCGTGGCCGAGCAGGATACGGTCCTCCGCGTCCACGACGGCCATGATCACCGCCGCGTCGGTGCGCGGGTAGTGCAGCGAGTGGTCCACGGTGCAGCGCCGCACCCAGCCGGCGTCGACCACCTCGGTCGCCTCCCCGCACCGGGGGCACCGCGGGTGGCGCTCGTGCCACGCCGCGAGCGCCACGGCCGTCGTGGCCAGCCCGGCGTCACGGTCGCTCAGCCGGTCCCCGACGTCGCGCAGATGGTGGAAGTCGACCCCGGCCACCAGCCGGACGAGCGGGGCGTCGGTGTCGACCGGTGCGCCGTCGAGGTCCCGCTCGGCGCCGAGGTGGTCGGGCAGCACGAGGGCGACGAACCGCTCGGCACCCTCCCGGCCGAGGTAGTGCACCTGCTCCGGCGTCCACGCCTGGACCGGCACCCGCGCGGCGTCGAGCAGGGTGAGCCCGGCCTCGTCCGCACCGACGAGGCCGCGGTGGACGAGCACCACCCGCGTCGTCACAGCGGCGCGCAGCTCCTCGAGGAGCCCGGGACGGGTGCGGGATGCGCCGTCGGCGTCGATGGTCGTGCGGGCCAGCGGGAGCCTGGTGAGTGCCACGTCCGCACCGTACCGGGCGGGGACGATCCGGCGCGCCGCCACGGGTGCCACGGACGCGGGCGTTCTACGGTGGGGGCGTGGCTCGCAGATCTCCTCTCGCTCTGGCGGCACTCGCCACCGCGGCGGTGCCGGGTCTCGACGTCGTGTCGACCCGGTCACCACAGTCCACGAGCGCCGACTTCCAGGTGACCGGGGTGCTCGACTCCGGCGGCCGTCACTGGGTGGTGCGCTGCCCGCTGCACGCCTCCGCCGGTGCGGCCCTCGAGGCGGAGGTGGAGCTGCTCGCCAACCTCGCCGCCCAGGTGCGGGCCGGCGCGCTGCCGTTCACCGTGCCGGAGCCGGCCGGGTTCGCCGCGCTGCCCGAGGGCGGACGCGCGATGGTCTACCGCCAGCTGCGCGGCCGTCCGCTGGACCTCGAGCGACTCGCCCCCGGTCCGGGGCTCGCGGCCGACCTGGGACGCTGCCTGGCCGCGCTGCACGAGCTGCCCGCCCGGGTGGTCGAGGACGCCGGGCTGCCGAGCTACGACGCCGAGGAGTACCGCCGCCGACTGCTCGCCGAGGTCGATGCCGCCGCGCGTACCGGGCACGTGCCCGCCGTGGTCCTGGAGCGCTGGGAGCGGGCGCTGGAGGACGTGGCACTGTGGCGCTTCCGCACCACCCCGGTGCACGGCGACCTCACCGAGGAGCACATCCTCGTCCTGGACGGCGAGGTCACCGCGATGCTCAGCTTCGCCGCCGCGCACGTGGGCGACCCCGCCGTGGACCTGGCCTGGCTGCTCGCCGGCGCTCCCGAGGAGAGCCTCGACGCCATCGAGGAGGCCTACGCGCTGGCCCGCCCGGAGAACGCCGACAGCTACCTGCTCGACCGCGCCCAGCTCGTCGGTGAGGTCGCCCTGGCCCGCTGGCTCATGCACGGCGTCAACACCGGGGACGAGCACATCGTCGCCGACGCCGTCGGGATGCTCGAGGACCTCGCCGAGCAGGTGCGCCACGCCGAGCCGATCGGGTACCGCGAACCCGTCGTCGTGCCGGGCCGGGCGGAGGACTGGACCCCGGAGCCCGGCGAGGCGGCGGACGAGGAGGCCGCGGCGCACGAGGAGACGGACGACCCGAACGCCACCGCCGAGTTGCCGCCCCTGGACGAAGGGACGGACACCGCCTCCGCCGCCGCACCGTCACAGCAGCCGGACACCGCGGAGGACGCCGACGAGCCGTCCGGCCATGAGGAGCCGGCCGCACCACAGCAGCGCACGGACCGCTGACCGGCCACCGCCGCCCGCACCGGCCCGCCTGGGCGCCGCGCGGGCGCATCCACGGCCACGGTCGCCGTCCCGGCAGGCATCGACCACGCCATCACGCCAGGCCTCGACCACGCCGGCACTGCCCGGGTCGAGGTACACGTGCCAGGGGTCGAGCGAACGCCGGTCAGGGCGGCGCCTAGGGCACGCACCGCCCCGTGCCGGGGCTCCACCAGGGGCCCTGGTGCCTCTCCGGATGCGAGCCCGCCGCGCACGGTGTTGTCTGGCTCCTGAGCCGGTCACGGCGGACCGGCTGGACCGCGGAGGAGGGGTACGTGCGACGACCTCGGACCACACTCTCGGTCCTGACGCTCGGACTGGCGGCGGCCACCGTGGGCGCCTGTGCCGGTGAGTCGGGACCACCCACGCTGACCTGGTACATCAACCCGGACAACGGCGGCCAGGAGGAGATCGCCCGCATCTGCACCGAGGAGGCCGAGGGCGAGTACCGGATCGAGACCTCCCTCCTGCCGCGCGACGCCGCCTCCCAGCGCGAGCAGCTGGCGCGGCGCCTCGCCGCCTCGGACTCCTCGATCGACATCATGAGCCTCGACCCGCCCTTCATCCCGGAGATGGCGGCGGCGAACTTCCTCGCCCCCGTCCCCGAGGAGCTGCAGGACACGGAGGACATCGTCCAGGGCGCGGTGGACTCCGCCACCTGGGACGGTGAGCTCGTCAGCGTCCCGTTCTGGGCCAACACCCAGCTCCTGTGGTACCGCAGGTCGGTGGCCGAGCAGGCGGGCCTGGACATGGAGCAGCCGGTCACCTGGGAGCAGCTCATCGAGGCGGCGACCGAGCAGGACCGCCTGCTCGGGGTGCAGGGCACGAAGAACGAGTCGCTCACCGTGTGGGTCAACGCCCTCGTCGCCTCCGCCGGCGGGCAGATCATCGCGAACCCCGAGGCTCCGTCGGACGAGGTCGAGCTCGACCTCGACTCCGACGCCGGGCGGGCGGCCGCGGAGGTCCTGCGGCGGATCGGCCAGGAGGGCCTGGCCGGCTCCGGCTTCCCCACGGCGGACGAGAACGCCTCGATGATTCTCTTCCGCGGGGACTCCGGCTCCTTCATGGTCAACTGGCCGTTCGTGTGGCCGGCGATCAACGAGTCGAACCCGGAGATCGTCGAGGACATCGGCTGGGCGGTCTACCCGCGGATGGACGAGGGCACCGAGGCCGCTCCACCGGTGGGCGGGATCAACCTCGGGGTGGGGGCGTTCAGCGACCACGTCGACCTCGCCTACGACGCCGTGGCCTGCATCGTCCGCCCCGAGCACCAGGCGGAGTACTTCCTCACCAACGGCAACCCGCCGTCGTCGGTGTCCGCCTACGACGACGAGCGGATCGCCGAGGACTTCCCGATGGCCGACGTCATCCGCGAGTCCCTCGAGCTGGCGGTGCCCCGCCCACAGACCCCCTTCTACAACGAGGTGTCCATCGGGATCCAGGAGACCTGGCACCCGCCGGCCGCCGTCGACCCCGAGACCACCCCCGCGTCGTCGGCGGACTTCATCACCGCGGTCCTGCGAGACGAGAGGCTGCTATGAGCTCCAACGTCCCAGCGGCCCGCCCCGCGGCAGGGCAGCGGCCCGACGCGCCGACGGCGCGGCCGGACGCCCGCCCGCGTCGTCGCCGCGGGTCGGACCGCTCCCGCTCCGAGGCCCGGCTCGGTTGGTACCTGGCCGGCCCCGCGTTCGTCATCATGCTCGCGGTCACGCTGTACCCGATCCTCCAGGCGCTGTACGACTCGCTCTTCAGCCTGCGTCTCACCGCCCCGGACGAGACCGAGCTCGTCTGGTTCCGCAACTACCGCGTCGTCCTCGGCGACCCGACGTTCTGGCAGTCGCTGGCGGTCACCGGGTTCATCACCGTCGTCACCGTGCTCGTCGAGCTGGTGCTCGGTTTCCTCCTCGCCCTGGTCATGCACCGGGCGATCACCCGGCTGCGCGGCCTCATCCGCACCGCGATCCTCGTGCCGTACGGCATCATCACCGTGGTCTCGGCCTTCGCCTGGTTCTACGCCTTCGACATCAACTCCGGTGGATACGTCAACAACTGGTTCAGCTGGCTGCCCGGCATCACCGAGAACCTCAACTGGTTCGCCCACCAGAACACCTCGCTCTTCGTCATCATCGCCTCCGAGGTGTGGAAGACGACCCCGTTCATCTCCCTGCTCCTCCTCTCCGGGCTCGCACAGGTGCCCGGGGACCTGGAGGAGGCGGCCAAGGTCGACGGCGCGACGGGCTGGCAGGTGATGCGCCGGGTGATCCTGCCGAACATGAAGGCCGCGATCATGGTCGCGGTGCTCTTCCGGGCGCTGGAGGCCTTCCGGATCTTCGACAACGTCTACATCATGACGCAGGGTGCCAACAACACCGAGGTGCTGTCGCTGCTCGCCTACAACACCTCGATCGGGCGGCTGGAGATCGGGCTCGGCTCGGCGATCTCGGTGCTCCTGTTCCTCTGCGTGCTCATCATCGCCGGGATCGCCATCAAGGGTTTCAAGGTGGATCTCGCCGGGACGAGGGGAGGCAGCTGATGCGGGGCATGACGACGCGCCAGAAGGTCGGCTGGGTGCTCATCACCGCCTTCGTGCTCATCTGGTCGCTGTTCCCGGTGGCGTCGATCCTCGCGACGTCGTTCAAGACCCAGGCCGGTCTCTTCTCCGGGACCTTCCTGCCTGAGGAGTGGACGTGGGAGAACTACGAGGCGATCCTCGCGCCGGGCGGCGGTGCGCAGGACCTCTTCCTCCCCTCGCTACGCAACTCGATCGGGATCTCCCTCATCTCCACCTTCATCGCCGTGGTGCTCGCGACGTTGTGCGCCTACGCGATCGCCCGGCTCGACTTCCGCGGCAAGCGGGTCATCCTCACCACGGCGCTGGCGGTGTCGGTCTTCCCGGTGGTCTCGATCGTCACCCCGCTGTTCAACCTGTGGCGTTCGATCGGGCTGTACGACACGTGGCCGGGCCTCGTCATCCCCTACCTGTCGCTCACCCTGCCCATCTCCATCTGGACGCTCGCGGCGTTCTTCCGGCAGATCCCCTGGGAGCTGGAGCAGGCCGCGCAGGTGGACGGCGCCACGCCGTTCCAGGCCTTCCGCAAGGCGGTCGTCCCGCTCGCCGCACCGGGTGTGTTCACCACCGCGATCATCGCGTTCTTCATCGCGTGGAACGACTTCGTCTACGGCATCTCGCTCACCTCGACGAGCGCCGCCCGGCCGGTCCCCGCGGCGCTGTCCTTCTTCACCGGTGCCTCGCAGTTCGAGGAGCCGACCGGGTCCATCTCGGCGGCCGCCATCGTCGTCACGGTGCCGGTGGTGGTCGTCGTCCTGCTCTTCCAGCGGCGCATCGTCTCCGGCCTCACCCAGGGCGCAGTCAAGGGCTGAGGCCCGCAACGGATCGAAGGAGTCCCCATGGCATCGATCACCCTCGACAACGTCGTGAAGACGTACCCGGACGGCTTCACCGCCGTCAAGGGCGTCAGCCTCGACATCGCCGACGGCGAGTTCGTCATCCTCGTCGGCCCGTCCGGGTGTGGGAAGTCCACCCTGCTGCGGATGATCGTCGGCCTGGAGGACATCACCGACGGTGAGCTGCGCATCGGTGACGAGGTCGTCAACGACAAGGCGCCGCGGGACCGGGACCTGGCGATGGTCTTCCAGAACTACGCCCTCTACCCCCACCTGACCGTCTACGAGAACATCGCCTTCCCGCTGCGGCTGACGAAGGGCCAGTACAGCGAGCAGGAGATCGACGAGCGGGTGCGGGAGGCCTCGGCCCTGCTCGAGCTCGACGAGCACCTCGAGCGCAAGCCGGCCAACCTCTCCGGCGGGCAGCGGCAGCGGGTGGCGATGGGCCGGGCCATCGTGCGGCGGGCCAAGGCATTCCTCTTCGACGAGCCGCTGTCCAACCTCGACGCCAAGCTCCGCGGGCAGATGCGCACGGAGATCGCGCGGCTGCAGCGCAACCTGGCGACGACGACCGTCTACGTCACCCACGACCAGACCGAGGCGATGACGCTGGGCGACCGGGTGGCCGTGCTGCGCCGCGGTGAGCTGCAGCAGGTGGCCAGCCCGCGCGGCCTGTACGACCAGCCGGTCAACCTCTTCGTCGCCGGGTTCATCGGCTCCCCGCCGATGAACTTCCTGCCCGGTGTCGTCGAGGGGGACGTGCTGCGCCTGCCGGTGGCCGAGGTGCCCATGGACGACCGCCTGCGCGCGGCGGTCGGTGACCGGGAGATCGTCATCGTCGGCATCCGGCCCGACTCCTTCGAGGACGCCGACACCCTCGACTCCGACCGCGCCTCCCGCGGGGTGAGGTTCGAGGCGGACGTCGACGTCACCGAGTGGCTCGGCGAGGTGCTCTACGCCTACATCCCCTTCGAGACGCACGAGGCCGTGCGTGACCAGCTCGAGCAGCTCGACCGCGACCTGGACGGCGAGGGGATGCGTTCCCAGCTCATCATCTCCCTCGACTCGGTGAGCACCGTCCGCGCCGGCGACCGGGCCGAGCTGTGGTTCGACCCGGCCGAGATGCACGTCTTCGACGCCGAGTCCGGCGTCAACCTCACCCGGGACGAGGAGCGCGCCACCCAGCTCGAGGAGGAGGCCAAGGAGCAGCGCCGGCGGGCCCTGGAGCGGGCGCGGCGGCGAGCCGAACGCGACGGCGCCCGGTCGGACGACCGCTCCTCCGACGCGGCGGGGGCGCGCGGCTGAGGTCCCGACGGTCAACGCCCGGTGAGGGCCGGCCCATACCCACCCTCGCCAGATCGTCGACAGGTAAAGATCTCACCATGTGGACGCCATTTTCGGGGCGGTTCCCGGACCCGCCGACGTCACGACCTTCCCGCGCCCTGGCAGCGGTATCCCGGCCTCGCCCACCCCGGCCCGCGGCGGCGACGACGGCGCCGCACGCCCCGTCCCCGGTTTCGGACCGCGGGCGGTCTCGTTACTGTGGCGTGCCGTATGCCCCAGACAACACCAGCAGTACCCCGTGTCCCGCAGGGCGAGCCCGGCGCCGGCGCCGCCTCGTCCGACGACCCCGAGCCTGACACTCCGCTCCTCCTCCGGCCCCCGACCCTCGCGGACGGCGCCCACATGTGGCGCCTGGCCCGCGACTCCGGCTCCCTGGACCTCAACACCTCCTACGCCTACCTGCTCTTCGCCCGCGACTTCGCGCGGACCTGCCGGGTCGCCGTGGTCGAGGGGGAGGTCGTCGGCTTCGTCCTGGGCTACCGGCGGCCCGAGGCGCCCGACACGCTCTTCGTGTGGCAGGTCGCGGTCGACCCGGCCGTGCGCGGCCGCCGGGTGGCCGGTCGGCTGCTCGCCGACGTCACGGTCGGGTCGCGCTGGCTCGAGGCCACCATCACCGCGGACAACACCGCCTCGCAGCGGCTGTTCGCCCGCTTCGCCCGCGAGCACGGCGCCGAGGTCGTCCGCTCGGAGCTGTTCGCCGCCGACCACTTCCCGGACGGACACGACGCCGAAGGGCTGGTGAGGATCGGCCCCCTGCCCACGACCGAGAGCTGACCCCCGCACGTCCCGGCGCGACCGCGCCACCCCACCGAAAGGCATTCACTCCCGATGACGATCACCACGCCCACGGAGCTCGAGTCCCAGGTCCGCAGCTACTCGCGGTCCTGGCCGGTCACCTTCGACCGCGCCGTGGGCGCGACGATGTACGACACGGACGGAAACGCCTACATCGACTTCTTCGCCGGCGCCGGCTCGCTCAATTACGGGCACAACAACCCGGCGCTGAAGAAGGTGCTGCTCGACTACCTCGCCCGCGACGCCGTCGTGCACTCCCTGGACATGTTCACCGCTGCCCGCGAGGAGTTCCTCCGCACCTTCGCCGAGCAGATCCTGCGGCCCCGCGGCATGGACCACAAGGTGGTCTTCCCCGGCCCGGGCGGGGCCAACGCCGTCGAGGCGGCGCTCAAGCTCGCCCGCAAGGTGACCGGCCGCGAGTCGGTCATCAGTTTCACCAACGCCTTCCACGGCATGACCCTCGGCGCGCTGGCGGTCACCGGGAACGCCATGAAGCGTGACGGCGCGGGAATCCCGCTGGTCCACGCCACGCCGATGCCCTACGACGACTACTTCGACGGGGACGTCCCGGACTTCCTCTACCTCGAGCGTCTCCTCAGCGACGGCGGGAGCGGGCTGAACACGCCGGCCGCCGTCATCGTCGAGACGGTCCAGGGGGAGGGCGGGATCAACGCCGCACGCGCCGAGTGGCTGCGCCGGCTCGCCGAGCTGTGCCGCGAGCACGACATCCTCCTCATCGTCGACGACATCCAGATGGGCTGTGGCCGCACCGGCGGCTTCTTCAGCTTCGAGGAGGCCGGCATCGTGCCCGACATCATCACCCTGTCGAAGTCGATCAGCGGCTACGGGCTGCCCATGGCGCTGACCCTGGTGCGCCCCGAGCTCGACATCTGGGAGCCGGGCGAGCACAACGGCA
>NZ_CALGNQ010000033.1 GCF_937958535.1 uncultured Georgenia sp. | reverse complement strand
CGCGCAGGGCGGCGACGTGGCCCTGGGCCTGGACGTCGTACTGGGCGGAGCGGATCGTGCCGTCCGGGTCGATGACGAAGGTGGAGCGGTGGACACCGTCGAAGGTCCGTCCGTCGACCGTCTTGGGCCCCCACGTGCCGTAGGCCTCGGCCACGGCGTGGTCGGCGTCGGAGAGCAGCGGGAAGGTGAGGTGCTCGGCGGCGGCGAAGGCCCGGAGGTCGGGGATCGGGTCGGTGGAGACCCCCAGCACGGTGTAGCCGGCCCCCTTGAGCGAGGCGAGGTTGTCGCGGAAGTCGCAGGCCTCGGTGGTGCAGCCGGGGGTACCGGCCTTCGGGTAGAAGTACACGACGACGCCCTCGCGTGCCTCGGCCAGGACGTCGGCCAGGGCGACGGTGCTGCCGTCGGCGGCGGGCAGGGTGAAGTCGGGGGCGGTGTCGCCGGGGCTGAGCCGGGTCATCGGCGGTCCTCCTCGTGGGACGGGACGGTCTGGACGGTGCGCTCCGCGCGGTGGAGCAGGGTGCCGGCGGGGGTTTCGGTGACCTCCCGGCCGCGCAGCAGGGTGCGCCGTACCGCGCCGGTGAGCTCGCGGCCGGCGTAGGGGGTGACCGGGTTGCGGTGGTAGAGCCGCGCCGGGTCGACCACCACGCGCTCGTCGGGGGCGAAGACGACGAGGTCGGCGTCGCGGCCGGGGGCGATGGCTCCCTTGCGGGACAGTCCGACGAGGTCGGCGGTGCCGGCGGACATCCACTGTACGACCGACTCCAGCGGCACTCCCCGGCGGCGGGCCTCGGTCCACACGACCGCGAGGCCGAGCTGGAGGGAGGCGACCCCGCCCCACGCCGTGCCGAAGTCGCCGGTGTCCAGCGCCTTGAGGTCGGGGGTGGACGGGGAGTGGTCGGTGACGACGACGTCGATGACACCGTCGAGCAGGCCCTGCCACAGCCGGTCGCGGTTGTCGGTGCCGCGGATGGGCGGGCAGCACTTGTAGGAGGTCGCGCCGTCGGGCACGTCCTCGGCGCAGAGCGTGAGGTAGTGGGGGCAGGTCTCCACGGTGACCCGCACGCCGTCGGCGCGGGCCGCCGCGACGAGCGGCAGGCAGTCGGCGTCGGACAGGTGGAGGATATGGGCCCGGCCGCCCGTGGCGCGGGCCGCCTCGAGCACGAGGGCGACGGCCGAGGACTCCGCCGCCGGGGGCCGGGAGGCGAGGAAGTCGGCGTAGCGGCGGCCGTGCGGCTGCGGGGCGCCGGCGACGGTGGCCGGGTCCTCGGCGTGGACGATGAGCAGGGCGCCCAGGTCGGTGAGCGTCTCCAGGGTGGTGCGCAGCTCCGCGGGCGACAGGTGCCCGAACTCGGGCACCCCGGAGTCGATGAGGAAGCACTTGAAACCGAAGACGCCGGCCTCGTGCAGCGGGGCCAGGTCGGCGTTGTTGCCGGGCACCGCCCCGCCCCAGAAGCCGACGTCGACGTGGGCCGAGCGCGCCGCCCGCTCCCGCTTGACCTCCAGGTTCGCCACGGTGGTGGTCGGGGGGATGGAGTTGAGCGGCATGTCGATGATCGTCGTCACCCCGCCGGCGGCGGCCGCGCGGGTGGCGGAGGCGAAGCCCTCCCACTCGGTACGGCCCGGCTCGTTGACGTGGACGTGGGTGTCGACCAGACCGGGCAGGAGCACCTCGTCGGCGGCGAGCTCGAGGGTGTCGCTGCCGCGCAGTCCCGCACCGAGCGGGGTGACGGCGGTGATCCGCCCGCCGTCGACGCCGACCTCGACGCCGCGAACCCCCTCCGGGGTGACGGCGCGGGCGGCGCGGACGACGAGGTCGTGGTCGGTGCTCATGGCGTCTCCGTGGGGACGAGGTGCTCGGTGGCGATGGTGGCCGCGAGGCGCTCGAGCAGCGGCCCGGCCGCGGCGATGGAGCGGGTGGTGTCCGGCTCGAGCGTGCTCAGAGCGTAGACGGACCGCAGGCCCGCGGCGCGGGCCTGGGCGGCGGTGAGCGTGGACCGGCCGCAGACGGCGACCGTGGGGACCCCGGCCCGGGCGGCGGCGCGCGCCACCCCGACCGGGGCCTTGCCGTGGAGCGACTGCTCGTCGAGGCTGCCCTCGCCGGTGACGACGAGGTCGGCCCCGGCGAGGCGGTCGGCGAAGCCGGTGAGCGCGAGGACCTCCTCGATCCCCGGTCGGCGGTCGGCGCCGAGGAGGAGGCAGGCGTACCCCACTCCCCCGGCGGCGCCCGCGCCGGGGGCCTGCGCCAGGTCGCGCGCGCCGGGGACCCCGGCGCGCTCCAGGGCGGTGACGAACGCCGCGAGCCCCGCCTCCAGCGCGGCGACCCCGGCCGGGTCGGCCCCCTTCTGTGGTGCGTAGACGGCCGCGGCCCCGTCCGGGCCGAGCAGCGGGTTGTCCACGTCACTGGCCAGCCTCACGGTCGCCTCGGCCAGGCCGGGGTGGAGTCCGGTGAGGTCGACGGCGACGACGTCGCGCAGGTGGGCGCCGCCGTCGGGCAGCGGCCCGTGGGGGCCGGTGAGGCGGGCGCCGAGCGCGGCGAGCATCCCCGCCCCGCCGTCGGTGCTCGCCGACCCGCCGATCCCGACGACGACGGTCCGGGCCCCTGCGTCCAGGGCGTGGGCGATGAGCTCGCCCACGCCGCGGGAGGTGGCCGCCCCGGCCGTCGCCGGCGTGGGGTCGACCATCTCCAGCCCGCTCACCGCGGCCATCTCCACCACGGCCGTGTCGCCGCGGCGCGCGTACCGGGTGGCGACGGGCACCCCGAGCGGTCCGGTGGCCCGGAGCTCGACCGGCGTGTAGCCGGCGGCGAGGGCGGCGGCGACCGTGCCCTCGCCGCCGTCGGCCACGGGCAGCTCGTCCACGGTGGTGCCGGGCGCGGCGCGGCGCAGGCCGGCGGCGAGGTGGGCCGCGACCTGGGCCGCGGTGAGCGAGCCCTTGAACTTGTCGGGGGCGAGCAGGACGTGGGTCATGTCAGTCGAGCAGGGCGATGGCGGTGGGTGAGTCGGAGGCCGACAGGGCGAGGTCCTCGAACTCGTTGACGCCGTCGAGCTCCACCCCCATGGCGATGTTCGTGACCCGTTCGAGGATGACCTCGACGACCACCGGCACCCGCAGCTCCTCGGCCATGGCCTGGGCGGTGAGCAGGGCGGGCTGGAGGTCCTCGGGGTCCTTGACCCGCAGCGCCCGGCAGCCCAGCCCCTCGGCGACCTTGACGTGGTCCACGCCGTAGCCGTCGGTCTCCGCGGAGTTGATGTTCTCGAAGGCGAGGGAGACCTGGTAGTCCATGTCGAAGGCGCGCTGCGACTGCCGGATGAGGCCGAGGTAGGCGTTGTTGACGACGACGTGGACGTAGGGCAGGTGGTGCTGCGCCCCGACGGCCAGCTCCTCGATCATGAACTGGAAGTCGTAGTCGCCGGACAGCGCCACGACGTTCTTCCCCGGCAGCGCGGTGGCCACCCCGAGGGCGGCCGGGCCGGTCCAGCCCAGCGGCCCCGCCTGGCCGGCGTTGATCCAGTGGCGGGAGGCGTAGGTGTGGAGGAACTGGGCGCCGGCGATCTGCGACAGCCCGATCGTCGTGACGTAGACGGTGTCGCGGCCGAAGGCCCGGTTCATCTCCTCGTAGACCCGCTGCGGCTTGATCGGCACCTGCGTGAAGTGGGTCTTGCGGTACATCGTGCGCTTGCGCTCCTGGGCACCGGCCACCCACGCCGACCAGTCCGGCAGGCTGCCGGCCGCGCGCCGCTCCCGGGCCACCTCCAGCGCGGTGCGCAGGAATGCCCCGGCGTCGGAGACCACCCCGTAGTCGGGGGCGAAGACGCGCCCGATCTGGGTGGGCTCGATGTCGACGTGGACGAAGGTGCGGCCGCGCCGGTAGGTGTCCAGGCCGCCGGTGTGCCGGTTGGCCCAGCGGTTGCCCACGCCCAGGACGAAGTCCGACTCGAGGAAGGTCGCGTTGCCGTACCGGTGGGAGGTCTGGATGCCCACCATGCCGGCGGACAGCGGGTGGTCGTCGGGGATGGCGCCCCAGCCCATGAGGGTGGAGACGACCGGCACGCCGAGGGTCTCGGCGAGCTCGACGAGCTCGGCCTCGGCGCCGGCGTTGACGATCCCGCCGCCGGCGACGACGAGCGGGCGCTGGGCGGCCTGGAGCATGTCCAGCGCCTTCTCCACCTGGGCGCGGGTGGCTTCCGGCCGCACGACGGGCAGCGGGGTGTAGGTGTCGGGGTCGAACTCGATCTCGGTGAGCTGGACATCCAGCGGCAGGTCGATGAGCACCGGGCCGGGGCGGCCGGAGCGCATGAGGTGGAAGGCCTGCTGGAAGACGCCGGGGACCTGGGCGGCCTCGAGGACGGTCTTGGCCATCTTCGTCACCGGTGCGGCGATCGAGGCGATGTCGACCGCCTGGAAGTCCTCCTTGTCGAGCTTGGCCACCGGTGCCTGGCCGGTGATGCACAGGATCGGCACGGAGTCGGCCCAGGCGGCGTACAGGCCGGTGATCATGTCGGTGCCGGCCGGTCCCGAGGTGCCGATGCACACGCCGATGTTGCCGTGCGCGGCCCGGGTGTAGCCGTCGGCCATGTGCGAGGCGCCCTCGACGTGGCGGGCGAGGACGTGGCGGATGCCGCCGTGCTTACGCATGGCGTCGTAGAAGGGGTTGATGGCCGCGCCGGGCAGCCCGAAGGTCTGGGTGGCGCCCTCCTTCTCCAGGATGGCGACGGCGGCGTCGACCGCTCTCATGCGGGGCATGGTGTCTCCTCAGGGGTGGTCACTCGCGCCCGGAGAGGCGGGAGGTGGTGCGGAAGAGGCCGGAGTGGTCCAGGGACCCGTCGCCCGCGGCGCGGGCGGCGGCCATGAGCTGGGCGACGAGGGCGCCCATCGGGGCGACGACGCCCTGCTCGCGGGCGGCGGAGGTGAAGATCCCCAGGTCCTTGTGGTGGAGGTCGATGCGGAAGCCCGGCTCGAACTCGCGGTCGAGCATCTTGCCCGCCTTCTGGTCGAGCACGGCCGAGCCGGCGAGCCCACCGCCGAGCACCTCGATCGCCGCGGTGGTGTCCACGCCGTAGGCCTCGAGGAAGACGACGGCCTCGGCGAGGAGGGCGATGTGCCCGGCGACGATGAGCTGGTTGGCGGCCTTGACGGTCTGCCCGGAGCCGGACGGGCCGACGTGGACGACCGTCCTGCCGACGGCCCCGAAGATCTCCTCGGCCGCGGCGAAGTCCTCCTCCGTGCCGCCGACCATGATCGACAGCGCCGCGTTCTTCGCGCCGGCCTCGCCCCCGGAGACGGGGGCGTCGAGGTAGCGGAAGCCGCGCTCCCGGGCCTGCTCGGCGAGCTGGACGGTGACGTCGGGCCGGATGCTGGAGAAGTCGATGACCAGCGTGCCGGGGCGGGCCGCGGCGAACACCCCGTCCTCACCGGTGAGGACCTCGGTGACGTCGGGAGAGTCGGGGACCATGACGGCCACGACGTCGGCGTCGGCCACCGCCTCGGCGACCGAGGAGGCGGCCCGGCCGCCGGCCGCGACGAGCGGCCCGGTCTTCTCCGGGGTGCGGTTGTAGCCGATGACGGTGTGGCCGGCGTTCTGCAGGTGGACGGCCATCGGGCTGCCCATGATGCCGAGGCCGATGAAGGCGATGGTGCTCATGTCGCGTCTCTTCCGTAGGTCGGGTCCGGGCGGCTCAGCGCGCCGCGCGCTCCGCGCGCGGGAGCCAGGCGAAGGGGTCGGGGTCGGCGGTCTTGTACTCCAGGCCGATCGGGCCGGTGTAGCCGCCGGCGCGCAGGTCCTCGATCCAGCGCCGGATCGGCAGCTCACCGCTGCCGGGGGCGCCCCGGCCGGGGGCGTCGGCGATCTGGACGTGGGCGATGCGGTCGCGGTAGGCGGACATCTCGGCCTCGACGTCGGCGCCGTTGACGGCGAGGTGGTAGACGTCGAGGAGCAGCCCGAGGTTGGTGGCGCCGTGCTCGTCGCGCACCCGGTCCAGCACCGCGACGACGTCGCCGGAGGTGCGCAGCGGGTAGGCGTCGGCGCCGGAGACCGGCTCCAGCAGCACCGTCCCGCCGATGCGGGCGACGGCCCGGGCGGCGAGGGCGAGGTTCTCCGCCCCCAGCGCGTCCTGGGCCGCGGGGTCCTCCCCGGCGACCCGGTTGCCGTAGAGCGCGTTGAAGGCGCGGCAGCCGGTGCGTTCGCCGATCTCGGTGACGACGTCGAGGTTCTCGCGCAGCTCGGCCGAGCGCGCCGGCCACGAGACCAGGCCCCGGTCACCGCCGGGCATGTCGCCGGCGTTGAAGTTCAGCCCGGTGAGCTGGACGCCGGCGTCGCGGATCGCGCGGACGAAGGCGTCGACCTCGTCGGCGGCGGGGGTGGAGGTGGCGAAGGGCCACCACAGCTCCACGCCGTCGAACCCCGCCGCCCGGGCCGCTGCGGGCCGCTCGTGGAGCGGGAGGTCGGTGAGGAGGATCGAGCAGTTCACCGTGTACGGGATGTGCTGCGCCATCGTCGGCACCTTTCGCATTGTGGAACTTTGATTCCCTATATCGAAACACTACTGGGTGGTGCGGAGACGGTCAAGAGCCCCGCGCAGGCGGGCCTGCGCGGGGCTCGTCGCCACCTGGGCCGGTCGGTCGGTGAGGTCGGCGGTGAGGTCGGGCCGGCCGGCGGTCAGGCGCGAGGGCGAGGTCGGGCGGTGCAGCCGCTCGGGATGGCGAGGCCGGCGGCGGGGAGGTGGCCCGGTCAGGCCGGCGGCGGGCCGGAGATGGCCCGGTCAGGCCGGCGGCAGGCAGGCCCGGTCAGGCCGGTGACCGTCCCAGCAGCCCCGCGAGGTCGGCCGGGCCGCAGCCGGCGTGCTCGGCCAGCTCGGCGGTGGTCAGCGCGCCGCAGTCCAGGCCGCGCTGGAGGAACCACGCCAGCGCCTTGGCGGTGGCGGGCTCGTCCATGACCCCGCCCTCCTGGCCGTGGAGGTAGGCCCGCAGCCGCTGGGCCGCCGGGGCGAAGCCCTCGCGGTAGAAGGCGTAGGTGGCGGCGAACCGGCTCGGCAGGTGCCCGGGGTGCATGTCCCAGCCCTGGTAGTAGCCCCGCGCCAGCGAGCGCAGGACGAGGCGCCCGTGGTTGGCCCACGCGGCGTGCACCTGGTCCACCTCCCCCACCGGCAGCACGTTGGTCGAGCCGTCGGACAGCCGGACACCGGTGCCGGCGGCCGCCAGCTGCATGACCGCCTTGGCGTGGTCGGCGGCCGGGTGCTCCAGCGTCTGGTGTGCGGCGGCGATGCCGAGGGAGGCGGAGTAGTCGTAGGTGCCGTAGTGCAGGCCGCTCACCCGGCCCCGGCTGCCGTGGAGGATCCGGGCCACCGTCGCCGTGCCGTCGGCGCCGAGGATGACCTGGGGGGTCTCCACCTGCACCTCGAAGCGGAGTCGCCCCGCGGGCAGGCCGAGCGCCTCCTCCAGGCGCTCGCACACGAGCACCATGGCCTCGACCTGCTCGACCGTCGTCACCTTCGGCAGGGTGAGGACGAGGCCGTCGGGCAGCTCCCCGCTCGTGGCCAGCGCGCTGACGAACAGGTCCAGGGTGCGCAGCCCGCGGCTCCGGGTCGCGCGCTCCAGGCACTTGACCCGGATGCCGAGGAACGGGGTCGCGGTGCCCGCGGTGAGCTCCTCGCGCAGCCCGGCGGCCGCCGCGAGGACCGCGCGGTCCTCCTCCTCGTCGTCCCGGGTGCCGTAGCCGTCCTCGAGGTCGACCCGCAGGTCCTCCACCGGCTCGCGGGCGAGCTTGTCCTCCACCAGGGCGCCGACGGACTCGCGCAGGTCCTCCCGGACGCCGACGGCCGCGAGCAGCGCCTGGGTGCCGCCGTTGGCGGCGAGGATCTCCCGCGCCCGGTCGCCCCACGCGCGGGCCAGGCCGGCGTGGTAGCGGTCGGCGGGGACGTAGACGGTGTGGACGGGCTGGCGCGAGCCGTCGTCGCCGGGGTAGCCGGTGGCCAGGTGCCGGTCGGTGGCGGCGAGGTGGGACTCGACGGTGTCGAGCGTGGCGGGGTCGAGGGAGGTCCTCATCGGCCGACCCGGTTGAGCTGGTCGTAGTCCTGCGGCTCGGCGCCCCGCGCGGCGACCTCCTTGCGTCCCTCCGCCGCCACGGCCTCGGCGACGGCCTCGGCCACCCGGCTGTCGAAGACGCCGGGGATGATGAAGGCCGGGTTGAGCTCGTCCGGGCCGACGACGCCGGCGATCGCCACGGCGGCGACGCGCAGTATCTCGTCGGTGATCTTCGCCGCGCCGGCGTCGAGCAGGCCCCGGAAGAGGCCCGGGAAGGCGAGGACGTTGTTGATCTGGTTGGGGTAGTCGCTGCGGCCGGTGGCGACGACGGCGGCGGTCTCCCCGGCCTCGAGCGGGTCGACCTCGGGCACCGGGTTGGCCAGGGCGAAGACGACGGCGCCCTCGTTCATCCGGGCGATGTCGGCGCCGGTGAGGATGTTGCCCGCGGACACCCCGATGAAGACGTCGGCACCGACGAGGGCCTCCCGCAGCGTGCCGGTGAAGGCGGACGGGTTGGTGTGCTCGACGATCCACTGGCGGTAGACGTCCGCCCCGGCGCTCTGTACGGTCAGTGCCCCGTTGCGGTCGCACCCGATGACGTCGCGGGCGCCCTGGGCCATGAGGAGCTTGATGATCGCCGAGCCGGCGGCACCGACGCCGGAGACGACGATCCGCACGTCCTCGATCGACTTCCCCACCACGCGCAGGGCGTTGATGAGCGCGGCGAGGACGACGATGGCGGTGCCGTGCTGGTCGTCGTGGAAGACGGGGATGTCCAGCTCCTCGCGCAGCCGGGCCTCGATCTCGAAGCAGCGGGGGGCGGAGATGTCCTCGAGGTTGACGCCGCCGAACCCGGGGGCGATCGCCTTGACGACGCGGATGATCTCCTCGGTGTCGGTCGTGTCGAGCGCCAGCGGCCAGGCGTCCACCCCGGCGAACTGCTTGAACAGCGCGGCCTTGCCCTCCATCACCGGCATCGCCGCGGCCGGGCCGATGTCCCCGAGGCCGAGCACCGCGGTCCCGTCGGTGACGACGGCGACGGTGTTGCGTTTGATGGTGAGCCGGCGGGCGTCCTCCGGCTGGTCGGCGATCGCCAGGCAGACGCGGGCGACACCCGGGGTGTAGGCGCGGGAGAGGTCGCGGCGGGTCTTGAGCGGGACCTTGGGGTTGACCTCGATCTTCCCGCCCAGGTGCATGAGGAAGGTCGAGTCGGACATCTTGAGCACCCGCACGCCCTCCAGGGCATTGAGCGCGTCCACGACCCGCTGGCCGTGCTGTCCGTCCACCGTGTCGCAGGTGATGTCGACGACGAGCGTGTCGCTGGTCGACTGGGCGATGTCCACGCCCATGACCAGGGCCCCGGCGGCGGTCACCTCGTGGACGACGTCGCCCGTGGCACGCTGCGTGGCCGGCACCTCCACCCGCATGGTGACCGTGTAGCTGGGACTGGGCAGTGCCATGGGAGCTCCTTCGTCGTGGTGTCAGCGGGTGCCCGGCACGCCGGCCGGGACGCGGTCGGGCAGGGCGGCGTCGCGGGTGCTCCGCCGGAGGATGTCGGGGACGCCGTCGGCGTCGAGGTCGAGCGCGGACAGGCAGCCCGAGCGGCGGCCGTGGCCGTGGCGCACGCGCGCCCGCACGTCGGCGTTGAGGCGGGCCCGGTGGGCGGCCCGGCGGTCGGCGTCGAGCCGGTCGACGTACTCGGCGCGCCGGCGCTCCTGCTCCTCGGCGACGCGCAGCCGGGCGGTGGACCCGGCGGTGAACACCGAGGGGTGGGCGCGCCGCCCCCAGCGCAGCTCGTTGAAGAGGATGTTGAGGAGCACCGCGACGACCGAGGCGGCGGAGATCCCGGAGTGGAAGACCATCCCCACCCACTCGGGGAAGCGGTCGTAGAACTGCGGGACGGCGATCGGGATGACGCCGAAGGAGATGGCCACCGCGACCAGGGTGAGGTTGAGGTTCCCGTCGTACTCCACCCGGGACAGGGTGCGGATGCCCGAGGCGGCGACCGAGCCGAAGAGCACGAGGCCGGCCCCGCCGAGCACGGGCATCGGGATGGCGGCCACGACCCGGCCGAGCACCGGCAGCAGGCCCAGGACGAAGAGCACCGACCCCCCGGCGGCCACCGCCCAGCGGGACCGGATGCCGGTGATCGCCACCAGGCCGACGTTCTGGGCGAACGCCGAGGCCGGGAAGGTGTTGAGCACCGGGGCGAGGGTGGTGGCGGCCATGTCGGCGCGCAGCCCGTCGCCCACCCGGCGCGCGTCCACCTTGGTGCCGACGATCTCACCGACGGCAATGATGTCGGCGGTCGTCTCGGTCATGATGACGAGGACGACGATGGTCATCGAGATGACTGCCCCGACCTGGAAGGTCGGCAGCCCGAACGCGAACGGGCTGGGCAGCGCCACCGCGGCCCCCTCCCCGACCGTGGAGAAGTCCGCCATGCCGAACGGCAGGGCGAGCACGGTGCCGATGACGAGCCCGAGGAGGATCGACAAGCGCGAGATCGTGCCCTGGAGGAACCGGCTGAGCGCCAGCACGATGACCAGCGTGACGACGGCCAGGGTGATGTTGGGGACCGAGCCCCAGTCCGCGGCCTCGGCGTTGCCGCCCATCATCCAGCGGACGGCCACGGGGAGCAGGGAGATGCCGATGACTGTGATGATCGTGCCGGTGACGACGGGTGGGAAGAAGCGGATCACCTGGGCGAAGAACGGGCTGATCGCCAGGCCGATGGCACCGGCCACCATGATCGAGCCGAAGACCGCCGGGAGCCCGCCGTCCCCCGTCGCGACCGCCACCATCGTCGAGACGGACGCGAAGGAGATGCCCTGGACGAGGGGCAGCTGGGAGCCGAAGAACGGGATCCCGACGGTCTGCAGGATGGTGGCCGCCCCGCTGACGAGCAACGCGGCGGAGACGAGGATGCCGATCTGCGCGGCGTCCAGCCCCGCGGCCTGACCCACGATGAGCGGTGGGGCGATGACGCCGCCGTACATCGTCATGATGTGCTGCAGGCCGTAGAGGTAGGTCCGGCCCAGGGGGTACCGCTCGTCCTCCGGCCGTCGGTCACGGGGCACGTCCGGCGCCGTCGGCGCCGCTGGCGTCGCTGTCATGTCGTTGCTCCTTCGCGCGGGACGCGTGCGGCTCAGCAGAAGCCGGGCACCGTGTTCCAGGCGCGCGGCTCGGCGGCCACGCCCTCCCGGCGGACCTCGGCCTCGATCTTTCCGTAGGGACGGTCGGCGATGTAGAAGACCTCGTTCGGGTTCTCCATGCCGAAGGGCGTGAAGTCGACGAGGAAGTGGTGCAGGTTGGGCATCGAGAAGCGGATCTCGGCGATCTCGGGGTGGGCCTCCAGGGCCGCCTTGCCCATGTGGAACAGCGTCTGCTGCAGGGCCAGGGAGTGGAGGTCGGCGAAGGACTCCAGCAGCACCCGGCGGACGTCGTCGTAGACGACGTTGAAGTCGATGTCGGTCGTCGTGTAGCGCCACCGGGCGGTGACGGACGTCGCCAGGATCCGGTCGGTGGTCTCCTGCAGGGTGGTGAAGCGGTCCTTGGGGAAGCCGTGGAACTCCGAGCCGGTGGACTTGAGCACGCGCAGGTCCTCCAGGCCGGCGAGGACGAAGACCTCGTCGCCGTAGCGCTGGACAAGGGCGGTGCGGGTCTCGGTCCCGCCCTTGACGAAGGCGTGGTCGTGCTCGCCGTCGGTGACGTTGTTCGTCAGCGACGAGGGGATGTGCTCCCAGGTGTACTCCTTGATCTCCCAGCGCCCGCCGGCGACCCAGTCGAAGCTGCTGGTGAAGTGCTCGGAGAGCCGGATGGCGAACTCCTCGGGGGAGGAGATGCCGTCCTTGGCGAAGGCGAAGACGGTGTTCTTCTGGGTGTCGGTGGGCACGACCCTGCCCTGGTCGCCCACGGTGTGGGCCTCGGTGAAGTCCCCCCGCAGCTGGGAGGTGACGGACAGCTCGGTGATGCGGTGGCGCGGCTGGTCGCGGTCCACCTTCATGAGACGGACCTCGGCCTTGCCGTACTGGTTCTCCCCGAGGACGATCGTCCCGGTCCGCTCGCTGGTGGCGGTCATGGCTGGCTCCTTCGGTGTGTGATGTGGGCGGGTGCGGCCGGCGGTGGCGCCGGCCGCGGGACGGGGCGGTCAGCTGCCCCGGTAGGTGGAGTAGGCGAACGGGCTGAGGAGGCAGGGCACGTGGTAGTGGGCGCGCCCCTCCTCGACGAGAAAGTCGATGTTCACCGAGGGGTAGAAGGTCGCGACGCCCCGGGCGGCGAAGTACTCCCCCGTGGCGAAGCTCATCCGGTAGACGCCCGGCTCCAGACGCTCGGGGCCGAGCTGCCGGTTGCGTCCGTCGTCGTCGGTGACCCCGGAGGCGAGGACGGTGGCGGTCTCGCCCTCCACCCGGGAGAGCGTGACCCCGACGCCGGCGGCGGGGACACCCGTCGTGGCGTCCAGGACGTGGGTGGTGACGTGGGAGGTCATGCAAGCTCCTTCTCGAGTCGGAGGACGGCGATCTCGCGCAGCTGCTCGGCCACGACCCGGCGCTCGGTGGCGGGGTCGTTGCCCAGCCGCTCGTCGAGGGCGGACAGGATCTCCGCGGCGCTGCGGCCCGCGGCGCGGATGAGGAAGACGTGGCCGAACCGCTCCTCGTAGGCGCGGTTCCCGGCGCGGAGCCGCTCGGCGACGTCGGCGTCGGAGGTGTCCACCCCGGACTGCTCGCGGCGGGAGTGGGCGGCGTCGGCGTCCTGCCCCTCGGCGCGCTCCCCGATCCGCGGGTGGCGGGCCAGGGCGGCGTCGACCTCCTCCTCGGTCCACGGGGAGGCGGCCGTGCGGGCGGCGTCGAGCAGTGCGTCCCGGGAGGCGTAGGGCCGGCCGGCCGCGACGGCGCGCGCCCAGCGCGGCACCGCGGCACAGGCCAGGAGCAGCCGCTCGGCCGCGTCCTCCTCAGCGCTGTTGAACTGCTCGAGCGTCATCCTCGTCATCGAGATTCACCCTCCAAGGCTTCCGCCTGTTGAAAGTGGAGTTCCGTCACATGACATTAGGGCGTGCCAGGTCCGTGTGTCAAGGGGGGCACGCCGGACCGGCGGCTAGCCGGAGCCGACCATCCGGCGGGCGGCGGCCGAGTGCTCGGCCACGAGCGCCGGGAGGTCGAGCCCGGGGATCGTCCCGTCGACCACGCGCCACTGCCCCGCCACCATGACCCGGTCGGCGGTGTGCGCCCCGCACAGCACGAGCGCGGCGAGGGGATCGTGGCTGCCGGAGAAGCGCAGCTCGTCCAGCCGGAACAGCGCGAGGTCGGCCTGCTTGCCGACGGCGACCTGCCCGAGGTCGTCCCGGCCGAGGGCACGGGCGGACCCGTGGGAGGCCCAGCGCAGCGCCTGCTCCGGGCTCACCGCCGCCGCGCCGTAGCGCAGCCGCTGGACGTAGAGCGCCTGGCGCACCTCCTCGATCATGTTCGAGGAGTCGTTGGACGCCGAGCCGTCGACGCCGATGCCGACCGGGGCGCCCGCCGCCTCGAGCTCCAGCACCCGGCAGGTGCCCGAGGCGAGGCGCATGTTCGACGTCGGGCAGTGCGCCACGGCGGTGCCGGCGGCCCCGAGGCGGGCGATCTCGCCGTCGTCGAAGTGGATGCCGTGGGCGAGCCAGGCGCGGTCGCCCAGCCAGCCGACCGACTCGAGGTAGTCCACGGTGCGCATACCGAACATCTCGAGGCAGAAGTCCTCCTCGTCGAGGGTCTCGGCGAGGTGGGTGTGCAGCCGCACGTCCAGCTCCTCCGCCAGGAGGGCGGAGTCGCGCATGATCTCCCGGGTCACCGAGAACGGGGAGCAGGGCGCGAGCGCCACCTGGATCTGCGCCCCCTCGCCCCGTTCGTGGTACGTCGCCACGAGCCGCCGGGAGTCCTCGAGGATGGTCTCGGCGTCCTGGACCACCGACTGGGGAGGCAGGCCGCCGTCGTCCTGTCCCAGGCTCATCGAGCCCCGGGTCAGGTGCGCCCGCACGCCCAGGCGGCGGGCCACCGCGACCTGGACGTCGATCGCCTCGTCGAGGCCGCCCGGGAAGAGGTAGTGGTGGTCGGCGGCCGTCGTGCACCCGGACAGGAGCAGCTCGGCCAGCGCGACGGTGGTGGCGAGCTCGAGGTCGCGCGGGGTGAGCCGGGCCCACACCGGGTAGAGGCTGGTGAGCCAGGGGAAGAGCTCGACGCTGGCGACCGGCCCCCAGGCGCGGGTGAGCGTCTGGTAGAAGTGGTGGTGGGTGTTGATCAGCCCGGGGACGACGACGTGCTCGCTCGCGTCGACGACCTCGTCGCACGGCGCGGCCGGCTCAGTACCGGCGGGCAGCAGCTCCACCACCCGGTCCCCCTCGACGACGATCCCGCCACTGGCGTCCTCGCCGTCGGGGGTGAGCACGGCGAGCGGGCGGCGGATCCACGTGCGGCCGCTCATCGGCCGCCCCCGCGCTCGTCCCGCTGCTCGCCGGCCGGGCCGTGGCGGCGCTCCTCCGGGCGGGCGCCGTCGCCGGTGAGGATCGGCACCTCGGCACCGCTGGCGTCGACGAGCTTGCCGTCGCGCACGTAGTCGCCCTCCTCCAGCGCCTCGAGCACGACGGGGCTGACGTACCGCGCGCCGCGGGCGGCGAGCACCGACGGCTGCGCCGGGGTGCCGGCGCGCAGGTGGTTGAACAGCAGGTTGAGCACGACGGCCATGACGGCGGCGGAGGAGATGCCGGAGTGGAAGATCGTGGTGAACCAGTCGGGGAACGCGTCGTAGAACGTCGGCGCCACGATCGGGACCATCCCGAAGGCGAGCGACGAGGCGACGATGACGAGGTTCATGTTGCCCTCGTAGTCGACCTTGGCCAGGGTGCGGATCCCGGCCGCGGCGACGGTGCCGAAGAGGACGACGCCGGCGCCGCCGAGCACCGGGGTGGGGATGGCCGCGACGACCCGGCCCAGGACGGGCAGCAGCCCGAGGGTGAACATGATGACGCCGCCGGCGGAGACGACGAAGCGGGACTTGATTCCGGTGATGGCCACGAGGCCGACGTTCTGGGCGAAGGCGGTCTGGGTGAAGGAGTTGAACACCGGCGCGACCGTGGAGGAGAGCATGTCGGCGCGCAGGCCGTCGGCGATGCGCTTGGAGTCGGTCTTGGTGCGGACGATCTCCCCGACGGCAAGGATGTCGGCCGTCGTCTCGGTCATCGTCACCAGGACGACGATGATCATCGAGATGATCGCGGCGACCTCGAAGGTCGGGGGGCCGAAGGCGAAGATCGCCGGGACGGCGATCGTGGGGCCCTCGCCCACGCCGGAGAAGTCGGCCATCCCCAGGACGGCGGCGACGAGCGTGCCGATGATGATCGACAGGAGGATCGAGAGCCGGGAGATCGTCGCGACGCCGACCTTGGACAGCACGAGGACGATGACGAAGGTGAGGAAGGCCAGGCCGATGTTCGCCGTCGAGCCGAAGTCCTCCGAGCCCTGGCCGCCCATCGCCCACCCGGCGGCGACCGGCATGAGGGTGAGCCCGATCGTCGTGATGACGACACCGGTGACCACCGGTGGGAAGAAGCGGATGATCTGGGCGAAGAAGGGTGCGGCCACGAGGCCGAACGCGCCGGCGACGAGGACGGCGCCCATGACGGCGGGCAGCCCGCCGCCGCCGGCGAGGATGGCGAGCATGGTCGCCACCCCGGCGAAGGAGACGCCCTGGACGAGCGGCAGCTGGGAGCCGAAGAAGGGGACGCCCCAGCTCTGCAGGACGGTCGCGGCGCCGCCGACGAACAGGGCGGAGGCGATGAGCACGGCGACGTCGCTGTCGCTCAGGCCGGCGGCCTGCCCGACGATGAGCGGCACGGCGATGATGCCGCCGTACATCGTCAGCACGTGCTGCAGGCCGTACATGAACGACCGGCCGAGCGGCAGCCGCTCGTCCTCCGGCCGGGCGGCCGTGGTCACTGCTCTCTTGCGCATGGGTCTCTCCTCGTCGAGGACGGTGTCCGCACGGGTCCACCGGCCTGGGCCGGTGGCCTGCGCGGGCAGGCGGACATGTCTCGGCGGTCAGCCGATGACGTCGTGGAGCTCGGGGACGTGGTGCGGGCCGTCGGGGTCGGCGTCGGCCGCGAGCCGGGCCAGGAGGTCGGCGGCGACGGAGACGGCGATGACGGCCGGGGACTTGCCGGTCAGGCCGGGCAGGCCGATGGGACAGGTGATGGCGTCGACCGCAGCCGCAGGGTGCCCGTCCTCGACGAGGCGCTTGCGGAAGCGGGCCCACTTGGCGCGGGAGCCGATGAGGCCCACCTCCAGGTCCCCCCGGCGCAGGGCGGCGTCGCACAGGACCATGTCCTCGGCGTGGTCGTGGGTCATGACGTAGACGTGGGCGCCGGAGGGCAGGGTCTCCAGCACGGTCTCCGGGGCCGGTGCGTGGTGCAGGTGGACGCCGGCGACCTGGCCGGTGAGCTCGCGGGCGCCGTCGAGCTGCCCGGCCCGCGAGTCGACGAGGTGGACGGTCAGCGGGTGCCGGGCGAGGATGCGTGCGAGCTCCAGGCCCACGTGCCCGGCCCCGAAGACCGCGACGGTCGGGCGGGCGGGCAGCGGCTCGAGCAGCACGGTGACCTCCCCGCCGCAGCACTGGCGCCCGTGGCGGGTGGTGACGCGGTCGTTGAGCGGGAGCACGAGGGTCTCCGGGGCGCGGGTCCCGGCGGCGAGCAGCTCGCGGGCGCGGTCGACGACCGTCGCCTCGAGGTTTCCGCCCCCGATGGTGTCGTGGGTGCCCGCGGAGGTGACGACCATCTTCGCCCCGGCCTCCCGGGGGGCGTGCCCGCGCACCGCGGAGACGGTGGCGAGCACGGCGGAGGTGCCCTCGGCTCGCGCGCGGGCGAGTGCGTCGAGCCAGTCCATCAGCCGTCCGTGCTCCGGGCGACCGTGGCGCTGCTGCCGGCCGACCCCGCACCGACGGTGCGGTGCCCGGTGTCGCGGGCGCCGTCGCCGTCCCCCGCGAGGCCGCTGCCCCCGTGGGCCGTGCGGCCCGGGCGTCCGGCCGCCACGGCGTCGCCCGCGGCGACCAGGCCGACGTTGTCGGTCTGCGGCTCCTGCTCCTCCTCCGAGGCCGGGGCCCCCTCCTGCGGTGCGGTGCGCGCGGCCGCGGCCGCGCGGGCGTCCTCGACCGCCCAGAAGACCGCCTCGGGCGTGGCCGGGCTGGCCAGCTCCAGGACGTGGTCCGGCGGCCCGAACGCCTGGGCGGCCCGGCGCAGCGCCTCCCGGACGGAGAAGGCGAGCATGAGCGGTGGCTCGCCCACGGCCTTGGAGCCGTAGACGACGCCGGACTCGGTGGCCCGCTCGTAGAGGTGGACGTTGAGCACCTCGGGCATCTCGGAGAAGGAGGGCAGCTTGTAGGTGCTCGCGGCCTGGGTGGCCAGGCGCCCCCGGCCCGGGCCCTGCGAGACGTCCCAGCGCAGCTCCTCGAGGGTGAGCCAGCCGGCGCCCTGGACGAAGCCGCCCTCGATCTGCCCGATGTCGACGAGCGGGGAGAGGGAGTCGCCGACGTCGTGGACGATGTCGGTGCGTAGGAACCGGTAGGCCCCGGTGAACCCGTCCACCTCGACCTCGGTGACGGCGGCGCCGTAGGCGAAGTACTTGAACGGCTCGCCCTGCATCCGGGTGGAGTCCCAGTGCAGGCCCTCGGTGCGGTAGTACCCGGCGGCGAAGAGCGGGACCCGCTCGAGGTAGGCGGTGCGGACCACCTCGGCGAAGGTGAGCTCGGGGTCGGTGAACCCCAGGCCGGTGACCCGGCCGTCGACGAAGCGCACGTCGTGGGGGTGGATGCCGAGCTTGCGCGCGGCGACCTCGGCGAGCCGGTCGCGGATCTGGTCGCAGGCGTTCTTCACCGCGGCGCCGTTGAGGTCGGCGCCGGAGGAGGCCGCGGTCGCGGAGGTGTTGGGCACCTTGTCGGTGCGGGTGGGCGCCAGCCGCACCGTCTCCAGCGGCACCCCGAGGGCGGTGGCGGCGACCTGGCGCATCTTGGTGTGCAGGCCCTGGCCCATCTCGGTGCCGCCGTGGTTGATGAGCACCGAGCCGTCCTTGTACACGTGGACGAGCGCGCCGGCCTGGTTGAAGGCGGTGAGGTTGAAGGAGATCCCGAACTTCACCGGGGTCATCGCCAGGCCGCGCTTGACGTGGCGGTGGGTCCGGTTGAACTCGGCCACCTCGGCGCGCCGGCGGGCGACGTCGGCGCGCTCGCTGAGCTGGTCCCAGATCTCGTGCAGCCGCTCGGCGTGCCGCACCGGCTGGCCGTAGGGGGTGGTCTGGCCGGGCTGGTAGAGGTTGCGCCGGCGCAGCTCGTCGGGGTCGACCCCCAGCGCGGGGGCGCACCGGCCGAGGATGTCCTCGATGACGAGCATGCCCTGGGGTCCGCCGAAGCCGCGGAAGGCGGTCTGGGAGGTCTTGTTCGTCCGCGCGATGCGGCCCAGCACCTCGATGTCCGGGATGAAGTAGGCGTTGTCGATGTGGCACAGCGCCCGGCCCAGGACCGCCTGGGAGAGGTCGAGGGACCAGCCGCCGTCGGCCGTGATCGTCGCCTGGAGGGCCAGCAGGCGCCCCTCCTCGTCGAACCCGACCTCCCAGCGGGCGTGGAAGGGGTGCCGCTTGCCGGTCATCGTCATGTCCTGCGTGCGGTTGAGCCGCAGGCGCACCGGGCGGCCGGTGAGCACCGCGCCGAGCGCGGCGACGGCGGCCAGGCCGTGGGGCTGCATCTCCTTGCCGCCGAACCCACCGCCCATGCGCAGCTGCTGGACGGTCACCTCGGAGGAGGTCAGGCCCAGGACGTGGGCGACGATCTCCTGCGTCTCGGAGGGGTGCTGGGTGGAGGAGTGGACGAAGACCTGCCCGGACTCGTCGACGTAGGCGAGCGAGGCGTGGGTCTCCAGGTAGAAGTGCTCCTGCCCGCCGAACTCGAACTCGCCGGTGAACCGGCGCGGGGCCCGCTGCAGGGCCCCGGCGGCGTCGCCGCGGGAGACGGTGGGCTGCGCGCCCTGGAAGGACCCGGCCTCGATGGCCTCGGAGAGGCTGAGGAGGGCGGGCAGCGGCTCGTACTCCACCTCGACCGCCTCGGCGCCGAGCCGCGCGGCCTCCAGGGTCTCCCCCAGCACCCAGCACACGGCGTGGCCGTAGTACTGGACCTCGCCGGGGAAGAGCGGCTCGTCGTGGTGGATGCCGGCGTCGTTGACACCCGGGACGTCGGCGGCGGTGAGCACCTTGACCACGCCCTCGACGGCGTAGGCCGGCTCGGTGCGCAGCGCGGTGACGCGGGCGTGGGCGTGCGGGGCCTGCAGCGGCCAGGCGTGGAGCACCCCGTGGGTGCGCACGACGAGGTCGTCGGTGTACAGCGCCTCGCCGGTGACGTGCAGGTCCGCGCTCTCGTGGGAGACGGCCAGCCCGACCACGGGGTTGACGGGGCGCTCGGCCAGGGAGCTCATCGGGCCACCTCCAGGGCCTCCGAGGGCTGGGTCTGTGCGTGGAAGCGCAGCAGCGACTGCTCGAGCATCGCGGTGCGGTAGCGGGCCGAGGCCCGGTGGTCGTCCAGCGGGGTGCCCTCGCCGGCCAGCGTGGCGGCGGCCCGGGCGGCGGTCTGCGCGTCCCAGCCGGCGCCGGTGAGCAGCTCCTCGGTGGCGGTGGCCCGGACGGGGGTGGCGGCCACGCCGCCGAGCCCGATGCGCACCCGCGCCACGGTGTCGCCGTCCAGGTCCATGGCGATGGCCACGGCGACGGAGGAGATGTCGTCGAAGCGCCGCTTGGCGATCTTGTAGAAGGCGCTGTGCTGGGCCGGTGGCAGCGGGACGCGCACGGCCCGGATGATCTCCCCGGGGCGCCGGACGGTCTGCCGGTAACCGGTGAAGTAGTCGGCCAGCGGGACCTCGCGCTCACCCTCGGCGGAGGCGAGGACGAGGGTGGCCTCCAGGGCGAGCAGGACCGGGGCGGAGTCGCCGATGGGCGAGGCGGTGCCCAGGTTGCCGCCGAAGGTCGCGCTGTTGCGGATGAGGCGCGAGGCGAACTGCGGGAAGAGCTCCTCGAGCAGGGGCACCCGCCCGGCCAGGCCGCGCTCCACCTCGCTCAGGGTGAGGGCCGCTCCGATCTCCACCGCGTCCGGTCCGACGTCCAGGGTGCGCAGCTCGGGGAGCCGGTCGACGGCGAGCACGAGCGGCGGGCGGGCATGCCGGATGTTGACCTCGACGCCGAGGTCGGTGGCCCCGGCGACGAGGGCGGCCTCCGGGTGCTGCGCGTACCGGTCGAGCAGCTCGGCGAGGGAGGCCGGCCGGACGAACTCGGTGTCCTCGGTGACGACCCGCGTGGGCAGCGGCGGCGGGGCCGGCAGCGTGCGGCGCGCCGCGAGCCGGTCCTCCTCCTCGGGCAGGCCGACGGCGAAGGCGGCGTCGCGGATGGGCCGGTACCCCGTGCAGCGGCACAGGTTGCCGGACAGGGCGTGGAGGTCGAAGCCGTTGGGGCCCACCTCGTGGCTGTGCGCCTCGCCGTCCGCGGCCCCGGCACGCTCCGGGCGGTAGTACTCCGCCGCCATCGAGCAGACGAACCCGGGGGTGCAGTACCCGCACTGGGAGCCGCCGCGGGCGGCCATCTCGCGCTGGACCGGGTGGAGGTCGCCCTCCCGGCCCGCGCCCGGCGCCCGGCCCAGGCCCTCCGCGGTGACGATCTCCTGGCCCTCGTAGGCGAGCGCGGGTGGCAGGCACGCGTTGACCGCGGTCCACCGGGTGCGCTCCTCGCCGTCGGGACGGGCGACGAGCACGGCGCAGGCACCGCACTCCCCCTCCGCGCACCCCTCCTTGGCGCCGGTCAGGCCCTGCTGTCGCAGGTAGTCCAACAGCCGGACGTGCGGGGACACGTCCACCGTCATGGTCCGGCCGTTGACCGTCATGGTCCTGCGAGCCATGTCTCACTCCCCAACGAGTCTGCACCTCACCGCGCGTGCGACGGTGTGACCAGGACCATAGTCCTCCCGCGAGCCGGACACAACCAATTCGGAAATCGGATTTCACTATGCGGTAGTGTGAACCTCGCCGTCCACCGCCGCACGCACGCCCGAAAGGACCCCTGGCATGACCGAGCGCACCTACTGGGCCACCCACGGCGGGCACCCGCCGCAGACCGACCTGCTCACCGACCGGGCCATGTTCCGCGAGGCGTACGCGGTCATCCCGCGCGGCACGCAGCGCGACATCGTCACCTCCAACCTCCCCCACTGGCAGGGCACCCGGCTGTGGGTGCTGGCCCGGCCGCTCACCGGCTTCGCCGAGACCTTCTCCCAGTACCTCATGGAGGTCACCCCCGGTGGCGGCTCCGACGCCCCGGAGGACGACCCGGACGCCGAGGCGGTGCTCTTCGTCCTCGAGGGCGAGCTCACCCTGACCGTCGGCCGCCCCGGCGCGGCCGGACGCCCTGCCGCGGGCGAGCACCGCATGTCGCCGGGCGGGTACGCGTTCCTGGCCCCGGGCGAGCACTGGACCGCCTGGAACCGGGGCGCCGAGCCGGTGCGGTTCATGTGGGTCCGCAAGGCCTACCAGCCCGTGACCGGCATCGAGGCGCCCGAGTCCTTCGTCACCAACGAGCAGGACGTCGTGCCCACCCCGATGCCGGGAACCGCCGGCCGGTGGGCGACCACCCGGTTCGTCGACCCCGACGACGTGCGCCACGACATGCACGTCAACATCGTCACCTTCCAGCCGGGCGGGATCATCCCCTTCGCCGAGACCCACGTCATGGAGCACGGCCTGTACGTCCTGCAGGGCCAGGCCGTATACCGGCTCAACGAGGACTGGGTGGAGGTGCAGGCCGGCGACTTCATGTGGCTGCGCGCCTTCTGCCCCCAGGCCTGCTACGCCGGCGGGCCCGAGCCGTTCCGCTACCTGCTGTACAAGGACGTCAACCGGCACGTGCCGCTGCGGCTCGGCGGCGCCGCGGCGCACTGACGCCGCGCCGGGAACCGCGCCGCCGCTTCCCGGGATAGGCTTTTCACAGTGCGGAAGACGTGGCTCCGGCCGCGTCCTCGGGTACCGACAAGGAGGCGTCGTCATGGCGAACGGTTCCACCGTCCAGTCCGTGGACCGGGTGATCGACCTGCTCGAAGGGCTGACCGACCTGGGCGGCTCGGCCGCGCTGAGCGAGCTGGCCGAGGCCTCCGAGCTCCCGCTGCCGACCATCCACCGGCTCATGCGCACCCTCGTCGTGCGGGGCTACGCACGGCAGCTGCCCTCACGGCGCTATGCCCTGGGCCCCCGGCTCATCCGCCTCGGGGAGAGCGCGGGACGCCAGCTCGGCGCCGGTACCCGCCCCCACCTGGAGCGGCTCGCCCGGGAGCTGGGGGAGAGCGCCAACATGGCGATGATCGACCGCGACATGGCCGTCTACGTCGCCCAGGCCTCCTCCACCCACTCGATGCGGATGTTCACCGAGGTGGGCCGGCGCGTCTACTGCCACTGCACCGGCGTGGGCAAGGTCGTCCTGGCGCAGCTGCCCGACGAGACGGTCCGGGAGATCGTCGGCCGGGTGGGGATGCCGCCGGCCACCGACCGGTCGATCACCACGCTCGACGCGCTGCTGGAGGAGATGGCCCGCGTGCGCGAGCAGGGCTATGCCGTCGACGACGGCGAGCAGGAGGTCGGGGTGCGCTGCTTCGCCGTGCCCGTGCCCGACGCCCCCACCCCCACCGCACTGTCCGTCTCCGGTCCGGCCGCGCGCGTGACCTTCGAGTTCGGCGAGGCCGCCCTGCCGCTGCTGCACGAGGTGGCCGCGGACATCTCCGCCGAGCTGCTCTCGGTCGGCTGAGATGCCCTCCGCCGCGCTGCCTTCCCGGTTCACCGAGCTCGTCGCCGAGTTCCACGCGCTGCCACCCGCCGACCGCCTCCAGCTGCTCGCCGAGCTGGGTGACGAGCTGCCCGAGCTGCCCGCGCACCTGCGCTCCCACCCGCTCGAGCGGGTGACCGAGTGCCAGTCGCCGCTGTCCGTGCTGGCACTCGTCGAGGGCGAGGGGAGCGCGGCGGTGGTGCGGCTGCACTTCGCCGCACCACCGCACGCGCCCGTCACCCGCGGGTTCGCCGGGGTGCTCCACGCCACCCTCGACGGCGCCCCCGCGGGTGAGGTCCTCGCCCTGCCGGCCGACGCCACCGCCTCCTTCGGGCTGGAGGGTGTGGTCAGCCCGCTGCGGCTGCGCGGCTTCGCCGCCCTGCTGGCGCGGGTCCAGCGGCAGGTGGCCGCGGGTACCGCCGGCTAGATGTCGAAGAAGATGTAGCGCACCGCCAGCAGCGCGGCGACGAGGTAGAGGATCGGGTGGACCTTGCGGACCCCACCGGTGAGCGCCCGGATGACGCAGTAGGAGATGACCCCGAGGCTCACCCCGTTGGCGATGGAGAAGGTCAGCGGCATGGCGATGATCGCGAGGAAGGACGGCACCCCCTCGGCGACCTCCTCCCAGGCGATGTGACGGATGCCGTCCATCATCATGGCGCCGACGAGGACGAGCACCGGCGCCGTCGCGGCCCCGGGGATGGCGCCTGCCAGCGGCCAGAGGAACATCGCCACGAGGAAGAGCAGGCCGGTCACCGAGGACGTCACCCCGGTGCGCCCGCCGTCCTGGATGCCCGAGGCGCTCTCGACGTAGGTGCCGGTGGTCGACGTGCCCATGAACGCACCGACCATCGAGGCGACCCCGTCCATCGCGAAGGTCGTCTTGGCCCGGGGCATGTCCCCGCGCTCGTCGAGGTAGCCCATCTTCTGGGTGAGACCGGTCAGCGTCCCGGTCGCGTCGAAGAAGTCGACGAAGAAGAAGGTGAAGACGACGGTGAACAGCCCCAGCCCGAGCGCGCCGCCGATGTCGAGCTGCCCGACGAGCTCCGCGGGCCAGACCGGGGCGGCGACGACGCCGTCGGTGAACCCGGGGAAGGCCTGCAGCGCCCCGTCCGGGCCACCGGCGTAGACCTCGGCGCGGGTGAGGATCGCCAGCAGCGAGCCGGCGAGGATGCCCCACAGCAGCGCCCCCCTGACCTTGAGCTGGAGCAGGACCGCGGTGACGAGCAGCCCGACGACGGCCACCCACGCGGTCGGGGCCCCGAGGTCGCCGAGCGCGACGAGCGTCGCCTCGTTCGTGACGACGATCCCCGCGCTGCGTAGCCCGAGGAAGGCGAGGAAGCAGCCGATCCCGGCCATGATGGCGAGCTTGAGGCTGTGCGGGATCGCCATGACGATGGCGCGGCGGGCCCCGACGACGCTGAGGACGACGAAGAGCAGGCCGGAGATGAACACCGCCCCCAGCGCGGTGCGCCACGGCACGCCCATACCGAGGACGACGGTGAAGGAGAAGAAGGCGTTGAGGCCCATCCCCGGGGCCTGGGCGAAGGGGTAACGCGCGACCAGCCCCATGAGTAGGCAGCCGACGCAGGCGGCGATCGCCGTCGTCATGAGCAGCTGGACGGGCGCGTCGGGCACGTCGATGGCCGCGCCGAGGACCTGGGGGTTGACGAAGAGGATGTAGCTCATCGTCAGGAAGGTGACGACACCGGCGCGGACCTCCCGGGGGAGGGTGGACCCGGCGGCGGTGATCCCGAAGTAGCGGTCGAGCAGGCCGCCGGCGGTGCCGCGCGGTGCGGGCGGGGCGTCGCGCCCGGTCTCCTTGGTGGTGCTCATGATGTCTCCTGTGTCTCGGCGGCGACCGGCTCCGGTCGGGCCTCGGCGACGGGGTCGCCGCCGACCCAGACGGCGACGACGTCCGCGGGGGTACCCAGGGAGAAGAGCTTGGCCAGCGCGTCGGTCGGGCTGCTCGCGTGCCGCAGCGCGACCTCGAGCGTCCCTCCCGCCTGCGGACGGACCCAGACGGCGTCGAGCTGCTTCCCGGGTGAGAGGTCGCCGACGTCGTCGGCGAGCCCCAGCGCCTGGGCGCCGGAGCGGGTGGCGAGGTGGAGCAGGTCGGCGGGGCCCAGGGCCACACCGGCGGGGCCGAGCAGGCGCTGCATGAAGTAGGCCTGCAGGCCCTCCTTGAGCAGGCAGAACCCGGTGCCCGCGCCGACGTCGGAGCCGAGCGCGACCCGCACCCCGGCGTCGAGGTGACGGCGCAGCGGGAACAGGCCGCTGCCGAGGGAGGAGTTCGACGTCGGGCA
The DNA here is from genome assembly GCF_937958535.1 of uncultured Georgenia sp. Lineage (GTDB taxonomy): Bacteria > Actinomycetota > Actinomycetes > Actinomycetales > Actinomycetaceae > Oceanitalea. The sequence goes on along the minus strand of NZ_CALGNQ010000033.1, from coordinate 32,295 downwards.
GTGGGCGACGGCGGCGCCGGCACCGGCGAGGACGGCGAGCTCGCGGTCGGTGGGGTGGACGTCGTGGGCGAAGACGGACCGTTCGGTCACCAGCCCGTGCCGGTCGTAGCTGTCGAGGTAGTCCGCCGCGTCGGGGAAGAAGGCGGCGACCTGGGCGATCTCGTCGGGGTTCTCGTTGAGGTGGGTGGTGAACCACCGTCCGTCCCCGCCGTCGGCGAGCAGCGCGGCGCAGACCTCGAGCATCTCGTCGGTCGTGGAGAGCGAGAAGCGGGGGGTGACCGCGTAGCGGAGGCGGCCGCGGCCGTGCCAGCGGGCGGCCAGCTCGCGGCCGGCGGCGAGCGCGTCGGCGGGGGTCTGGAGCAGCTCGGCGGGCAGCACCCGGTCACTGAGCACGAGCCCGGAGGTGACCCGCAGGCCCACCGCCTCCGCCTCGGCGAACAGCACGTCGACGGCGGCCGGGAAGTGCGACCCGAAGACGAGCGCCGTCGTCGTCCCGGAGCGGGTGAGCCCGCTGAGGAAGTCGCGGGCGACGGCGCGCGCGTAGCCGGGGTCGGCGAGGCGGATCTCCTCGGGCAGTGCGCACTCGCGCAGCCAGTCGAGCAGGGGCATGCCCAGCCCGCCGATGGCCCGCACCTGCGGGAAGTGGACGTGGGTGTCGACGAAGCCGGGGAGCAGCAGCCCGTCGCGCAGGTCGACGACGTCGTCGTCCGGCCACGCCGCCCGGGCGCGGGCCGGGTCGGTACGGGCGACGATGACCCCGTCGTGGACCACGAGGGCACAGTCCTCCTCGGCCCGCAGGCCGTCGGTGTCCCCCAGCTCTCCTGGGGTGTCCAGGACGGTGGCCCGGTAGATCGTCACCGATGCTCACTTCCTCGTCGAGCCCGGCACACAGCGCTGCGCTGTCGCTCACCCACCCCGGTCGCCGACCGGAGGCATGGTTTCGGTCCACTCGTCGGGTCGCCGGTTATCCATGCCGAACGACGACGCCGATGCCCCCGGACCCTACCGGCGCCGGGCGCCGGTGACAAGCATTTTGGAAGACGACTTTCACTTCGTGGATTCTGGCGGGCGCCCGGGTCAGCCGCCGGCGAGGTCCACCGCCCGTCGCACCGCCGGTGCGAACCACCGGGCCCAGGCCCGGCCGGGGGCGAGCAGGTGGTCGGCCACCGCCCGGAAGAGGAGCGCGCGCACGAGGAGCTGGGGGAAGGCGGGGCCCTCCGCGGCCGCCGCCCGGGCGAGGAGACCGGGCGGGGCGCCGCGGAAGACGACGGCGTCGGCCGCGACGACCGCCGTGGCCCAGCCGACCGGCCGCCAGTACGCGGTGAGGTCGAGGACCAGCGGCGGCCGTGCCGGGTGGAGGTGGACGTTGTCGGTGAGGTCGCCGTGGACCACCTGGGCGGGGGCGTCGACGGGGCGCCGGGCTCGTGGCGCCAGGCGGTCCAGCCGCCGACGGCGAGCCGGCCGTCCGCCGCCCGCACGGGTGGTGCCACCCGGACGTCGCGGGCGCCGTCGACGGCGGTGAGGACCGCGGCCTGCCAGGCCAGCTCCTCGTCGGACACGTCGAGCGGCTTGAGCACGGTGCCACCCGCTCGCCACACGGTGCGCTGCCCGCCCCGCAGCGGGACCGGCTCCGCGGTCACCCCGAAGGCGGTGAGCACCTCCGGGGGTGGGGCACCGGGCGCGCCGCGGCCCGTCTCGGACTCCCCCGGCGCGCGCACCGCCTCAGCCCAGGTCGAGGGCGAGGAGGTCCTCCTCGCTCTCCGGGCGGACGACGAACCGGGACTGCCCGTCCCGCACGGCGAGCACCCCGGGCCGGGGCACGAGGTTGTAGTTCGAGGCCATGGAGCGTCCGTAGGCGCCGGTGGCGGGCACCGCGAGGAGGTCACCGGGCGCGACGTCCGCGGGCAGCAGGACGTCCCGCACGACGATGTCACCGCTCTCGCAGTGCTTGCCCACCACCCGCGACAGCACGGCGGGTGCGGTGCTCCGGCGGTTGGCGAGCGCCGCGGTGTACTCCGCGTCGTACAGCGCGGTGCGGATGTTGTCGCTCATCCCGCCGTCGACCGAGACGTACCGTCGCTCGCCGCCGCCGTCGAGGACGACCGGCTTGACCGTGCCGACCCGGTAGAGGGTGAGCCCGGCGGGACCGGCGACGGCGCGGCCGGGCTCCACGGAGACCCGCGGCGGGGGCGTGCCGAGCTCGGCGCTCGCCCGCCGCACGACGTCGGCCAGGGTGGTGGCGACGCGGTCGGGCGCGGGCGGGGCGTCGGCACCGGTGTAGGAGATCCCGTAGCCGCCGCCGAGGTCGAGCTCGGGCATGAGCGTGCCGGTCTGGTCGGCCACCTCGGCGCGCAGGCGCAGCAGTGCCGCCGCGGCGACCTCGAAGCCGGACAGGTCGAGGATCTGGGAGCCGATGTGGGAGTGGAGGCCCAGGAGGGTGAGCTCGGGCCGGGCGAGGACCGCGTCCACCGCGGCGCGGGCCGCCCCGCCGGCGAGGGAGAGCCCGAACTTCTGGTCCTCGTGGGCGGTGGAGATGTAGTCGTGGCCGCCGGCGTGCACCCCGGTGGTCACCCGCACCATGACCGGGGCGCGCAGCCCGAGCCGGCCGGCCAGGTCGGCGACGCGGTCGACCTCGCCGAGGGAGTCGAGGACGATCCGGCCCACCCCGGCCCGCAGCGCGCGCTCGAGCTCGGCGTCGGACTTGTTGTTGCCGTGCAGCGCCAGCGCCTGCCCCGGCACGCCGGCCCGCAGCGCGACGGCGAGCTCCCCGCCGGTGGAGACGTCGACGTGCATACCCTCCTCGTGCACCCACCGCAGCACGGCGACCGAGGCGAAGGCCTTGCTCGCGTAGTAGACGTCGGCGCCGGCGAGGTCGGCGAACGCGTCACGGAACGCGGTGACGAAGGTACGGGCGCGGGCCCGCAGGTCGGACTCGTCCAGGACGTAGACCGGGGTGCCGTGCTCGGCGGCGATGTCACGCACGTCCCGGCCCCCGACGGCGAGACTGCCGTCGGCGGTCCGGCGCACGGTACGCGACCACGGGCTGCGCCGGTCCCCCGGGGCGGGCTCGGGGGCCGTCGTCGGGGTGCTCACATCCGCTCCGGGGCGCTGACGCCGAGCAGGTCCAGGCCGGTGGCCAGCACCTGGGTGGTGGCGTCGTTGAGCCACAGCCGGGTGCGGTGTGCGTCGTCGACCGGCTGCTCCCCGCGCGGGGTGACCCGGCACTGGTCGTACCACTTGTGGTAGGTCGCGGCGAGCTGCTCGAGGTACCGGGCCACCCGGTGGGGCTCGCGCAGCTCGGCGGCCTGCTCGACGATCTCCGGGAAGCGGGCGAGCGCCCCGAGCAGCGCGCCGTCGGCCGGGTGGTCGAGCAGCTCCGGGCGGAAGGCGTCCTCGCGGCGCACCCCGTGCGCGGCGGCGTTGCGCGCCACGTTGCGGGTCCGGGCGTGGGCGTACTGGACGTAGTAGACCGGGTTGTCGTTGGAGTGCTGGACGAGCAGGTCCAGGTCGATGTCGAGCATCGTGTCCGTCGAGGAGCGGGCCAGGGCGTAGCGGGCCGCGTCCACCCCGACGGCGTCGACAAGGTCGTCGATCGTCAGGACGTTGCCGGCGCGCTTGGACATCCGCAGCGGCTCGCCGTTCTTCAGCAGGTTGACCAGCTGGCCGATGAGGATCTGCAGGTTCTCCCCCGGCGTGTCCCCGAAGGCGGCGCACACCGCCATGAGCCGGCCGATGTACCCGTGGTGGTCGGCGCCGAGCATGATGATGACCTGGTCGAAGCCGCGCTCGCGCTTGTCGAGGTAGTAGGCGATGTCGCCGGCGATGTAGGCCGCCTCGCCGTCGGACTTGATGACCACGCGGTCCTTGTCGTCGCCGAAGGTGGTCGTGCGCAGCCAGACCGCGCCGCCCTCCTCGTAGATGTGACCGGCCTCGCGCAGCCGTGCCACGGCCCGCTCCACCGCCCCCGAGGAGTGCAGCGACTCCTCGTGGAAGTAGACGTCGAAGTGGACCCCGAAGTTGTGCAGCGAGGCCTTGATCTCCTCGAACATGCGGGCCACGCCCCGGGCGCGGAAGACCTCCTGCGCCTCCTCGTCCGGCAGCGTGCGCGGGTCGGGCTCGCCGTCGGCCAGTGCGTCGGCGATGACCGCGGCAGCGATGTCGTCGATGTACTGGCCGCCGTAGCCGTCCTCCGGCGCGTCCTGGAAGCGGGCACGGGCAAGCAGGGAGCGGGCGAACCGGTCGATTTGGGCGCCGTGGTCGTTGAAGTAGTACTCGCGGGTGACGTCGGCGCCGGTGGCCTCGAGCACCCGGGCCAGGGAGTCCCCGACGGCCGCCCACCGCACCCCGCCGATGTGGATCGGGCCGGTCGGGTTGGCCGAGACGAACTCGAGGTTGACCCGGGTGCCGCGACGGGTCTGGCTGCGGCCGTAGGCGGGCCCCGCGGAGACGATGGTGCGGGCCAGCTCCCCGGCGGCGCCCGCCTCGAGGCGGACGTTGAGGAACCCGGGGCCGGCGACGTCCGCGGCGGCGATGCCGGGCTGGGTGCGCAGCCGCTCGGCGAGCAGTTCGGCCAGCGCCCGGGGCGTCGTGCCGGCCTTCTTGGCCAGCTGCATGGCGACGTTGGTGGCCCAGTCGCCGTGCTCCCGCTGCCGGGGTCGCTCGACCTTGACCTCGCCGATCGCGTCGGCGGGCAGCTGGAGGCTGCCGTCCGCGGCGGCGGCCTCGAGGGTGGAGCGGATGAGGGCGGCGAGTTCGGTCGGAGTCACGCGGGCCAGCGTACCCGCGCCGGGTCCCGGACCGGCGCCCCTGACCGGTCCCCGGCGCCGTGCGGCGTCAGATCGGCAGGCTGGTGAAGAAGGCGTCGATGTGGTCGGTGCTGCCGGTGATCTGGAGCACGTGCCCGTTGTCGGTGGTCCAGATGTACATCCCGCGGTCCTCGTCGAGCGCGAACGCCCAGTAGGTCCCCATCCCGTTCGTGTAGGTGTCGCCGGTGCGCGGGTCCGTGCCGTCGACCTGGTCGACGAGCTCGGCGGCGAAGGCGTCGGCTGCCTCGTTGGCCGGCCACAGCGTGGCGAGCATCTCGATCTCGTAGTCGCCGCTGACGTAGGTGCCGCGCCACGCCTCGAGCGCGCCCTCGATCTCCTCGTCCGCGGTGAAGCCGTCCTCCGACAGCGTGAAGGTGAGGTCCCCGACGGCGACGGTCTCGTCGAGGTCCTCGAGCAGCTCGGTGGACGCGGTGGGCTCCGGCGTCGGCTCGGCGGTGGTGGGCTCGTCCGTGGGCTCGGCCTCGGCGGTGGTCTCCTCCTCCGCGGGCGTGCTCGCCTCCGGGGCGCTGGTCTCCGCCGTGGGCTGCGGGCTGGGGTCGGCGGACGGGTCCTCCTCCTCGCCGCCGAGCAGCAGCGCCAGGGCCACCCCGCCGGCGACGACGAGCACGACGACGACGGCGACGACGGGCAGCAGCCAGCGGGGGCGCTCGCGACCGGGGGCGGGCCGCTCGTCCTCCCCCGTCGGGTCGGTGGGGCCGGCGTCGGAGTAGATGGTGCGGGTGGGGTCGGGGGCCTGGCCGTAGCCCGGGTAGGCGGAGGTCCCCTCCGGCTCGGGCTGCGGCTCGGGGACGTCGTAGGGCGACTCCTCCAGGCGCTCGGTCGGCTCCGCGCCCGCGTCCTGTCCGGGGGTGCGGGGGGCGTCGTCGTCGGACGGACCCGACGCGCCGGTCGGCCCCGTCGGCGGCTGCTGGCTCATGTCGTCTCCTCACCTCCTGCGACGGGGCCACCGGCCCCGGCACACTGCGGCGTCAACACTAGGGCGTCCGGTCCCGCCTGTCGCTCCACCGGGGCAGAACGTGGCGGGCGCCACGGTCTGCCGATGTCGGTCCACGGCCCGGACCCTGATAGAGTCACCGGGCGTCAAGGCCCCTGTAGCTCAGTGGATAGAGCGTCTGCCTCCGGAGCAGAAGGTCGCTGGTTCGAATCCAGTCGGGGGCACTCACCCTCCCGCGCCGTAGGTGTGGATGCGGGCGCCCGAGGCGTCGAAGATGCTGATCGTCTCCGCCGGTCGGGTGCCGACGGCGCTCATCGCGTGCGGCACCGCCGTGTCGAACTCGGCGGCCTCGCCGCGCTCGACGACGACGTCGTCCTCGCCCAGGCGCAGCCGCACCCGTCCGGTGAGGACGTAGAACCACTCGAATCCCTCGTGCACCCGCAACGGGGGCAGCTCCCGCCGCGGCGGGTAGGTGATCCGGTAGGTCTGCACCGGCGAGTCCTCCGGCGCGAGCGGCACGATGACGAGCCCGTCGCGGTGGATGACGCCGCGCCGCACGCGCGGGTCGGGGCGGCGGGGCGCCACGAGGTCGTCGATCCGGATCCCCAGGCGGCGGGTGAGGGGGACGATGAGCTCCAGGCCGGCCTGCCGTTTGCCGGACTCCAGCCGCGAGAGCGTGCTCGGGGACATCCCGGCCGCGTGGGCCAGCTCGGTGAGCGTCCAACCGCGTGCCTGGCGGGCGGCCCGCAGCCGCCTGCCCACCTGCCCCAGGTCGGTCTCCACGTCACCTCCGTGCGGTCCGTGTTTGCTGTTTCCGCAAGAACCCTTGCCATCCTGCCACGGCGGCGCGCACGCTGCTCGGCATGGACATGGACACCCCCTGGGACGCCGTCGTCGTCGGCGGCAGCGCCGCCGGCCTGGCCGCCGCACTCACCCTCGCCCGCTCCCGGCGCCGCGTGCTCGTCGTGGACGACGGGCAGCCGCGCAACCGCTTCTCCCCGGCCGTGCACGGCGTCGTCGGCCACGACGGCCGGCCGCCGGGTGAGCTGCTCGCCGCGGCGCGGGCCGAGGCGGCCGGATACGGCGCCGCCTTCCGCACGGGCACCGTCACCACCGTGCACCGCGCCGGCACCACGCTCACCGTCGTCCCGGAGGCGGGCGACCCGCTCGCCGCACGGGCGCTCGTCGTCGCCTCCGGGATCACCGACCGGCTGCCCGACGTGCCGGGCCTCGCGCCGCGGTGGGGCCGCAGCGTGCTGCACTGCCCGTACTGCCACGGCTGGGAGGTGCGCGACCGGCGCCTCGCCGTGCTCCTCACCTCCCCGCTCCAGCTGCACCAGGTCGAGCTCGTCCGGCAGCTCAGCGCGGACGTCGTCGTGTGCACCGGCGGCCTCGGGACGCTCGACCCCGAGGTCGAGCGGCGGTGGCGGGCCCGGGGCATCACGCCGGTGGCCGACCCGGTCGTCGAGGTGCTCGGGCAGGGCCACGTGACCACCGGTCTGCGGACCGCGTCCGGGGACGTCGTGCCCGTGGACGCCGTCTTCGTCGCCCCGACCCCCGTCCCGCGCGACACCTTCCTGGCCGGGCTGGGCCTGCGCCGGGCCGAGCGGGCCGGCGTCAGCCTCCTCGCCGTCGACGGCACCGGCCGGACCAGCGACGACCGTGTGTGGGCGGCCGGCAACGTCGTCGACCCCGGTGCGAACGTCGCCGGCTCCGCGGCGGCCGGCACCCTGGCGGGGGCGGCGGTCAACCTCGCGCTCGCCGGCGCCGACACCGACGCCGCGCTCGAGGCGGTGGTCGGGCGTGGCTGAGCAGCGACCGGCCGACTTCTGGGAGACGCACTACGGGGCGGTGGACCGCGTGTGGTCCGGTCGCCCGAACACCGCCGTCGTCGACGTCGCCGGTGGGCTGCCACCGGGCCGGGTCCTCGACCTCGGCTGCGGCGAGGGCGGCGACGCCGTGTGGCTCGCCGGGCGGGGCTGGGACGTCACCGCGGTGGACATCTCCCCCACGGCGGTCGACCGGGGACGTGCCGCTGCCGCGGCGGCGGGCGTCGCGGTCCGCTTCGTCGTCGCCGACCTCACGACGTGGGAGCCGGACGCCTCCTACGACCTCGTCACCGCGTCGTTCCTCCAGTCCCCGGTCGCGCTCACCCGCGGCGAGATCCTGCGCCGGGCCGCGGCGCGCGTCGTCACCGGCGGGCACGTGCTGCTCGTCTCGCACGCCGCTCCCCCGCCATGGGCCCACCACCACGACGGGCCGAGCCGCCTGCTCACCCCGAGCGAGGAGCTGGCGGAGCTGGCGCTGCCCGACGGGTGGGAGGTCGTGCTGGCCGAGTCACGCACCCGCGAGGTCGACGGACCGGACGGTGCGCCGGCGGTGCTGGAGGACTCCGTGGTGCTCGTGCGCCGGGTCAGCGGCCCCGCCACCACGGCGGCAGCGCCGACATGATCTCCCGGGACCGCTGCTCGGAGTCGACGGCGTCCTGCTCCGCCCACACCCCCATGGCGCCCGCGCAGGCCGCGCCGACGATCCGGGCACCGGTCTCCGCGTCGATGGGGATCTCCCGCCCGCGGGCGACGAGGCGCTCGTGCGCCTCGTGGGCACGCGTGGTCATGACGTCGGCGACGATCCGCTGGAACTGGTGGTCCCCACCGCTGGCGAACAGCCGGCGGTAGGCGCGGCGGTTCTGCGCGATGTGGTCGAGCATCCCCTGCAGGGCGCGGCGGTAGTGCTCCGGCACCTCCTCCGCGGACGGGGGCAGCTGCTCCTCGTCGACCCGGGCGAGGTCGTCGATGAGCGTGGAGTACATGTACGCCGCGAACTCGGCGACCGAGGAGAAGTGCTTGTAGAAGGTGGTGCGGTGGATGCCCGCCACCCGGCACAGCTCCGAGACGTTGATGTCGGTGATCGACTGCGTCTCCAGCAGGGAGCTCATGGCACGTTCCAGGAGCGCCAGGGTGCGCCTGGTGCGCGGGTCCGAGGGCGTCTCGTGGAGGGTCATCGCCCAATTGTGCACCTTGGAGGCCTCCGTGGGCCGTGTTCACAGCTCCGTTCTCGACGGGGCCGGATCGGCCTCGACCCACTCCCCCCGGGCACGCAGCACGGCGCGCAGCACCGTGGGACGGTCCGTAACCAGGCCGTCGACCCCGAGGTCGAGCAGCCGGTGCATCGTCGGCGCGTCGTCCACCGTCCACACGTGCACGGCCAGCCCCAGCCGGTGGGCGCGGCGGACGAAGGCCGGGGTCACCACCCGCACACCCCGGAACTCCACGGGCACCTGGACGGCCATCGCGCGCCGCGCGGGGCTGCCGTGCGGGGTGGGCACCCCGCTCGCCGGGCCGCCGTTGGCCGCCACGAGGAGCCGGGCCGTCTCGCGCTGCCCGAGGCTGGTGGCCACCCGGCCCCCGGTGAGACGGCGCACCACGCGCAGCCGCCGGTCGGAGAACGAGGCGAGGCACACCCGGTCCCACGCACCGGCCGCGGCGACCACCCGCAGGGTGGCGGCGACGGCGGCGTCCTCCTTGAGGTCGATGTTGAACCGCAGCCCGGGGTAGTCGGCCAGCGCCTCGTCCAGCCGCACGAGCCGGTCCCCGGAGCGGTCCCGCAGGCGGGCGGCCTGCTCCCAGGTGAGGTCGGCCAGGCGGCCGCGTCCGTCGGTCGTGCGGTCGACGGTGTCGTCGTGGAGCAGCACGACGACACCGTCGGCGGTGCAGTGGACGTCGGTCTCGAAGTACCGCAGCCCCAGCCGGGTGACGTGCTCGAGCGCGGCGCGGGAGTTCTCGACCACCTCACCGCACCCGCCGCGGTGGGCCAGGGCCAGCGGGCCCGGCCAGCTCAGGTAGGCGCACCCACCGAGCCGGCCACCGGTCAGGGTGTCGTGCACTGCCCGGGGGCGACCATGGTCAGGCCGAGCGAGGCGAGGAAGGACACCGGGTCCACCGTGGTGCCGTAGGCCCGGGTCGGGAACGGCGTACGGGGCCGCGACTCGCGCTCGCCGGGCTCGTCCGTGGGCTCCTCGCTCGGCTCGTCGCTCGGCTCCTCCGTGGGTTCCGCGGTGGGCTCGGGCGTGGGGGCCGGGGTGGGACTCGGCTCCGGGGTGGGCGTGGGCTCCGGCGTCGGGCTCGGCTCGGGCGTGGGCGTCGCGCCGTCGGTCGGCTCCTCGGTGGGCTCGCCGTCGGTGGGCTCCTCGGTCGGCTCCCCGTCCGTGGGCTCCTCGGTGGGCTCACCGTCCGTCGACTCCTCGGTGGGCTCCCCGTCCGTCGGCTCCTCCGTGGGCTCGCCGTCCGTCGGCTCCTCCGTGGGCTCGCCGTCCGTCGGCTCCTCCGTGGGCTCCCCGTCGGTGGGCTCCTCGGTGGGTTCCCCGTCGGTGGGCTCGTCCGTGGGCTCCGGGTCCGGGTCGCCCAGCCCGAAGGACGGGTCGTCGGACGGGTCGGGCTTCGGCACGACGCGCAGGACCAAGGAGGTGGGCGTCTTCGGCGGGGCGGTCTTCTCCAGCCCGATGGCGTCGGAGATGTGGATCTCGAAGTGGAGGTGCGGCCCGGTGGAGTTGCCGTTGTTCCCCACCTCGGCGATGACCTCGCCGGCACGCACCCGCTGCCCCGGCTCGACGAACACACCGTCGGGGTACATGTGGACGTACCAGCTGTAGAACGTGTGGCCGGCGACCTCGTGCTCGATGATGACGAGCTCGCTGGAGCGGCCCAGGCGTCCCGGCCCGGTGTAGACGACAGTGCCGTCGGTCAGCGCGTGGATCGGCGTCCCCAGCGGGGCGGCGTAGTCGTTGCCGGTGTGCATGCTCCACGTGCCGAAGATCGGGTGCACCCGGTAGCCGTAGGGCGAGGTGAGGCGGAAGCGGCCTGGCTCGATCGGGTAGCTCACGCACACCGGGGTCTCGGCGCTCGGCTCGACCTCGGACTTGGCCGTCTCGAGCTGCCGGCTGACGAGGCGCAGCCCGCTGGCGGCCGACACGCCGGCCTTCTCGGGCGGGGGCGGTGGGGCGGCCTCGAGACGCAGGTCGGTGCCCTTGAGGAACTCCCCGGTGGAGTCCTTCACCGGGCTGGGGGCAGGGCCGGCGTTCGTCAGCACGCTGACGCCGAGGAGCAGGGCGGCGCAGCCGACGACTCCGGCCCGGCGCAGCCGCCCCACCAGGTGGGCGTCACGGCGCAGCCCGACAGACGACAGCGGGCGACGGCCGGTGCGGCCGTCGCCTCCCGGGGCAGAGACGTCGGCGCCGGTGGCCGGCGACTCCCCTGCATGCCCTGGCATCCGCTTCCCCTCGGCTCCGTCACCCCCGCGTCGACACGCGGTCCGTCATAGGGTAACGGAGGTCACTGCGCCGGGCTAACGCCCGTGGGGAGCTCGGGTCTCAGCAGTCCGCGGCGAGGACGGCGGCGTCGTGGTCGGCGAGGAAGGCGCCGGGGTCGGTCGTCGTGCCCTCGGTGTCGAGGTGGATCTCCAGGTGGAGGTGCGGGCCGGTGGAGTTGCCGTTGTTCCCCACCTCACCGATGACCTCGCCGGCACGCACCTGCTGGCCCTCGGAGACGAAGACGCCGTCCGGGTACATGTGGACGTACCAGCTGTAGAAGGTCTGGCCGTCCAGCTCGTGCTCGATGATGACGAGCATGCTCGAGCGGCCGTCGATGCCCTCCCCCGCGTGGACCACGACGCCGTCGGCGACGGCGTGGATGTCGGTGCCCAGTGGGGCGGCGAAGTCGAGGCCGGTGTGCATCGACCAGCGGCCGTTGATCGGGTGGACGCGGTTGCCGTAGAGCGAGCTCTGCGTGTACGAGCCGGCGACGAGCGGCATGACGAGGCCGGGCTCGCCGCGCAGGGCCGCCCCGGCACCGTTGGCGCCGCTGCCCGCGGCGACCGTGCAGACCGCGGCGTCGCGGTCGACGCTGCGCGAGCTCTGGACGAGGGCGCGGGCCGTGGCCCCGGTGTCGGCCAGCAGGGCGGCCGCGCTCCCGGCGCTCTCGCTGTCGAAGCGGCCGGCGGCGGCGTCCAGGTCGTCGAGCAGCGTCTGGCCGGAGGGGACGGCCGCGACAGCGGTGCGCTGCTCGTCCTGGGGCTCCCCCGTTCCGGCGAAGCCGGTGAGCGGGGCGACGATGGTCGCGGCGCCGAGGACGCAGACGACAGCGGCCCGCGGGACCCAGCGCGGCGCGTGGAGGTGTCGGCGCGCGGCGGCACGCTCGGCGGCACGGAGCTCGGCCCGGCTGCGGAACGGTCGCCCGTCCGCCGTGCGGGCGGGGGCGAGGGTGCCGTCGAGCGGGATACGGGCGACCGGTTCGGCGTCCTCCGTCTCGCGCGCGGTCCGGGCGACCGCCTCGGTCGGCGCGTCGGCGGTCGCGGGCGTCGGGTCGACGGCTGCCGGCTCGGCCGGGGCCGGGGCCGGGGGCGCCGGGCGGTCGGTGACCGGGGCGAGGGTGCCGTCGAGCGGGATGGTGGCGAGGTGGGACCCGGACAGCGAGGCGGCCGCGCGGGCGGCTGCCTGCCGGATCGCCGCCTGCTCGGCGCGGCGCTCCGCCTCCCGGATCTGTCGTCGCGTCAGCGGTGCCGTGTGAGGCATCGCGGCGCGCGCGGGCATAAGGACCCTTTCGGCTGGGGGCGGAGGGGGACACGGCCGAGGCCGGCACATGTGTCACGAAACAGTAACGACGCCCAGGCGGCGAGTCCACAATCGCGTCGGAACCTGTGCAGAGGTGGTTCAGGGGCGCGCACTGTGGCGCTGCATCGAGTCAGAGACCTCCCCGACGAGCTCCTCCAGGATGTCCTCGAGGAAGACGACGCCGAGGGGGACGTCGGTCCCGTCCGCCACCGCGGCGAGGTGGGTGCCGGTGCGCTGCATGACCCGGAGCACCTCCTCGATCTCCTCCGACGGCGCCACTCTGGGCAGGGCGCGCAGCCGCCAGCGCGGGACCGGGACGTGACGTGCCGCCTCGTCCTCGTGGAGGACGTCCTTGATGTGGAGGTACCCGTCGACAACGCCGCGGGAGTTGCGCACGGGGAACCGGGAGAACCCGGTGCGGGCGACGGCCGCCTCGAGGTCCGCGGGGGTGGCGCCGGCCTCCAGCGTGACGAGGTTCTCATCGGCCACCATGACCTCCGCGGCGTCCTTGGCGGAGAACTCCAGCGCCCCGGACAGGAGCCCGAGCTCGTCCTGGAGCACCCCCTCCCGCTGCGAGCGCTCGATGATCGCGGCGACCTCCTCGGCGGTGAAGGCGGAGGTGACCTCGCTCTTCGGCTCGACCCCGAAGAGCCGCAGGACGAGGTTGGCCAGCTCGTTCATCGCCCAGATGACCGGGGACAGCGCCCGGGAGATGAGGACGAGCGGCGGGCCGAACCACATGGCGGCCTTCTCCGGGCTGGTGACGGCGAGGTTCTTCGGCACCATCTCCCCGACGACGACGTGGAGGTAGATGACCACGGCCAGCGCGACGGCGAAGCCCACGACGTGGGAGGAGGCCGCAGGCAGCCCGAGGTCGGTGAGCGGGCCCTCGACGAGCCGGGCGATCGCCGGCTCGGCGACCGCCCCGATCCCGGTCGAGCACACCGTGATACCGAGCTGGGCGCACGCCATCATGAGCGTCGCGTGCTCCATCGCCCACAGCACGGTGCGGGCCCGGCGCGAGGTGGCGGCCAGCGGCTCGACGCGGCTGCGCCGGGCGGACATGATCGCGAACTCGGCGCCGACGAAGAACGCGTTCGCGGCGAGGAGGACGAGCCCGATGAGGAGCGCGGTACCCGAGCTCACTGCGCCACCTCCACGCTGCGCACGCGGAGCACCTCGATGCGCCGTCCGTCCATCTGCTCGACCCGCAGCACCGCACCGGGCAGCTCCACCTCGTCGCCCACCCGGGCGATGCGGCCGAGCCGGGTCATGACGAGGCCGCCGAGGGTCTCGTAGGGCCCGTCGTCGGGCACGACGATGTCGGCCACGTGGGCGAGCTCGTCGGGCCGCATGACGCCGGGCACCACCCAGCTGCCGTCGGAGGCCGCGTGGGCGCCGGTGCGGCGGCGGTCGTGCTCGTCGGAGACCTCGCCGACGATCTCCTCCACGGCGTCCTCGAGCGTGACGATGCCGGAGGTGCCGCCGTACTCGTCGACGACCACCGCCATCTGCATCCCGCCGTCGCGCAGGGAGACGAGCAGGGCGGCCAGCCCGAGCGTCTCCGGGACCCGGGGCGCGGGGATCATGAGGCTGGTCGACGTCACCGGCACCTCCGCCCGGCGCTCGTAGGGCACGGCGATCGCGCGGCGCAGGTTGACCAGCCCGACGACGTCGTCGTGGTCGTCACCCACGACCGGGAACCGGGAGTGCCCGGTGGTCCGGGCGGCGGCCACGACGTCCGCGGCGGTGGCGGTTCGGGGCAGCGCGGTCATCCGCACCCGGTCGGTCATGACGTCGACGGCGGTGAGGGCGCCGATGCCGATGGACCGGGTGAGCAGGGTCGCGGTGCCGATGTCGAGGGTGCCCTGCTCGGCGGAGCGCCGCACGAGCGCGGCGAGCTCGCTCGCCGAGCGGCCACCGGCGAGCTCCTCGGCCGGCTCCACGCCGAACCGGCGCAGGATCGCGTTGGCGTGCCCGTTGAGCACCGAGATCACCGGCCGCAGGAGCCGGGTGAAGCCGCGCTGGAGCGGGGCGACCACCCCGGCGGTGGCGAACGGGTCGGCCAGCGCCATGTTCTTCGGCACCAGCTCACCGAAGAGCATGGAGAAGCCGTTGACCAGGGCGAGGGACAGGACGACGGCGGTGGCGCCCGCTGCGGCGGTCGCCAGCCCGGCCGAGCCGAGCGGCCCGGTGAGCAGGGTGACGAGCGCGGACTGGGCGGTGTAGCCGAGCAGGACGGTGGTGAGCGTGATGCCCACCTGCGCGCCGGACAGCTCGGTGGACAGGTTCTTCAGCGCGCGCTGGATGCCGACCGCGCGCCGGTCGCCGGCGGCCACGCGCCGGTCGACGGTGGCCGGGTCCATGGCCACGAGGGAGAACTCCGCGGCGACGAAGACCGCGGTGCCGGCGGTGAGGACCACGCCGAGCAGGATCATCAGCCACTCGGTCAGCACCGGCACGCTCCGGGCTGCGCGGGGACGGCCGGACGGCCGCCGGGACTTCGGGGCTCGGCGTCGGCGTCACCCGCGGGGGCCTCGGGGGCGGCGGGCTCGCCGGGACTTCGGGGCTCGGCGTCCGGTTCGGACGCGGACGCGACGGAGGGTCGACCGGGTTGTCGCTCGGACATAGTGGCCCCACGATACCGGGCGGCACGTCCCGGTGGGGGCCGGTGTGCCAGAGTGCACCCATGAGCTCCACCGGTCCCCCGACCCCTGATGTCACCCGGGTGCTCGTCGTGGAGGACGAGCCGGACATCGCCGCCCAGATCGCCCACCGGCTGTCCGCGGAGGGCTGGCGCGTCGAGATCGCCGGCGACGGCCCCGGCGGCGTGGCCGCGGCGCGGGCCTTCCTGCCCGACGTCGTCGTGCTGGACGTCATGCTGCCCGGGATGGACGGGCTGGAGGTGTGCCGGCGGATCCAGGCGGAGCGGGAGGTCCCGGTCCTCATGCTCACCGCGCGCGACGACGAGACCGACATCCTCGTCGGGCTCGGTGTGGGCGCCGACGACTACATGACCAAGCCGTTCTCGATGCGCGAGCTGCTCGCCCGCCTCAAGGCGCTGCTGCGGCGGGCCGAGCGGGCGCGCCGCACCGCCGCGCAGGAGACGGCCCCGGCGGCGCAGCCCCCGCTCGTGCTCGGTGACCTCGAGGTCGACCGGGGGCAGCGGCGGGTGCGGCGGGCGGGCACGGAGGCCCACCTCACCCCCACCGAGTTCGACCTGCTCGTGTGCCTGGCGTCCAGCCCGCGCACCGTGTTCTCCCGCGAGCGGCTCCTGGCCGAGGTGTGGGACTGGGTCGACGCCTCCGGCACGCGGACGGTCGACTCCCACGTCAAGGCGCTGCGTCGCAAGCTCGGTGCGGACCTCATCCGCACCGTCCACGGTGTCGGGTACGCCCTGGAGCCGGCGGAGGACGGCGCGGGGGCGCGATGAGCGGGACCGGCGGGGGCATCCGGCACGCCCGCGGTGGGCTGCGCATGTCGCGGCCGCTCGACCGCTTCCGGTCGCTCAAGCTCAAGCTCGGGGTGCTGGTCGCGGTCACCGTGACGGCCGCGGCGTTCATCACCTGGCTCGGGCTGCGCTACGAGCTCGGCCCCACCCGCACCTTCCCGCTGGCCATCGTCTCCGCGCTCGTCGTCACCCAGGTGCTCGCCCACGGCATGACGTCCCCGCTACGGGAGATGACCGCCGCCGCGCGGGCCATGGCCCGCGGCGACTACTCCCGGCGGGTGACGGCGTCGAGCAGCGACGAGGTCGGCGAGCTCGCCCGCGCGTTCAACCAGATGGCGCACGACCTCGCCTCGGTCGACACCGCCCACCGGGAGATCGTCGCCAACGTGTCCCACGAGCTGCGCACCCCGGTCGCGGCGCTCCAGGCGCAGCTGGAGAACCTCGCCGACGGCGTCGTCGCACCGACCCCGGAGGCGCTCGAGGGGGCGCTGCGCCAGACCCAGCGCCTGGGCCGCCTCGTGGGCTACCTCCTCGACCTCTCCCGGGTGGAGGCCGGCGTCGTCGGCCTGGAGCTGGAGGAGGTCTCGGTGCGCGAGCTCGTCGACGAGACCGTGGCCGAGGCCGCCGCCGCCGCGAGCGCCGCGGGGCGGGACGTGCGCTGGGAGGTGCGGGTGGACCCGCCCGAGCTGCGCTTCCGCGTCGACCGGGTGCGCATCTCCCAGGTGCTGGCCAACCTCCTGGACAACGCCGTCCAGCACACCCCGCCCGGGACGGTGGTCTGGGTCCGGGCGTCCTCGGCGGCGCTGCGTGGGGAGGTGGTCATCGACGTCGTCGACTCCGGGGCCGGGATCCCGCCCGCCGACCGGGAGCGGGTCTTCGAGCGGTTCCAGCGGGGCAACAGCCCGGCCCTCACCGGCAGGACGAGCACCGGCGGGACCGGGCTGGGCCTGGCCATCTCCCGGTGGGCGGTGACGATCCACGGCGGCACCATCCAGGTGGTCGACTCCCTCGCCGGCGAGGGGGCGACGGTGCGGATGCGGCTGCCCGTCCGCGGCCCGCGTGGACCACGGACCGTGGGGACGATGCAGAGTCCCGGGTGACACTGCCTTGACCGCGGGTTGGGACTGTGCTCCGCGGGCCGCCGGATCGGGTCCCGATCCGGGTGATTCGGGCCTCCCCGCTCGGTTCCCGTGGGGTCGATCACCTACGCTTGAAGAGCACTTTCTCTCCACCCATACCGTCTCGGAAGAGGGCGATCCCCGAAGTGTCCACTCAGGAGCACCCTGACTCTGTCGCCGCCACGTTCGGCGCCAACGAATGGCTCATCGAGGAGCTGTTCGAGCAGTACCAGAAGGACCCCGCGCTGGTCGACCCGGCGTGGTGGGACTTCTTCAAGGACTACCAGCCCGGCAACGGCGCCGCTGACGGAGGTGGAACGACGGCTCCCCCGCCCCCCAGCACCGCGGAGCGCACGGCGGCCGCACCGGCGGCCCCCGCCGCACCCGCCGCGGAGCAGGCCCGGCCTGCCCCGGCCGCGAAGCAGCCCGGACCGGTCGCCCGGCCGGGGTCCGACACCACCGCGCGCGGCCCGGCGCCGACCCCGCGTGCCCACGAGGTCGCCGAGGCGCTGACCTCCGAGCCGGCCCCCGAGGCCACCGCCCAGCCCGCAGTCGCGGGCTACACCTCCCGTCCCGCCTCCCGCCAGACCGTGCCGGACATCGAGGACGGCACCGTCAAGCTGCGCGGCCCCGCCGCCCGGGTCGTGCAGAACATGGAGGCCAGCCTCGAGGTCCCGACCGCCACCAGCGTGCGGGCGGTGCCCGCCAAACTGCTCGTCGACAACCGCATCGTCATCAACAACCACCTCGCCCGCGGGCGCGGTGGCAAGGTGTCCTTCACCCACCTCATCGGCTACGCCGTCGTCGAGGCGCTGAGCAAGCTGCCGGAGATGAACGCCTCCTACACCGAGGTGGACGGCAAGCCCGGGATGACCCAGCCGGCCCACGTGAACTTCGGGCTGGCGATCGACCTGCCGAAGCCGGACGGCACCCGCCAGCTCCTCGTGCCCTCGATCAAGAAGGCCGAGGAGATGGACTTCGACCAGTTCCGCATGGCCTACGAGGACCTCGTCCGCAAGGCCCGGAACAACAAGCTCACCGTCGACGACTTCATGGGCACGACGATCACGCTGACCAACCCCGGCACGATCGGCACGGTCCACTCCATGCCCCGGCTCATGGTCGGCCAGGGCACGATCATCGGCGTCGGCGCGCTGGACTACCCGGCGGAGTACAAGGGGGCCTCGGCGGAGACCCTCGCCCGCAACGGCGTGTCGAAGATCCTCACGCTCACCTCGACCTACGACCACCGGATCATCCAGGGGGCGGCCTCCGGTGAGTTCCTCCGCCTGCTGGAGGAGAAGCTCCTCGGCCTCGACGGGTTCTACGACCGCGTCTTCGCCGCGCTGCGCGTCCCCTACGAGCCGGTGCGCTGGCAGCGCGACGTCGACGTCGACGCCGAGTCGGAGATGGGCAAGCCGGCACGGATCGCCGAGGTCATCCACGCCTACCGCTCGCGCGGCCACCTCATGGCCGACACCGACCCGCTGACCTACCGCCAGCGCCGTCACCCCGACCTCGACATCGCCAACCACGGCCTGTCCCTGTGGGACCTGGACCGCACCTTCCCCACCGGCGGCTTCGCCGGCACCTCCCGCCTGCCGCTGCGGGACATCCTGGGGATCCTGCGCGACACGTACTGCCGCACCGTCGGCATCGAGTACATGCACCTGGCCGACCCGGTGGAGCGGCGGTGGATGCAGGCCAAGCTCGAGACCCCGTACCAGAAGCCGAGCACCGAGGAGCAGCTGCACATCCTCCACAAGCTCGGTCAGGCGGAGGCCTTCGAGACGTTCCTGCAGACCAAGTACGTCGGGCAGAAGCGGTTCAGCCTCGAGGGTGGGGAGTCGCTCATCCCGATGCTCGACACCATCCTCACCGAGGCCGCCCGCGACGGCCTGGACGAGGTGGCCATCGGGATGGCCCACCGCGGCCGGCTCAACGTGCTGGCGAACATCGCCGGCAAGTCCTACGCCCAGATCTTCTCCGAGTTCGAGGGCAACCAGGACCCGCGGTCCATCCAGGGCTCCGGCGACGTCAAGTACCACCTCGGCACGGTCGGTCAGTTCACCGCCCACACGGGGGAGCAGACGAAGGTCTACCTCGCCGCCAACCCCTCCCACCTGGAGGCCGTCAACGGTGTCCTCGAGGGCATCACACGCGCCAAGCAGGACCGCATCGACCTGGGGCAGCAGGGCTTCTCGGTGCTGCCGATCCTCGTCCACGGCGACGCCGCCTTCGCCGGGCAGGGTGTGGTGACCGAGACGCTCCAGCTCTCCCAGCTGCGCGGCTACCGCACCGGCGGCACGGTCCACATCATCGTGAACAACCAGATCGGCTTCACCACCGGTCCGGCCAGCTCGCGCTCCACCTACTACCCCACCGACGTGGCCAAGGGGCTGCAGATCCCCATCTTCCACGTCAACGGGGACGACCCCGAGGCCGTGGCCCGCGTCGCCCGGCTGGCCTACGAGTACCGGCAGGAGTTCCACAAGGACGTCATCATCGACCTCGTGTGCTACCGCCGTCGTGGCCACAACGAGGGCGACGACCCGTCGATGACCCAGCCGGTCATGTACTCCCTCATCGAGAACAAGCGCAGCACGCGCAAGCTCTACACCGAGGCGCTCGTCGGCCGCGGGGACATCACCCCGGAGCAGGCCGAGCAGGCGCTGCAGGACTTCCAGGCCGAGCTGGAGAAGGCGTTCACCGAGACCCGCCAGTCCGGCTGGCGCCCCCCGGTGCACGACGACGAGCAGGTCGCCGGGCTCGAGCTGCCGGAGTCCCAGCAGGTCGACGCCGGGATGATGGTCGGCTGGGAGACCGCCGTGCCCGCCCCGGTGCTCGAGCGCATCGGCAAGGCGCACGTGCGCCCGCCGGAGGGCTTCACCGTCCACCCCAAGCTCGCCAAGCTCCTGGAGCGGCGCGAGGAGATGTCCCGCACGGGCGACATCGACTGGGGCTTCGGCGAGCTCCTCGCCTTCGGCTCGCTCCTCATGGAGGGCACGCCGGTGCGGCTGGCCGGGCAGGACTCCCGCCGTGGCACCTTCGTCCAGCGCCACGCGGTGCTGCACGACGCCAAGACCGGTGCCGAGTGGACCCCGCTGATGTACCTCACGGCGGACCAGGCCAAGTTCTGGGTGTACGACTCCTCGCTGTCGGAGTACGCGGCGATGGCCTTCGAGTACGGCTACTCGGTGGAGCGGCCCGACGCGCTGGTCCTGTGGGAGGCCCAGTTCGGCGACTTCGCCAACGGGGCGCAGATCGTCGTCGACGAGTTCGTCTCCTCCTCCGAGCAGAAGTGGGGCCAGCGCTCCTCCCTCGTCCTGCTCCTGCCGCACGGCTACGAGGGCCAGGGCCCGGACCACTCCTCCGCCCGGATCGAGCGGTTCCTCCAGCTGTGCGCCGAGGACAACATGATCGTCGCGCAGCCGAGCACGCCGGCGAACCACTTCCACATGCTGCGCCGCCAGGCCTACAGCCGCCCACGCAAGCCGCTGGTCGTCTTCACCCCGAAGCAGCTGCTGCGGCTGCGGGCCGCGGCCTCGCCGATCGAGGCCTTCACCAGCGGGACCTTCCAGCCGGTGATCGGTGACCAGGGCGGCGCCCAGGGCGAGGTCCGCCGCGTGCTGCTGTGCTCGGGCCGGGTCTACTACGACCTCGCCGCCCAGCGGGAGAAGCGCGGCGACACCAGCACGGCGATCATCCGGGTCGAGCAGCTCTACCCGCTCCACCAGGACGCGATCCGCGCCGAGCTCGACCGCTACCCGGGCGCCGAGCTCGTGTGGGTGCAGGACGAGCCGGCGAACCAGGGGCCGTGGACCTTCCTGTCCGACCACCTCACCGCCCAGACCCTCGGCGGCCGGGAACTGCGCCTCGTGTCGCGTCCGGCGGCGGCCTCCCCCGCCACCGGCATCGGCCGGGTGCACAAGCAGGAGCAGGCCGAGCTCCTCGAGGCAGCCTTCGGCTGATCCCCAGCGCGCGACGCGGGCCGGGTCCCTCGGGACCGGCCCGCGTCGTTGTAGGTTCGGTGTGGCAGACGAAGGGAGTGACGGTGGGCGGTCGAGAGCTACGCATCTGCGTCGTCGGTGACGAGCTGTCCGCGGGCATGGGCGATGCCCGGGGCCTGGGGTGGGTCGGCCGTGTGGTGGCCCGCACCCAGAGCGAGGAGCCGATGTTCGTCACCTCGCTCGCCGTACCGGAGGAGACGACCACCGCGCTGTCGGCGCGGTGGGAGGCCGAGTGCCGGCGTCGCTTCGCCCCCGGCTGCGACAACCGTCTCGTGGTCGCGCTCGGGTCGGCCGACCTCGTCGCGGGGCTGTCGCTGGCCCGTAGCCGGCTCAACCTCGCCAACATCATCGACAGCGCCCGCTCCGAGCAGGTCGGTGTCTTCGTCGTCGGGCCCCCGCCGCGTCCGGACGTCGACGGCGACGCCCTGGCGGCGCTGTCCGCCGCCTTCGCCGACGTGTCGGGCCGGCGGCAGGTCAGGTACGTCGAGACCTTCGCCCCGCTGCGCACCCACGACCAGTGGCACGCCGACGTCGCCGCCGGTGACGGCGTGCACCCGGGCCAGGCCGGTTACGGCCTGCTGGCCTGGCTGGTGCTCCACAACGGTTGGCACGACTGGCTCGCGCTGCCCGAGCCGGACTGACCCGCCGCCCGGCGGCTCGGCCAGCTGCGCACCCGGCCGGCCGGGTGCGGGCGGCTCAGTTGCTGCGCACCCAGCCGGGCAGCCCCATCGGGTCGATCGTCGACCCGTTCTTCCACACCTCGAAGTGGACGTGGCAGCCGGTGACCCGCCCGGTCTGGCCGGTCCAGCCGATGAGGTCGCCCTGCCTGACCGACTGGCCGGGCCGCACGTTGAAGCGGCTCAGGTGGTTGGTCACGGTGACGTAGCCGCTGCCGTTGATACGGCCGTGGTCGATGATCACCTGGTTGCCGTGCGAGCCGTTCCCGCGGGCGGGGACGGTGGCCTTGACCGTGCCGCTCGCCGCGGCGTACTGCGGGTTGCCGCACGCGGAGCGGATGTCCACGCCGGCGTGCCACCAGCGGTAGCCGGCGATCGGGTGGATCCGGTAGCCGTAGGGCGAGGTGACGTACAGCGGGTTGGGCACCGGTGGGGTGAGCGCGGCGGAGCCCCCGCTGCCCCCGCTGCCCCCGCTGCTGCTGCGGTTGCCGCTGTTGCCGCCGCTGCCGTTGCTGGGGGCGCTGCGCGAGGCGTTGCGGCGCTCACGCTCCTCCCGCTCGCGCCGCTCCCGCTCGCGCTCCTCGACGGTGCTCGCCCGCTCGGACTCGATCTGGGCGATGATCCCGGCGAGGCGGTCGTCGTCGGCCTGCTTCTGGGCGAGGTCCTCCTCCAGCTGCCCGCGGAGGGCCTCGAGCTCGGCGGCCAGCGCCGTCTGCTCCTCCCGGATGGCGATGATCTCGGCGCGGTGTGCCTCGGCGGCAGCCCGGGCCTCGTCGGCGGCGGCGACCGCCTCCTGGGCCTGGACGTGCAGCTCGTCGATGCGGTCGCGCACCGCCTGCTGCCGCAGCTCGCGGTTGCGGTTGACGGCGGTGATGGTCTCCAGGTCGGTGATGACCTTGGTCTGCGTGCGCACGGCGGTGTCGACGATCGCGGCCTGCCGGATGAACTCCTCGCTGGAGGTGGCGTTCATGACCACCGCCAGCCCGTTGAGGGAGGGGCCGCCGCGGTAGGTGCTGCGGGCCAGCTCGCCGATGGAGGAGCGGGACGCCTCGATCTGCGACTCCCCTGCGGCGAGCTCCTCCGCCAGGGTCTCCAGCTCACCCTCGGCGACGGCCAGCCGGTCGGCCACCGCCTGCTCCTCCCGCTCGGCGGCGGCGAGGTCCTCCTCGGCCTGGGCCAGCGCCGCCTCGGCGACCGGCAGCCGGGCGTTGGCGTCCTCCAGGGCGAGGTAGGCCGCCGCCAGGTCGGCGTTGGTGCCCTCGAGTCGGGACTCGACCTGCTCGCGCTCGCGGGCCAGCCGCTCGCGCTCCTCGCGCTGCTCGCGCAGCTGGCGGTCGTAGCGGGCGATGTCGTCGTCGTAGTCGGCGACGGCGGTGCTGCTCCCGGCGAGCAGCCCGAGGGCGAGCGCCGCGGTCAGCAGCGTGCGCACCAGGCGGGGGCGGCGGCGGGTCGTCGTCGTCATCTCACACCCTTGTGTAACGGCTCAGGGACACGATGGAGCTGATCCCGGCGAGGAGGATAGCGGCGAGCACGAGGAGCGGGGCGATGACCAGGACGTCGCCCGTGTCGACGAACTGCACCCACTGGAACTCCTGTGCGAGCCACCCCTCGACGAGGTAGCGCGCAGCCAGCCACAGCCCGCCGACGGCGAGCGCCGCACCGGCGAGTGCGGCGAGCGCTCCCTCGAGCATGAACGGCAGCTGGATGAAGAGGTTGGACGCGCCGACCAGGCGCATGATCGAGGTCTCCCGCCGCCGGCTCATCGCCGAGAGCCGGATCGTCGTGGTGATGAGGAGGACGGCCGCCACGGTCATCACCCCGCCCAGCGCGACGGCCAGCAGGGTGGCCCGGTCGAGGATGAGGAAGAGCGGCTCCAGCAGCGCCCGCTGGTCCACGACCTCCTCCACGCCCGGCCGGCCGCTGAGCTCGTCGGCCACCACCTGGTACTGCTCGGGGTCGACGAGCTTGATGCGGAAGGAGACCTGCATCTGGTCCGGAGTGAGGGACTGGGTCCACACCGAGTCCGGCATCTGCTCCTGAAAGGCCTCGTAGGCCTCCTCCTTGGTCTCGAAGTAGACCTCGTCGACGTAGGGGGCCAGGCCGTCGGAGGCCAGCAGGTCCTCGATCGCGGCGAGCTGCTCGTCGGTCGCCTCCCCGGCCGCGCAGGTGGGGACGGCCGAGTCCGCCGGGCACATGAACACCGAGACCTCGACCCGGTCGTACCAGTCGTCCTTCATGTTGTCGATCTGCATCTGGAGCAGGAGGGCAGCCCCGACGAAGACGAGGGAGATGAAGGTGACGAGGACGACCGAGACGGTCATCGACACGTTGCGCCGGAGGCCCGACGCCAACTGGGACAGGACGAACCGCAGTCGCATGACAGCCCCCTACCGTGCCGCGCCGTAGACGCCGCGCGACTGGTCGCGCACGGTCCGGCCGTCGTCGAGCTCGATGACCCGCTTGCGCATCTGGTCGACGATCTCGTCGTCGTGGGTGGCCATGACGACGGTGGTCCCGGTCCGGTTGATCCGGTCCAGGACGCGCATGATCCCGATCGACGTCGTCGGGTCGAGGTTGCCGGTGGGCTCGTCGGCGAGGAGGATCGCCGGCCGGTTGACGAAGGCGCGGGCGATCGCCACCCGCTGCTGCTCACCGCCGGACAGCTCGTGGGGCATGCGCCGCTCCTTGCCCTCCAGGCCGACCATCTCGAGCACCTCGGGCACGGTGGTCAGCACGTGGTGGCGCGGTCTGCCGATGACCTGCAGGGCGATCGCGACGTTGTCGAAGACCGTCTTGTCCGGCAGCAGCCGGAAGTCCTGGAAGACCATGCCGATCTGCCGGCGCAGGTGGGGCACGCGCCACTGGGAGACCTTGGCGAGGTCGCGGCCCAGCGCGAAGACCTGGCCGGAGGTCGCGCGCTCCTCGCGCAGCACGAGGCGCAGGAAGGTCGACTTCCCGGAGCCGGACTGCCCCACGAGGAAGACGAACTCACCGCGCTCGATCTCCAGGGTCACCTGGTCCAGCGCAGGCCGGGCGCCTCGGGCGTAGACCTTGGAGACGTTGTCGAATCGGATCATGTCTGCGGCCAGTCTCGGAAGTGGGGAAGGATGGAACTCTGGCCCTCGGTCGAGAGTAGGCACGCGGCTCCCCGCTGCCCGTGGCGACACGCCGACGGCGCGACGCGCGTGACGTGCCGTGCAGCACCGGTCCGGGACCGCGCCCGGCCGAGCCGGGGCCAAGGCCGGAGGCGGACTCAGCCGTCGAGCTCGTGCTGCTTGCGCCAGCGGATCCCGGCCTCGATGAAGCCGTCGATCTCGCCGTCGAACACGGCGCTCGGGTTGCCCTCCTCGTACTCGGTGCGCAGGTCCTTGACCATCTGGTAGGGCTGGAGGACGTAGGAGCGCATCTGGTCGCCCCACGAGGCCTTGACGTCGCCGGCGAGCTCCTTCTTCTTCGCGTTCTCCTCCTCCTTGCGCAGCAGGAGGAGACGGGACTGGAGCACGCGCAGCGCCGCCGCCCGGTTCTGGATCTGGGACTTCTCGTTCTGCATCGACACGACGATGCCGGTCGGCAGGTGGGTCATCCGCACCGCGGAGTCGGTCGTGTTGACGCTCTGCCCACCGGGGCCGGAGGAGCGGAAGACGTCGACCTTGATCTCGTTCTCCGGGATCTCGATGTGGTCGGTCTGCTCGATGAGCGGCACCACCTCGACCGCGGCGAACGAGGTCTGCCGCCGGCCCTGGTTGTCGAAGGGCGAGATCCGCACGAGGCGGTGGGTGCCGGCCTCCGCGGCGAGGGTGCCGTAGGCGTAGGGCGCCTTGACCTCGAAGGTCACGCTCTTCAGCCCGGCCTCCTCGGCGTAGGACGTGTCGAGCACCTTGGTGGGGTAGCCGTGCCGCTCGGCCCAGCGCAGGTACATCCGCATGAGCATCTCGGCGAAGTCGGCGGCGTCCACACCGCCCGCCCCGGCACGGATCGTCACCACCGCCTCGCGCTGGTCGTACTCACCCGACAGCAGGGTGCGCACCTCGAGGTCGGCGAGGTCCTTGCGGATCTTCGCCAGCTCGGTGGCGGCGTCCTCGAGGAAGGCGTCGGCGTCGGCGCCCTCCTCCTCCTCACCGAGCTCGACGAGGGCCTCGAGGTCGTCGATCCGCTCGCCCATCCTCTCCACGCGGGCCAGCTCGGCCTGCGCGTGGGAAAGCCGACTCGTGACCTCCTGCGCCCGGTCCTGGTCGTCCCACAGGTCGGGAGCGGCCGCCTGCTCCGACAGCTCGGCGATCTGCGCCCGCAGCGCGTCGGGGTCCGTCACCGCGCTGATGGACCGGTAGGTGTTGCGCAGGTTCTGGATCTCGGTCGGGAAGTCGATTGCCACGGTAACCCAGGCTACGCGATGACCGCGCCGCCCGGCCCCCGGGGCGGGCGGGCGTCGGGAGCGTCACAGCGTGTAGGCCACGACGAGCATCCCGATGAGGAGCAGGGCGATGACGGCGGAGGTCACCCGCCACCACAGCGGCTGCACCCGCCGGTGGCCGATGCCGTCGTCGCGGAGCTCGGGAGGCAGGTCGTCCCTCATGGGCTCTCCTTCCGTCGGTAGGCGGGGGTGCCGGTGGCCAGGACGAGCAGTGCCACGGCCATGACCCCGAGGATCACCGTAGCCATGGCGACACCGTCCTCGCCGAGCAGCCCGACGAGCGGGCTGACCGCACCGGCGATCCCGGCCTGCAACGCCCCGATGACGGCGGCTGCCGCACCGGCCCGTTCCCCGTGGCGGCTCAGGGCCAGCGCGCTGGCGTTGGGCGGGAGCACGGCGTTGACGGTGATGAGCAGCCACAGCGGCACGGTCAGGCCGACGAGGCCGCCGAGGTCGCGCGCCGCCACGAGCAGGAGGAGGAGGGCGAGGCCGAGCGCGACGGGCACACCGACCCGCATGAGCTGCAGCGGCGCGAAGCGGCGCACCAGGGAGGCGTTGACCTGCGACCCGAGCACGAGACCGATGCCGTTGACGGCGAAGAGGAGCGCGAACTGTGCCTCGCTCAGGCCGTACTGCTCCTGGAAGACGAACGGGGAGCCGGCGACGTAGCACATGAGCGCCCCGAGCCCGAGGCCGGGTAGGACGGCGAGCGCGAGGAACTGCCGGTCGCGCACCAGCACTCCGTAGCCGCCGAGGACCCCGGCCGGCCCGTCGGTGCGGCGGCGGGCCGGGGGGAGGGTCTCGGGCAGGAAGCGCCACACGACGGCGGCGAGCCCGGCGCCGAGGGCGGCGAGGACGCCGAAGACCGCACGCCACCCCGCGAGGTCGGCGACCAGGCTGCCCGCCAGCGGGGCGAGCAGCGGGGCCAGGCCGATGACGAGCATGAGCCGGGAGAGGATCGCCGAGGCGGTGGCCCCGCTGTACCGGTCCCGGATGACCGCCATGGCGGTGGTCGTCGCGGCGGCGTTGCCGATCCCCTGGACGACGCGCAGGGCGAGCAGCGGCACGATCCCGGCGGCGACGACGCACAGCAGCGAGGCGAGGACGTGGAGCGCCACCCCGACGAGGACCGGCCGGCGGCGCCCGAAGCGGTCGGACAGCGGCCCGACGAGCAGCTGGCCGACGGCGCCGCCGACGAGCACGCCGGTGATGGTCGCCTGGACGAGCGCCGGTGAGGTGTCGAGCTCGGAGACCACCACCGGCAGGGAGGGCAGGTACATGTCGGTGGTCACCGCCGGCAGCGCGGCCATGGCGCCGACGAGCAGGACGAACCGCGCACTGGGGCCGGGTGTCCGGGCGAGGCTCGTCACCCCGTCATGGTGCCGCACCGGGGCGGCGTGGGGCGCAGGCGTCTCAGCCGGACACCTCGCGGAGCGCGGCCGTGAGCCGCTGCTCGATCTCCTCCTCGGTGAGCCGGCCGGCCTCGACGGTGCGGTCGGCGGCGACGTAGTAGAACGCGGCCCCGACCTCCTCCAGCGGCCGGCCGGTGCGGCGGGACCAGGCCAGGCGGTAGAGGGCGAGCTGGAGCTCGCGGGCGGCGAGGGTGGCGGCGTCGCGGGGCGGTGCGCCGGTCTTCCAGTCGACGACGTGGACCCCCTGCTCGTCGTCGAAGACGGCGTCGACGCGGCAGCGGACCACTGTGCCGGCGACCGCGGTCTCGAGGTCCACCTCCACGGCCACCGGGGTGCGGGCCGCCCACCGCGAGGCGGTGAAGGTGCGCTTGAGCGCGGCCAGCTCGGGCGGTGCACCGCCGCCCCACGCCGCCGGCTCGTCGTCGCCGAGCAGGTCCTCGGCACCGTCGACGTCGAGCAGGCTCGGGGCGCCGAAGTACTCCTCGACCCAGGCGTGGAACAGGGTGCCCAGGGTCGCCCGGTCGCTGGGGGCCTGCGGCATGGGGCGGCGCCGGTCGAGGGCGAAGCCGCGGGGGTCGTGGGCGAGGTCGACGACCCGGGAGGCCGACAGGTGGCGGCCCAGCGAGACCTCCAGCGACGCACCGCGCTGCTCGGCCCGCTCGCGCAGGAGGAGGTCGGCGTCGCGCAGCCAGCGGCGCACGTCCGGCGGGGACTCCTCCGGCGGCGGCAGCGGACCGGCGGTGCGGACGGCCACCGCAGCCGCCTCCAGCCGGTGGCGCCGCTCCCCCAGCGGGTCGAGCGGCCACGTCGCGGACACGACGCGCTCCAGGCTGGGGTTGACGGCGTCGGCGGCGGGTTCGGGCGTCCAGCCGAGCGGGGCCTTCTCCACGAGCCCGGCGTCCCGCGGCTCGGCGAGGAAGCGTGAGGGGGGCAGCGGTCTCTTGCCGGTGCGGAACCAGGACCCGGTGAGGAGCAGGGTGTGCCGGGCCCGGGTGACCGCGACGTAGGCGAGCCGGCGCTCCTCGGCGACGGTGTGCCGGCCGCTGTCGCGGCGCAGCGCAGTGAGCGCCTCGCGCACGTCGGCGTGGGTGGGGGCCGGGGGCAGGTCGAGGGCGGGCAGGCTCGCGGCGTCGCCGCGCAGCGGGTAGGGCAGCGCGGTGCGGTCGGTGAGCCAGCCGGAGGTGGAGACGGCGCCGTCGGCGGTGGGTCTGCCCTGGTAGCTCGGGAACTGGGACTCGACGAGGCCCGGGACGGCGACGACGTCCCACTCCAGCCCCTTGGCGGCGTGGACGGTGAGCACCTGCACCGCCCCGGGCTGCGGGTCGGCGTCGACGGGCTCCAGGCCGCGCTCCCGCTCGTCGGCGGCGTCGAGCCAGCCGAGGAAGGTGCCCAGCCCGGCTCCGCCGGTGTCGGCGGCGAAGGAGGCCGCGACGTCGACGAAGGCGTCGAGGTTGGCCCGGGCGTGCGCGGCGACGCGGCCGGCACGGGCCGCCACCTCGATGTCCAGGCCGAGCAGGGTGATGGTGTGGGACACCACCTCGGGCAGCGACAGGTAGCTCAGCGAGCGGACCTGGCGCAGCAGGTCGCCCAGCCGCTCCACCCGGCGGCGCCCGTCGGCGGTCAGCGCGGGCCCGGACGGGGCGCGCCATCCCGCGGGGGGCGGGGTGTCGACGGCCTCGACGAGGCTGGCGTCGGCGCGGCTGTCCCCCGCCAGCTCGCGCGCCCACGCGCCCAGCACGTGGAGGTCGGCGGCACCGATCCCGGCCCCGGTGAGCAGCCGCATGACGGAGTCGCCGCGGGAGGCGTCGTGCGCGGCCTCGAGCGCGGCCCGCACGTCGACGACCTCGGGTGCGGCGAGCAGCCCGCCCAGCCCGAGCACCTCGACCGGGACGCCGCGCTCGCGCAGCGCCTCGACCACCGGCCCGAACTGGGAGCGGGTGCGGCACAGCACCGCGGCGGTGCGGTCCGGGCTCCACCGCTCGGCGAGGAAGTCGGCGACGGCGGCGACCTCCTCCTCCACGGAGGCGGCGTAGCCGGCCAGCACCCGGCCCTCCTCCGCGCCGGGCCGGGCCACGAGCTCGGGGACCTCGACCGGGGCGGGGGTGGTGTCGTCCGTGCGGCGCAGCGGACCGGAGATGCGGTTGGCGACGGCGAGCACGGCGGAGTCGTTGCGCCACGAGGTGCGCAGGTAGCGGGTGGGGGTGTGCTCCTGGCCGGCGCGGCCGAGGCTCGGGAAGTGGGTGGGGAACTCGGCCAGGGCGGCCGCGGCCGCGCCCCGCCAGCCGTAGATCGCCTGGTTCGGGTCCCCGACGGCGGTGACGGCGTGGCCGTTGCCGAAGATCGCGGAGAGCAGCCGGAGCTGGGCCACGGAGGTGTCCTGGTACTCGTCGAGGAGGACGAGGGGGTACTGCTCGCGCAGCGCCTGCCCGACGGCGGGGACGGTCTCGGCGATCCGGGCGGCCATGGCCACCTGGTCGGCGAAGTCCATGACGCCCTCGTCGCGCTTGGCGCGGGCGTAGGCGTCGACGAGGTCGAGCAGGGCGAGCCGTTCGCGCAGCGAGGCGACGACCTTGCGGGTGTCGGCGTAGGGGGCCTTGGCACGCCCGGCCGGAGCGGCGTCGGTGAGCGAGTCGGCGAGCCGGGCGAGCTGTTCGCGGGCGTCCTCGGTGGTGAGGAGGTGCTCGGCGAGCGCACCGGACAGGGAGAGCACCGCCTCGGTGACCGACGCGGGCGAGGCGTCGACGTCGAGCGCGCCGTGCCAGCCCTGGACGACCCGGTCGGCCAGCTGCCACGCCCCGGCCTCGGTGACGAGCCGGGCGTCGGGGTCCATCCCCACCCGCAGCGCGTGCTCCTTGGCGATGTCGGCGGCGAAGGAGTTGTAGGTGGCGATGGTGGGCCGGTCGACGTCCATCCGGGACTCGGCGTCCTCGAGCAGGCCGGCGCGGCGCAGCTGGCGCAGCCGCAGCCGGACCCGGTCGGAGAGCTCGGCGGCGGCCTTGCGGGTGAAGGTGAGGCCGAGCACCTCGTCGGCGCGCACCTGCCCGTTGGCGACGAGGTGGACGACGCGCGCCGACATCGTCTCGGTCTTGCCCGACCCGGCGCCGGCGACGACGAGCTGGGGTGCCAGCGGGGCCTCGATGACGGCCTGCTGCTCGGGGGTGGGGACGTGCTGGCCCAGTGCCCGGGCGATGTCCGCGGGGCTGTACCGGGTGGTGGGGGTGAGGAGCTCGCTCACTGGGTCACCCGCCGTCCTTCGTCCTGGAGCGGGCAGCTGCGGCGCACCGGGCAGTGGTCGCAGCCGGGGTTGAGCCGCGCCTCGAAGTGCGCACCGGCCATGGTCTCGGCGACGCGGGCGACGAGGTCGTGGGCCCACTGCGGGTCCTGCGCCTCGCGCGGGGGCACCTGCTGCCGGGTGGTGGGGCCGGTGCTGCCCGTGCCGAGGTAGACCAGGCGCGCGCCGGCCGGGGTGGCCGGGCCGTCGAGCCCGCCGGCCTCGACGGCCACCTGGTAGGTGGCCAGCTGGGCGTTGGTGCGGGCCTCCTCCTCGCTCACCGGGTTCTTCGAGGTCTTGAGGTCGACGACGCGCACGCGCTCCTCGCCGTCGTCGATGAGCCGCTCGACCCGGTCGATGCGCCCGACGAGGCGGGCGCGGCCGACGTCGGCCTGGAAGGAGCGCTCGACCTCGACCTCGCCGGGGACGCCGGCGAGGTAGTGGGCGAGCCGCTCGACCATACGCTCGGCCTCGGCGCGCTGCCGGCGTCCCACCCAGCCGTCACCCAGGCCGAGGGAGGCCCAGCGGGCGTCGAGCGCGGCGCGCAGCTCCTCGAGGGTGCCGTGCGGGTGGGCGGCGGCGATCTCGTGGACGAGGTTGCCCAGCGACTGGTCCAGGGAGTCCTCGCGCCGGCCACCGGCGGTCTGCAGCGCCCAGCGCAGCGGGCAGCGGTCGGCGGTCTCGACGGCGGAGGGTGAGACCCGCACCGGCTCCTGGGGGGCGACGAGCGGTGCGGTGCTGCTCGGGGCGGCCAGGCCGTGCCACTCGCCCGGGTCCGCGCCCGGCACCTCCTCCGCGGCGAGGCGGGCGAGCAGCGCTGCGGCGGCCTCGCGGCGTGCCGCGGGCCCGGGCCCCTCGGCCGTGACGTCCTCCTCGATCGCGGCCCGCAGCTCGGCGACCAGGCCGCGCAGGTCGAGCGCCGGCGGGACGTGGTCGACGGTGTGCTGCTCGGCGTCCCCGCCGAGCAGCTCGAGGAAGGAGGAGGGGCGGTCGTCCAGGTCGAGGACGGCGGTGGCCACGACCCGTCGGGTGGCGCGGGAGACGGCCACGGCGAGCATCCGCAGCTCGTCGTCGAGCACGGCGCGCCGGGCCTGGCCGCGGGGGACCGCGGCCCCCGGCTCGCGCCGGCCCGCCGCGATCTCGGCGAGCTCACCGGCCCCGAGCAGGGTGTCGCGCAGCCGCAGGTCGGGCCACACGTCCTCCTGGAGCCCGGCGAGGACGACGACCTCCCACTGCCCCCCGCCGGTGCCCGCGGGGGTGAGGATGGCGACGCTCTCGGTGCGCTGCGCCTGCGCCGCCAGGGTGTCGGCGGCGATGTCCTGGGCGAGGAGCTCGGCGACGAACCCGGCCGCGCCGGCGCCCGTCTGCCGCTCGTCGAGCTGCTCCGCCGCGCGGAAGAGCGCCATGAGGGCGTCGAGGTCGGCGTCGGCCCGTTCCCCCTGGGGGCCGCCGGCCAGCGCCCGCTGCCGCCACGGCTCGGCGAGCCCGGCCGCGTCCCACAGGGCCCACAGCACCTCGGCGGCGCCCCCGCCCCGCCGGTGCGCCTCCCGGCCGGCGGCGAGCACCCGGGCCACGCGC
>NZ_CALGNQ010000032.1 GCF_937958535.1 uncultured Georgenia sp. | reverse complement strand
GCCAAGGCCGCCACCCAGGCGCGGCTGACCAAGCCCGACGACGAGCCCACCTGAGGCCACCCGCCCGCCGCGTGCGATCCCCACCGACCGCCGGGCGCACGCACCCCGTCGACCGGGCACGCGACGTCCGGTGCCGGGGAGGGACGCTCCGGGACCGATCGGTCCGCGTGTGGTGCTCCCCTCGATGCCGGTGACGTGGCGTGGGGCCCGGTGAGGCTACCGGACCGTTTGGCACGATGGGGCCCATGACCCGACAGGTGAGGATCGCCGTCCAGCTCCAACCCCAGCACGCCGACTACCACGAGATCCGCGACGCCGTTGCCCGCGCCGAGGACGCCGGCGCCGACGTCGTCTTCAACTGGGACCACTTCTTCCCGCTCCGCGGCGACGCCGACGGCAAGCACTTCGAGTGCTGGACCATGCTCGGCGCCTGGGCCGAGCAGACCAGCCGGGTGGAGATCGGCGCGCTGGTCACCTGCAACAGCTACCGCAACCCCGACCTGCTCGCCGACATGGCCCGCACGGTCGACCACATCAGCGGCGGACGACTGATCCTCGGCATCGGCGCAGGCTGGTACGAGCGCGACTACCGCGAGTACGGGTACGAGTTCGGCACCGCCGGCTCCCGCCTGCGTGACCTGTCGCAGGCGCTGCCCCGCATCCGCAGCCGGTGGGCGGCCCTCAACCCGGCGCCCACCCGGGACATCCCGGTGCTCATCGGTGGGGGCGGGGAGCGCAAGACGCTGCGCTACGTCGCCGAGCACGGCGACATCTGGCACTCGTGGTCGGACGTCGAGACCCTCCGCCGCAAGAACGAGGTGCTCGCCCGACACTGCGCGGACGTCGGACGCGACCCGGCCGAGATCGAGCGGTCCGTGGGTGTGCGCGGCAACCCGCGCGAGCAGGGCGAGGCGCTGGTCGCCGAGGGCGTCACGCTCTTCACCGTCTCCGCGAGCGGCCCGGACTACGACCTGTCGACGCTGCGTGAGTGGGTGGCCTGGCGTGACGCCCGCTGAGCGCGCGCGCCGCACCGGCGGCCAGGTGCTGCGGGGGCTGGCGATGGGGTCCGTCGAGCTCGTGCCCGGCGTGTCGAGCGGCACGGTCGCGCTCGTGCTGGGCATCTACGAGCGGCTCGTGCACGCGATCTCGACGGCGGCGTCGGCCGCCGGCAGCCTGCTGCGCGGGCGGCCGCGTGAGACGGCACGTCACCTGGCCGCCTTCCCGTGGGGCTGGGTGCTCACCCTGCTCGTGGGGATCGCCGTCGGGGTCCTCGTCCTCGCCGGGCCGCTGGAGCGGTTGCTGCTCGACCACCCGCAGGCGTTGGCCGGGCTCTTCTTCGGGCTCATCGTCGGCGCGGTCGTCGCCTGCCGGCGGATGCTGCGGCGTCCCACCGCAGCTGTCGGGTTCGCCGCCGCCTTCGCCGCCGTCGTCTTCTTCCTCGTGCTCGGGCTGCAGACGGCCGGCGGGGACGTCGTCGAGGACGTGAGCCGGCCGCTGTGGGCGTTCTTCCTCAGCGGCGCGGTGGCGGTGTGCGCGATGATCCTGCCCGGCGTCAGCGGCTCCTTCATCCTCGTCCTGCTCGGCATGTACGCCCAGATGCTCGGCGCGCTCAACGAGCGGAACCTGCCCGTCATCGCCGTCTTCCTCCTCGGCTGCGCGATCGGGCTCGCCTCCTTCGCCAAGGTGCTGGACTGGTTGCTCGCCCACCATCACGACCTCGTGCTCGGGGCGCTCATCGGGCTCATGCTCGGCTCGCTGCGCCTGCTGTGGCCCTGGCCGCACGGGCTCGACAGCCCCGAGATCGGCGCCCCGTCCGGCACGGTGGCCGCCCCCGTCCTGCTCGCGGTGGCCGGGTTCGCCCTCGTCGTCCTCGTGGACCGGCTCGCCCACCCCGGCAGGACCGGTCGGTCGGAGAACGTCCGTTCACGCCGGCGGTAGGAACGATCTGTGACCGATCGATCGAGGGTGGACGCCGGCGACTGAGCCCAGGACGCCGAGAGCCCACGTCCCACCGAGAGCTCACCTCCCACCGAGAGCTCACTTCCCACCGAGAGCTGACTTCCCACCGACAGCCGAGTTCCCACCGACAGCCGAGCTCCCACCGAGAGCTCACCGACGCACCCGAGGCACCCGACGCCGTCGCGGTGAACTCCGCGCTGCGCACCTCCGACACCAGGCAGGCGTGGCACGCGGTGACGAGCGGCGCGGCCGAGTACCTCTTCCTCTCGCCCGAGCAGCTCACCAAGGACGACGTCGTCGCGCGGCTGCGCGCGGCCCGTCCCTCGCTCCTCGTCGTCGACGAGGCCCACTGCGTCTCCGCCTAGGGCCATGACTTCCGGCAGGAGGTGGTCCACGTGACGTGGGGGCAGGGCACGGTGATGCGCACGGAGGGCGACCGGGTGACCGTGTTCTTCCCTGACGAGGGGTACAAGACGCTGTCCCGGGAGGTCGTCGCGCAGGCCGACCGGCTCCACCCGGCCGACTGACCGGACCCGCCCGTCCGCCCGGGCTGCCGGACTGAGACATGGCTGCGGTTGGACGCCGACAGCTTCCCTCCGCGCACGCCGCCTCGTCCGCGGATGAACCCCCCGGCGGCCGGGCCTATGGTGGTGTGACCTGTGTCGCACCGACGTGAGGGGTCGACGATGAGCACCACACCAGCCGGCTACACCTACGACGCGGAGCTCGCGCCGTCGCCGGTCACGCAGGAGCAGCTCCAGGAGCTGCTCGCCGACATCATGTGGACGGACGCCGACGTCGCCGCGCTGCGACGCGCGGGGGAGGTCCTGCGGCCCCAGGTGCACGAGATCCTTGACGCCTGGTACGACTTCATCGGCTCCACGCCGCACCTCGTCGCCGTCTTCCAGGGACCCGACGGCCGCCCCGACGGCGAGTACCTCGAGCGCGTGCGGGCCCGCTTCGAGCAGTGGGTGGTCGACCTGTGCACCCGCGAGTTCGACGAGCACTGGCTCGCCTACCAGGAGGAGATCGGCAGGCGGCACCACCCGGCGAAGAAGAACCGGACCGACCACGTCGAGTCGCCGCGCTCGCACGTGCCGATGAGCCACATGATCGCCCTCGTGGTCCCGGTGGTCCTGACCATTCGGCAGTTCCTGGAGAAGGGGGAGAGCGAGCGGGAGCAGGTCGACGCCATGCAGGCGGCGTGGTTCAAGGCGGTGACCCTGACCCTCGTCCTGTGGTCCCGGCCGTACGCGGGCGACCTGTGGTG
The DNA here is from genome assembly GCF_937958535.1 of uncultured Georgenia sp. Taxonomy (GTDB): domain Bacteria; phylum Actinomycetota; class Actinomycetes; order Actinomycetales; family Actinomycetaceae; genus Oceanitalea. The sequence continues at coordinate 5,200 of NZ_CALGNQ010000032.1, read as the reverse complement.
AACCCGCGGGCGGCGAGCCAGATGCCCCCGTAGCCTTCGCTGGATGGACCCCGTCGCGGCACTCAAGCGCGTGGCCTACCTCCTGGAGCGGGAGCGGGCCGAGGTGCGGCGCGCCACCGCGTTCCGCAAGGCCGCCCGCCGGCTGGAGGAGCTCGCCCCGGAGGAGCTCGGGCGGCGCCTGGCCGCCGGGACGCTCACCGAGCTGCCCGACGTCGGTCCGCGCACCGCCGGGGTGGCGGTGGAGGCCGCTCGCGGTCAGGTGCCCGACTACCTCGCGGCGCTGGAGGAGCGGGCCCGCGTGCCGCTCGCCGAGGGCGGGGAGACGGTCCGCAGCCGGCTGCGCGGCGACCTGCACACCCACTCCGAGTGGTCCGACGGCGGCACCCCGATCATCGACATGGCCGGCGCCGCGATCGACCTCGGGCACGAGTACATCGCCCTCACCGACCACTCGCCCCGGCTCACCGTCGCGCGCGGGCTGAGCCCGGAGCGGCTGCGGGAGCAGCTCGACGTCGTCGCCGCCCTGAACGCCGAGCTCGCTCCCTTCCGCATCCTCACCGGGATCGAGGTCGACATCCTCGAGGACGGCGACCTCGACCAGGAGCCCGAGCTGCTCGCCCGGCTCGACGTCGTCGTCGCCAGCGTCCACTCCAAGCTCCGCATGGAGCGGCGCGCGATGACCCGGCGGATGGTCGCCGCCGTGGAGCACCCGCTGGTCGACGTGCTCGGCCACTGCACGGGGCGCCTCATCACCGGCGGCCGCGGCACCCGCCCGGAGTCGGAGTTCGATCCGGACGAGGTCTTCGGCGCCTGCCTCGAGAACGACGTTGCCGTGGAGATCAACTCCCGGCCCGAGCGCCGTGACCCGCCCACCCGGCTGCTCGAGCACGCCCGTGACCTCGGCTGCCTCTTCGCCATCGACACCGACGCCCACGCCCCGGGTCAGCTGGAGTTCCTCGCCTACGGCTGCGCCCGCGCCGAGGCGGCCGGCATCCCGCGCGAACGGATCGTCACCGCTCTGCCGCTGGAGGAGCTGCTCGCCTGGACGAACCGCTAGCGCGAGGAGCTCCGGCCCAGGTAGCCCAGCCGCCCGCGGCGCGCCGAGCACTCCGTGCCCAGCCGGGCGGGGGCGATCGCGCCCGCGTCGCGCAGCTCGTGCAGGCGGGGCAGCAGCCGGTCACGCAGCTGGTACGGAGAGACGGTGTTGACGTTGATCTTCGTGCTGCCCTCGAAGCCGGCGAGGGTGGAGATGCGCAGCTTGATGCTCACGTGCCAGGGCATGGCCACGGCCACGCCGCGCGGGCGGTGGTACCACTCCTCGTTGCACGCCACGCCCGACCCCACCGCGGCGTGGCAGGCGTGGACCAGGTCCGAGACCGCCCGCAGCTCGTCGGGGCCGTGCTCCCACGGCGTACCCGCCGCGGCGGTGGAGAACACCTCGACGGTGGGGTAGCGGTGCCCGAACCCGGCGAACGCGACGGCGTGCTCGTTCTCCGCGAGGAGCAGCCCGTGCGCGACGGCGACGTCGAGCACCTCACGGTTGAACGCGTCGGGCGAGCGCTCCAGGTGCGCGACCTCCCGCCGTCCCCAGGTGCCGATCTCGTCGATGGCGACGAGCTGCTTGTGCAGGTGGTCGAAGGACGCGCCGGCGGGCCGCAGCCAGTTCTGGAAGGCCGCCACGTACCGCGCCTGCGGGAACCGCGCGTACAGGTCGGCCATCGCCTCGACCGTGAAGGCGACGTAGGCGGCGTGCTCCTGCGGGGTGAGCGTCCCGGAGGAGGCGAGCTGGTCCTGCCGCACCGCGCCGTCGACGTAGTGGCGCCGGGCGATGACGACGTCGTGGCCGCCGGCGAAGAAGCCTTCCATCCAGCTGCGCCGCTCCGCCTCGTCCAGCCCCGCCCAGGCGGCGTCGTCGAGCCCGGAGGCCAGCGCCTTCGCCCGCGCCACCGCCGCGGCGTGGGCGTACCCGTCCGGGTCGGTGAGGTAGGTGTCCATCCACGCGGTGAGGTCCGGCGGCACCCGGTACCCGTGGTTGAGCCGCCAGTAGTCCAGCGAGAGGATCTCGAAGAGGTTCGGCACCCGCCGGAACTCCGCGACGGTCCGGTCGAGCTCACCGGCCGGGACGCGGGCCAGCCTCCGCCACCCGGTACCGTCGCGCACCAGGCGCGCCTTCTCCGGCGGCGTCTCGCGGTGGCGGCGCGGACAGAACGCGCAGTGAGCGTCGTGGCGTGCGGGGTCGACCGGGTCCAGGGGCAGGGACGCGGCCCTCAGCGGCCGGTTGCCGCGGCCGGGCACGGTCCACACCCGGGTCCCCGACAGCGGGTTGACCTGCTTGACGGTGCCGTCCGGCAGGACACGGAGCGGATCCTCCGCGGCGCCCGGGGTCGCCGCGCGGGCCGTGCCGTGCGGCGCGGACAGGGTCGGCTCGGACGAGGGCATGCCCCGAGCATCCCACCACGCACCGACCACACGCAGGCGGCCGGTGACGCTAGCGTTCACGTCATGTCCGCTGACCGCCGGCCCCTGCTCCTCCTCGACTCCGCCTCGATGTACTTCCGGGCGTTCCACGCGCTGCCGGAGTCCATGACCGCACCGGACGGCACGCCCGTCAACGCGGTCCGCGGCTTCCTCGACGCCATCGCACGGCTCGTCCTCACCCACCGCCCGGGGCGGGTCGTTGCCTGCTGGGACGACGACTGGCGCCCGGCCTTCCGGGTGGAGGCGATCCCGTCGTACAAGGCCCACCGGGTCGCGGCCGACGGCGGGGAGGAGGTCCCCGCCGCGCTCACCCCGCAGGTGCCCGTCATCGTCGACGTCCTCGCCGCGCTCGGCATCGCCCGGGTCGGCTCGCCCGGCTACGAGGCGGACGACGTCATCGGGACACTCGTCGCCCGTGAGCTCGCCTCGCCCGACCGGGCCGAGGAGGTGCTCGTCATGACGGGCGACCGGGACCTGTTCCAGCTCGTCGACGACGAGGCCGGCGTCGTCGTCCTCTACCCGGTGCGCGGAGCCAAGGAGCCTCAGCGCATCGACGAGGCGTGGCTGCAGGAGAAGTACGGCGTCGCCGGCGGCCAGGCCTACGCCGACATGGCCACGCTGCGCGGCGACCCCAGCGACGGGCTCCCCGGCGTGCCCGGCATCGGGGAGAAGACGGCCGCCGCGCTCCTGCGGCAGCACGGCAGTCTCGCCGGTGTCGTCGCGGCCGCCGACGACCTCCGCTCGGGCATGACCCCTACCCAACGCAGGCGCATTCACGCCGCCCGGGACTACCTCGCCGTCGCGCCGACGGTGGTCCAGGTGGCCCGTGACGCACCCGTCCCGGATGTGCGCGGTGACCTCCCCGCCGAGCCCGCCGACCCCGACAGGTTGCTCGCGCTGGCGGAGCGCTGGGGGCTGGAGTCGCCGCTCAAGCGGCTGGTCGACGCCTGCGCCGCCGTCACCGACTGAGCCGTCCGGTCCTGGGCCTACCTCGGCCGGACGGTGACGTCGCCGATCGAGGCGCTCACCTCGAGGCGGTGCGGCGAGCGGCTGTCGGTGTGCACCGCCGTCGTCACGGTGCCGATCGCCGTGGTCGCCCGCAGGTCGTAGGCGGTGCCGCCGCCCGGCACGGTGACCCGGACGTCACCGGTGGAGGACGCCGCAACCAGGCTGCTCGGTGCCACGGCGAGGTCGGCGACGAGGGTGCCCACCGAGCTGCGCAGCTCGACGACCTCGGCGCGGACGTCGACGGCGGTGATGTCCCCGACGTCGGTCTGCGCCCGCACCGTGCCGGCGACGCCGACGACGGTGAGGCCGCCGACCCCGGTCCGCAGCGACACCGCCGCGTCGGTGGGGATGTGGAGCAGCCACCGCACGTCGCACGGCTCGACCCACAGGCCCTCCGGGCAGCGCCCGGTCAGCGTGGCCGTGCCACCGTCCTCCCGCCGCTGCCTACGGCATCCTCACCCTCGTGTTCACCGGGACGTGGGCGGAGGGGCTCCTCGACTTCACCTCGACCGGCACCATCGCCGCGTGGATCCCGCTCATGCTCTTCGTCATCCTCTTCGGGCTGTCGATGGACTACCACATCTTCGTCACCAGCCGGGTGCGTGAGGCCCGCGACGCCGGGATGACGCCGCGCACCGCGATCCGCGCCGGGCTGGCCCGCTCGGCCGGCGTGGTGACGAGCGCGGCCGCCGTCATGGTCGGGGTGTTCTCCATCTTCGGCACGCTGTCGATGGTGGAGATGAAGCAGCTCGGCGTGGGCCTGGCGGTCGCCGTGCTCCTCGACGCCACCGTCATCCGCGGAGTCATGCTGCCGGCGCTGCTCGGCCTGCTCGGTGACCGGGCCCACACCGGGCCGCGCTGGCTGCCCCGCCTCCACCACTGACCCGCACGACGCCGGGAGTACAGCTCTCGCCCGCCGCGGTGCCGACCCGTGGGCGGGCGGGAACTGTACTCTCGGCGCAGTGGTTGGAGGAGCTCGAGGACTCGAGGAGAGGAAGCCGCCGATGGACAGGCAGCAGGAGTACGTGCTCCGCGCGATCGAGGAGCGGGACATCCGGTTCATCCGGCTGTGGTTCACCGACGTGCTCGGGGTGCTGAAGTCCGTCGCCATCGCGCCCGCCGAGATCGAGGCCGCCTTCGCCGAGGGCATCGGGTTCGACGGCTCCTCCATCGAGGGGCTGACCCGGGTCTACGAGGCCGACATGCTGGCCAAGCCCGACCCGGCGACCTTCCAGCTGCTGCCCTGGCGGGGGGACAGCCACGGCGTGGCCCGGATGTTCTGCGACATCCTCACCCCCTCCGGGGAGCCCGCCCGTTCCGACCCGCGCAACGTCCTCAAGCGCACGCTGGAGAAGGCCGCCGACGCCGGGTTCACCTGCTACACCCACCCCGAGATCGAGTTCTACCTCTTCGAGCAGCAGCAGAGCCCGGAGGAGCCCCTCGTCCCCATCGACACCGCCGGGTACTTCGACCACGTGGCCCGGGGCACCGCCCACGACTTCCGGCGGGAGACGATCACGCTGCTCGAGTCGATGGGCATCTCGGTGGAGTACTCCCACCACGAGGCCGGGCCGGGGCAGAACGAGATCGACCTGCGCTACGCCGACGCGCTGTCCACGGCGGACAACATCATGACCTTCCGCACCGTGGTCAAGGAGGTCGCCCTCCAGCAGGGCATCATGGCCACCTTCATGCCCAAGCCGCTCATCGACGC
>NZ_CALGNQ010000031.1 GCF_937958535.1 uncultured Georgenia sp. | reverse complement strand
CCACGTGCAGGTGCGGGGAGTTGGCCAGCGCCATCTCCGGGGACATCTCCCGGCCCCAGTACCAGGCGGCGTCGGTGGTGGGGCCGAAGGCGTCCAGGGCCCACAGGCTGGCGTGGGTGACGACTGCCCGGAAGCGGTCGGTGTGGCCGGCCACCCAGTTGGCCATGTACCCGCCGAAGGAGCCGCCCATCGCGGCGGTACGCGACGCGTCGATGTCCGGGCGCTGCTCGACGGCGTCGGTGATGGCCATGAGGTCGGTGAACGGGGCCCCGCCCCACGCGCCCCACCCGCGCTGGATGAAGTCCTGCCCGTAGCCCGTGGACAGTGCCGGGTCGGGGAGCAGCACCGCGTACCCGCGGGCGACCATGATCCACGGGTTCCACCGCCACGACCACGCGTTCCACGAGTTCAGCGGCCCGCCGTGGATCCACAGCAGGAGCGGCGCGGGGGAGTCGGCACCCGCCCCGTGGGGGAGCGCGAGCCAGGCCCGCACCCGTACTCCGTCCTCGGTGGTGGTCTCCACCTCGGTGAGCGTCCCCGGCAGGGCGGGTCGCTCGGCGGGACCGCGCAGCACCGTGACGGGAGCGCCGCCCTCGTCGACCGCGTCGAGCACGGTGAGGTCGATGCGCACCACCTCGGCCGGGTAGGCGTAGGAGGAGCGCAGCGCGTAGGCCGCCGCGCCGTCCGGGGCGACGACGACGTCGGTCAGCGCGCCCTCGTCGGTCAGGCGGGTGACCGCGCCGGTGTCGAGGGCGACGTGGAAGAGCCGGGAGCGGCCGTCCTCGTCGGCGACGACGAGCAGCCCGGTGCCGTCCGGGAGCCAGCGCACCAGCGCGGGCCAGCGGTCCCACTCCCGGGTCAGGGCACGCTGTCCGCCGCCGGTGGCGTCGACCACCTCGACCCACACCCGCGGGGCCTGCTCGGCGGTGCTGTGCTGCTCCCGGACGTAGGCCACCCGTGACCCGTCCGGGCTCACCCGGGGGGCGCCGAGGTCGGCGTCGGGGGCGTCGACGAGCACCGTCTGTGCACCGTCGGCCAGGTCGACCCGCCGCAGCTGGGTGCGCACGGCTCCACGCGCCTCGGGCACGTTCCACGTCGTGACGAGGAAGGTGCCGTCGGGGGCGACGTCGGACTCGGTCTCCACCAGGGCGGCGCGGGCGCCGGGGGTGAGGTCGCGCAGCTCGTGGCTGCCGCGGGGGGCTCGGGCCTCGTCCTCCGGCGCCGGGTCTGCGGCCGCGTCTGCGTCGCCGGTCGGCTCGGCGACGTAGATCCGGGGCAGGTCGGGGCCCAGGTCGTGGTCCCAGTACCGCACCGGGTACTCGCTGTGGAGGATGGCGCTGACCTTGCGCTCGGTCCGCTCCTTGCGCAGCCGGTGGTCCTCGTCCGGGTCTGCGGCGGCGGGCAGGGTGGCCGCGGTCAGGGTGACGACGGCGGCCCGGGTGGCGGCACGCACACTGCTCACCCCGCCGGGGTGGGCGGCGAGCAGTGTGGCCTCCCCGCCCGCGGCGGGCAGTGACCAGACGGCCGGCTTGGCGTCGTCCTCGGAGCCGCGCTTGGCGACGAAGAGGAGGTCGCCGTCGGCCGTGAACACCGGCTGGGACTCGCCCGTGGGGCCGTGGGTGAGGCGGCGTGCCGGGCGCTCGCCGGTCGGGTCCACCTCCCACAGGGCGGACTGGTACGTCGTCCGGTCCTCGTTCAGCGTGCTCACCGCGGTGACGAGCCGGCGGCCGTCGGGAGAGAGGGCGAGCCCGCCGAGCCGGGGCAGGGCGATGTAGTCGTCGAGGTCGTGGAAGGGGGTCGCGTTCACGCTTTCTGTCCTATCACGCCCCGCGGAGGCTCCCCGCGTCCATTTCCCGTGCGGGCGCGGTCCGGTCAGGGTCAGAGCGCCACGAGCACCTTCCCGGAGGCCTGCGAGTCGCGCGCCACGGCGAAGGCCTCCAGCGCCCGGTCGGCGGGCAGCTCGTGGGTGACCACCTGCTCGATCTCCGGCCGGGCGTCCAGCAGCGCGACCGCGGCGTCGATCTCGTCCTTGAAGCGGAAGGACCCGAGCACCGTGAGCTCCTTGGAGATCATCGGCGCAAGGTTGATGCCCTTCGGCTCGTCGGGCACCATCCCGAGCTGGACGTGCACCCCGGCCCGGCGGGCGGCACGGAAGGCGGCGTTGATGGAGGCGGGCACCCCCGAGCACTCCAGGACGACGTCGTACGCCTCGGCCGGCAGCTCCTCGGCGCTGACGTCCACGGTCCGGTGCACGCCGAGCGCCCGGGCGCGCTCGAGCGGGCCGGGCAGCACGTCGGTGGCGGTGACCTGGGCGGCTCCGCCGGCGAGCGCGGCAGCAGCGGTGAGCAGCCCGATCGGGCCGGAGCCGGTGACGAGCACCCGCGCGCCGTCCACCCCGCCCGCGAGCGTGATCCCGTGGAGCCCGACGGCGAGCGGCTCGGCCAGCGCGGCCCGGCGCAGCGGCAGCGAGCGGGGCAGCACGCGGACCATCGACCGGTCGACGAGCAGCAGCTCGCTCATCCCGCCCTGCGTGTGCGGCCAGGTCGAGGCGCTGCCGAGGTAGGCGCCGCCGGGCCACAGGTGCGGCCGGTCCTCGATCCCGGGGCGCTGCTCGCCGAACGTCGCGGGATGGACGGTGACCGGGGTGCCCGGCGCGAGCTGCCCGGAGGGGTCGAGGTCGACCGTCCCGGACACCTCGTGGCCGGGCACCAGCGGCTCGCGGACGACGAACGCCCCGTTCGCGCCCTCGTAGTAGTAGTGCAGGTCCGAGCCGCAGATGCCGGCGTAGGCGATCCGCAGGCGCACCTGGTCCGGCCCGGGCTCGGGGTCGGGGACCTCGACGACCTCGAGGTCCTCCTTGCCGTTGATGACGACCGCCCTCACGGTTCCTCCTACACCACGGCGGTCATGCCGCCGTCGACGAAGATGTTCTGGCCCGAGACGAAGCTCGAGGCGTCGGAGCACAGGTAGACGAGTGTGCCGACGAGCTCCTCGAACCGGCCCCAGCGGCCGGCCGGCGTGCGGTTGACCACCCAGGCGTTGAAGGCCTCGTCCTCGACGAGGGCCCGGTTGAGCTCGGTGGCGAAGTAGCCGGGGGAGATGGCGTTGACCTGGATCCCGTAGCGGGCGAGGTCGGCGGCCATGCCCTTGGTGAGCATCGCGACCCCGCCCTTGGTGGCGGAGTAGGGGGCGATGGTCTGGCGGGCGAGGAGCGACTGGACCGAGCCGATGTTGACCACCTTGCCCGAGCCGCGCTCGGCCATGCCGCGGGTGATCTGCTGCGACACGTAGAACACGCTGCTGAGGTTCGCCGCGACGATGGCGTCCCAGTCCGCGGGGTCGAACTCGTTGAACGGCGCGCGGCGCTGGATGCCGGCGTTGTTGACGAGGATGTCGGGCACCCCGTGCTCGGCGACGAGTGAGGCGACCCCGTCGCGCACGGCGGCAGCGTCGGTGACGTCGAAGGAGACCGTGGGGACCTGCCCGTCCCCGGCGGCGGCGACCTGTTCGCGGGCGCGGGCCAGCGCCTGTGGGTCGCGACCGTGCAGGACCACCCTGGCGCCGTGCTGGGCCAGACCTTCGGCCAGCGCCAGCCCGAGGCCGCGGGAGGAGCCGGTGACGAGCGCGAGCCGGCCGGTGATGTCGAAGAGTGAGCGGGTCACGGCGGTGCCTCCCGGGTCAGAAGATGGCGAAGACGGCGAGGGTGAAGAGGAACCCGACCACCGACTGCAGGGTCTGCTGGACCGTCCACGTCTTCAGGGTGGTCTCGACGTCCATCCCCATGAGCCGGCCCACGAGCCAGAACCCGGAGTCGTTGACGTGGCTGGCGAACACCGAGCCGGCCGCCGTCGCGAGCGTGATGGCGACGACCTGCAGCTCGCTGTAGCCGCCGGTCGTCACGGCCGGAGCCATGAGCCCGGCCGCGGTGACGAGCGCGACGGTCGCCGAGCCCTGGGCCACGCGCAGGACGACGGCGATGAGCCAGGCGGCGAGGATGACCGGCACCCCGAGGTCGCCCAGGACGTCGGACAGCGCGTCACCGATGCCGGAGAGCCGCAGGACGCCGCCGAACATGCCGCCGGCGCCGGTGATGAGGATGACCGAGGCGACCGGCCCGAGGGCGGAGTCGACGATCTTCTCCAGCGCGGTGCCGTTCTCACCGCGCCGGTGGCCGAGGACGACGAGCGCCACGAGCACGGAGATGAGCAGGGCGACGGGGGCGGTGCCGAGGGACATGAGCACCTGCACCCACGTCTCGGAGTCGTCGACCACGCCCGCGGTGTCGAGGAAGTCCAGCCCGGTGTTGAGGAAGATCAGCACGAGGGGCAGGAGGAGGATCCCGACGACGGTCCCCACACTGGGCGGGTTGACCTGCACGTCGTCGTCGACGCTGCCGAACAGGGCCGGCACGGGCAGGATGACCCGCCGACCGACGAAGATGCCCCACAGGTACCCGGTGAGGTACCAGATGGGGAAGGCGAGGATGATCGCGACGAGCAGGACGAGGCCGATGTTCGCCTCGTAGAGCTCGGTCGCCGCGACCGGGCCGGGGTGCGGCGGCACGAAGACGTGCATGACCGAGAACGCCGTCGCCGCGGGCAGCCCGTAGAGCAGGACGTTGTTCCCCAGCCGGCGGGCGACGGCGAAGATGATCGGCAGCATGACGACGAGCCCGGCGTCGAAGAAGATCGGGAAGCCGAAGGCGAGGGACGCCAGGCCGAGCCCGAGCGGGGCCCGCTTCTCCCCGAAGACGGACACCATCTTCTCCGACAGCACGCGCGCGCCCCCGCTGTGCTCGATGAGCTTGCCGAGCATCGCGCCGAGGGCGATGAGCAGCGCGACCGAGCCGAGCGTGCCGCCGAACGCACCGACGAGCGAGGAGACCAGCGCAGCCACCGGGATGCCGGTGACGAACGCCGTCAGGAGCGAGACGAGGACGAGGGTGAGGAAGGCGTGCAGCTTGAAGACGATGACGAGCACGAGGATGAGGGCGATCGCCCCCGCCGCGATGAGGAGGAGCGGCCCCGCACCGAGGGTCTGGCTCCACTGCTCCATGATCTCTTCGGCGTCCATGACGGTGCCCCCCGTAGGTCAGAGAGAGGCCGGGGGCGGGCACCCCCGGCGGGCCGCTCTCGCACCGTAGCGGCGCACCCCCACGGCCGCGACCGGGGGCCGCGACCGCGTGGACCGGCCGTCGGCGCGGGCGTCCCCGCACGACACGCGTCGGCCTGCCGCGTGAGAGCGGGCCGAGCTGCCGCTAGCGTGTGCCCATGGGGGTCGACGACGGCGCGCCTGACCAGGACGAGCTCCTCGCCGGTGCCGAGGGCTCGGTCGAGGTCGAGCTCGCCCGCGCCCTGTCCGCGGCGCAGCGGCAGATCTGCTGGCTGCGTGAGGAGCGTGCCGGGCTGCGCGCCGAGTTGCTCGGTGAGCCCCGGGAGTCCTGGGAGGAGATCGCCGACGGCGCCCCCGAGGTGCTCGGGGTGGTGGTCGAGCAGGCGGTGCCGGAGGCGGCACGACGCCTCGCGCAGCGGGACGCCGCCGGCGAGACCTGGGAGCGGCTCAGCGAGAGCGTGCGGCAGACCTACCTCACCCGGGCGCGGGCCGCGGTGGAGGCGGTGGTGCCCATCTTCGAGGCCGCGGTGGCGGCCATCCCCGGCCTGGGGGAGGTGCGCCGGGCCCAGCTGCGGCTCGGGCTGCCGCCGGAGGGCGATCTCACCGAGCTGCTCGACCACGTGCGGGCGGAGAGCCGGGCCCGGGCGCTGCAGGAGGTCTCGGAGGACCTGCGCAGCCGGCTGGAGGACCTCGAGCTCACGCGGCAGGCGGTGCAGGCGGTGGAGCTCGTCGTCGTCGAGGGCGAGCACATGGCCTCCCAGCACGCCTCGCCGATCGCCGTCGAGGTGGCCGAGTGGTTCACCCGGCGGCTGCAGCAGGCGCTGGCCGCCCCGGA
>NZ_CALGNQ010000030.1 GCF_937958535.1 uncultured Georgenia sp. | reverse complement strand
GCATTCCCTCGGCCGAACCCACCTCCCATCCTGGAGAGGTCGACCCACACCACGGGCCGGCGCACCGTGATGAGGGGACCACCATGACCACGCGAACTGCCTCTCCCAGCCCGACCACCACGACGCCGCGCCCGGCCTCGGGCGCCTTCCTCGCCCTGTGGTCGGCGCTCGGCGTCGTCGCCGGGCTGGGGCTGGCCTACGGGCTCTCCGCGATGCACGGCGCCACGACCACCGCCGGCACGACGACACTCACCCCGGCCTCCGCCGTCGGGGTCGCTGCCCTGTGTTACCTGGCGGCCGCGGCGACCAGGACGCGCTGGGTGGCGTGGCTCGGCGTGCCCGTCTTCAGCGGGCTGGCGTTCGCCGGCCTGCTCAGCGCGATGCCGTGGTGGCTGCTCTTCACGGTGGCCGGCGTCGTGCTCCTGCTCGTGGGGGTCGCACTCGGCGCCGGTCGGGTCACCGCCACCCAGGCCGCGGCCATGGTCGGCTACTTCGGGCTCGCCGTGCTCGCGCTCCACCTCGCCCCGCGGCTTGGGCTCGCCCTGGCCGGCGTGGTGCTGGCGGCCCACGCGCTGTGGGACGTGTGGCACTACCGCCGCGACGTCGTCGTCCACCGGTCACTCGCCGTCTTCTGCATCGGGCTCGACGTCACCGTCGGGGCGCTGTGCCTCCTCCTCGCCGTGCTCGGGTAGGCGCGCCCGCCGGCCCTTGCCAGGAGTGAGAGGATCGGCCCCATGGACCACGACCTGCACTTCACCGGCGACGACGCCGCGGACCGGCTGCTGTCCACCGACCCGCTGGCCCTGCTCATCGGCATGCTGCTCGACCAGCAGGTCCCGATGGAGACCGCCTTCGCCGGCCCCTACAAGCTGCACCAGCGCCTCGGCGGCATCGACGCCGCGAAGCTCGCCGCGATGGACCCCGACGAGCTCACCGAGGTCATGCGCCAGACCCCGGCCGTGCACCGCTACCCCGGCTCGATGGCCAAGCGGATCGTCGCGCTCAGCGCCGCCATCGTGGCCGACTACGACGGCGACGCCGCCCGCATCTGGACCGACGGCAACCCCGACGGCCCGGAGATCCTGCGTCGCCTCAAGCAGCTGCCCGGGTTCGGGGAACAGAAGGCGAAGATCTTCCTCGCTCTGCTCGGCAAGCAGTGCGGCCTCCAGGCTCCCGGCTGGCGCGAGGCCACCGGCGAGTACGGCGCGGACGGCGCCATGCGCTCCATCGCCGACGTCGTCGACGAGGCCACCCTGCTCCAGGTCCGCGAGACCAAGCGGGCCCTCAAGGCCGCCGCCAAGCAGAAGGCCTGAGCTACCCGGTCAGGTCAGGCGCCGACGGCGCCTCGAGCAGCGCGAGGAACGCCCGCGTCGCCGGGGAGGGGTTGAAGCCGCTCCACGCCAGGTACTCCACTCGCACCGGCCCGTCGCCCACCGGCACCGTGCGCACCGCACGGCTGCGCGCCGCGATCTCCTCGGCGAGCAGCGCCACCGCCAGCCCCTGCCCGACGAGCCCGAGCATGAGCTCGGGGGAGGAGACCTCGTAGGCCACCTCCCGCTCCAGCCCGGCCGCCGCGAAGGCGTGGTCGGACTGCGCCCGGCCCGAGGAGTCCGCCGGGAAGTCGGCGAACACCTCGCCCGCCAGGTCACGCAGCCACACCCGCTTTCTGCCCGCCAGCCCGTGGTCCGGCGGCAGGACGGCGACCAGCGCCTGGCGCCCCAGCTCGCGCAGCTCCACCCCGCGCGGCCGCACCCCCTCGCGCAGCCCGAGCAGCGCGACGTCGAGCCCGCCCGCCGCCACCTCGCGCGCCATGACGTCGCTGGACCCCACCCGCAGGCTCACCCGCACCTGGGGGTGGTGCTCGCGGAAGCGCTGGAGCACGGCGGGCAGGTCGAGCGCGACGACGGTGGGGATCATCCCCACCGCGAGCCGACCGCGCACCTCACCCACCGCGGCGGCCGCGTCCGTCACCGCCCGCTCCGCCGCCTCCAGGCACTGCCGGGCCGCGGGGAGGAAGGCGTGCCCGGCCGGGGTGAGCTCCACCCGCCGGCTGGTGCGCGCGAAGAGCGCCACCCCGAGCTCGCGCTCGAGGTTCTTCACCTGCTGGCTGAGCGCCGACTGCGCGACGTAGCACTGTGCCGCGGCGCGGGTGAAGCTGCGGGTGTCGGCGACGGCGACGGCGTAGCGCAGCTGGCGGAGCTCCATGGCATCGATCGTGCACCACGATCGATGCCATCTCAACCAGGTGTTGGACGTATCGATCGGTGCGGGCGAACACTGGGTGGCATGACCACCACGCTCACCCGCCCGCCCGGCCAGGACCGGCGCCGGATGCTGCCCGCCGGAGCGGTGCTGGTCGCCGTCACCGCGCTCGCCCCGATGTCGTGGGGCACCACCTACTCGGTCACCACCGAGCTGCTCCCGCCCGACCACCCGCTCTTCGCCGCCCTCCTGCGCACCCTGCCCGGCGGGCTGCTGCTCATCGCGGCCACCCGCACGCTGCCCCGCGGGGACTGGTGGTGGCGCGCCGCCGTGCTCGGCACGCTCAACATCGGGGCCTTCCAGGCGCTGCTCTTCGTCACCGCCGAACGCCTCCCCGGCGGCGTCGCGGCCACGCTCGGGGCGGTCCAGCCGCTCGTCGTCGCCGGGCTCGCCGTCCTGGTCCTGCGCGAGCGGCCCACGCTGTGGCGGACCGGATGGAGCATCGTCGGCGTCCTCGGGGTCGGGCTCGTCGTCCTGGAGCCGACCGCCCGGCTCGACGCCCTCGGGGTCCTCGCCGGGCTCGCCGGCGCCGGCTCGATGGCCCTCGGCGTCACGCTCACCAAGCGGTGGGGCAGCCCCGCCGGCGTCGGTCCGCTCACCTACGCCGGGTGGCAGCTGGCCGCCGGCGGGCTCGTCCTGCTGCCGGTGACCGCCCGGCTCGAGGGAGTGCCGCCAGGGATCGACGGCGGCGCCGTCGCCGGCTACCTGTGGCTCGGCACGGTGGGCGGATTCGTCGCCTACTCCCTGTGGTTCCGCGGCATCCGGCTGCTCCCGGTCACCGCCACGACCATGCTCGGCCTGCTCTCCCCGCTCGTCGCTGCGACCATCGGCGCACTCCTGCTCGGCGAGACGCTCACCGCCGGCCAGCTCACCGGGTTCGGCCTGGCGCTCACCGCGCTCGTCGCCGGGCAGCGGGACCGCGCGCCGGCAGCGCTCGGGTGGGGAACGCGGCGATGAAGGTCGCGTACACCGGCGCCTGACCTGCGATCATGGGAGACGCGACAGGGTGCCTCGCCCGAACGCTGTGACGGGCGATCATGACGAGGCATCTCCGAGCTCCTGGCGCGCCTGCACAGGCCACCGACGATGCAGCTGTCCGACGGCGGATGGAGACCAGCAATGCCGAATGGCCCGAGCGCTCTTCCGGCATGGTCGGGCTGGGATGACCGAGGATGAGACGACATCTGGTGTCCACTGTCGGCGTCACCGCCGCACTGATCGTCACCGCCCTGGCCGGCTGCGGTTCGAACGGGCACGAGGCAGCGGACCCGCAGGAGCGAGTAGGGCTCGTCGAGGTGGGGGACCACACGCTGCTGGTGCAGCTCATCGACGAGGGTGGCGCCGACGCCGCGTTCGCCGGGCCGGTCGGGGTCAGCGGACAGGGCTGCTACGGCATCTCGAACGAGGACGGCTCGGTGACGCCCGTCATCTGGCCGCTCGGGTTCGGGCTCACCGAGGACGGCCGCCTGCGAGGCGATGACGGCACGGTGTATGCGGCGGGGGACGCTCTCGATGCCGGCGGCGGCTTCGTGGACGATCTGCGGTCGTCCTACGGCCCGATCGTCGACGAGTGCCTGGGCGGCGGCGTGGACGGCATCGTGCTGGGGTCCGTGCGGCCCGTCCCGAGTGGCTGAGCCGCCGCCAGCCGGACAGCTCGTCCCAGGCGACGCGGTGCGCCGACCGTCTCGGGGCGCCGTCCCGGCGCCGAGTCGCGCCTCGCCGTGGTCGACTAGGCCCCATGACGACGCCGTCCCCGCCCGCCGCCCGATGAGGCTCACCCCGGACGAGGCGCTGGCCAGGCTGCGCGCCCACGACCACGCCGTCCTGTGCACCGTCCACCCCCGGCGCGGCGTGGACGCCGTGCCGGTGACCTTCGCCGTCGACGGCCGGCACGTCGGCCTCCCGGTGGACACCGTCAAGGCGAAGCGCGCCACCCGGCTGCAGCGCGAGCGCAACCTCGAGGCGGACCCGCGGGCGACGCTCCTCGCGGACCACTGGGACCCGGATGACTGGTCACGGCTGTGGTGGGTGCGCGCCGAGCTCGTGTGGCAACCGCACCCGCCCACTGCCGTGCAGGACGCGCTCGCAGCGCTCCTCGCCGACCACTACCCGCAGTACGCGGACCGGCCGTTCACGCGGGTGCTCGTGCTGCGCGTCACCGCTGTCACCGGCTGGGCGGCCGGGGCCGGCTGACGGCGGGCGCGGCCGCCCGGAGGTGGCACGCGAAAGGTCGCACGCGAACCCGGTCCGGGGTGCCCGATTCGGCTCTGCGCGCCAGATGTGGCAGATTGGACCCCGGACGGACGCATCGAGCGTCCTCCGTGCCCCCATCGTCTAGCGGCCCAGGACACCGCCCTCTCACGGCGGCGGCGCCGGTTCGAATCCGGCTGGGGGTGCCACCTCTCATCGGCGGCCTGCCGGTGCGGCCACGTGGCCGTCGCGGGTCAGCGCGTGCGCTCCTCGGCCAGGCGGGCCTCCACCCGCGCCCACAGGTCCTTGTGGAACCCGAGCCGCCGCACCAGCACCTCCAGCACGGAGCGGACGAGGAAGGTGAGGTAGCAGGAGACCAGCGCCGTCACCAGGAGGGTCTTGAGCACCGGCTGGAAGACGGGGCTGTAACCCGCCAGGGCGTAGCCGACCGTGAGCACGACGAAGAGCGCGGTCGAGCCCACGAACAGCTGGAAGACCGCGCCGCGGCGCAGCCGGTGCGCCAGGCGGCTGTACCGCAGCGCCCGCCGGTAGGCCTTCGGCTCGGGCTCGGCGTGCACGCCCATCATGACGTCGCCGCCCAGCACCGACCAGACCACGAGGAGCGGGAACGCCGCGAGGGTCCAGAAGGCGATGGCGGTGCCGACGAAGCTGAGCACGGCAGTCCTTTCGAGTCGCGGGCAGCGGGCCGGCCGGGCGCGCACATGCCGAGGTACGTGTCGTCCTGCCCATCGGCAGCCGCGTGCCGAAGATGAGGCCGCCCCGCTCGCCGCGCGGGTGATCCGGGCCATCACGCGGCCGGCCTGGCCGGCCGCGTCGCTCAGCGGGGAGCGCCACGACCGCGGCGGCCACGAGCCCGGCCCGGGTGGCGGTGGCCGCCGCACTCAGCCGAGCAGCAGCACGCCCTGGGACGCGACGAGCCCGGCGAGGCCCGCGTGCTTGTCCGGGTTGGCGACGTCGAAGAGCCGGTAGATGCGCCCGTCGCGCACCTGGAGCGAGATCACGTGCCGGTCCCCCGACATGGTGAGGACGGCGCCGGGGCCGGCGTTGACCGCCAGCAGCTGTGCCGTGCTGCGCTCCGCGGGGTGCCGCGCCGTGACCCCCGCGGTGAACCGGGCGACGTTCGAGGGGCCGTAGAGCGGGCGGCGCGCCGCGCGCACCCGCCCGCCGCCGTCGCTGTAGGCGACGACGTCGGCGTGCAGCAGCCCGAGCAGGGCTGCGACGTCCCCGGCCCGGGCCGCCCGGAGGAAGAGCTCGAGCAGCCGCTGTGCCTCGCGCTGGTCGGCACCCGGCGTCAGCCCGAGCGTCGGGTCGGCGTGGACGTCGCGCCCGTTGAGCTCGCTCAGCCGGCGGGTGCCGCGGCTGTGGTGCTGCCGTGACGCGGCGGGGGAGATCTGCAGCACCTCGCCGATCTCGGTGTGCTCGTAGCCCAGCGCGCGGAGTACGACGACGGCGCGCTGGGGCGGGGTGAGCTCCTCTGCCAGCATGAGGAACGCCGTCGTCAGCGCCTCGGTCCGCTCCGCCTCGGCGTGCGGGTCCGGTCCGGCGTGGACCACCGGCTCGGGCACCCACGGCCCGACGTAGGACGCCTCGCGACGGCGGGCGCGCAGCGCGTCCAGTGCGCGGCGCACCGTGACCGTGGTGAGCCAGGCGGCCGGGTCCGCCACCGGCCCGGGCTGCCGCAGCCACTCCAGCGCGACCGCCTGGACCACGTCCTCCGCATCGCCCCACGAGCCGCACATGCGGTAGGCGAGCAGGGTGAGCCGGCGCCGCTCGCGCTCGAAGGCCGCGGCCTCGGGCGCGGCGGCGGGCTCCGCTTCGGGCCGGGTCACGTTCCCAACGTAGCGACCCACCGCGTGCCCGGTCAGCGCGCTGCGGCGGCGACGGCCGGGTAAGTGGCACCGGCGAGCGGGGGCGGGGCCTGCCGGGTGGGCACCGCGATCCGGTTCCACAGGTTGATGGTGCCGATCGCCAGCAGGAGGTCGGCCAGCTCCCGTTCGGTGAGCTCGCGGGCGGCGGACTGCCAGGTTTCCTCATCCACACCGCCCGGCAGGAGGGTGACCTGCTCGGTCAGTGCCAGCGCGGCGCGCTCGGTCGGGGTGAAGAAGTCCGTCTCGCGCCAGGCGCTCACGGCGTAGATCTTGCGCGTCGGCACCCCGGCCGCCTCCAGGTCGGTGGCGTGCATGTCGACGCAGAAGGCGCAGCCGTTGAGCTGGGAGGCGCGCAGCTTGACGAGCTCGAGCAGCTCCCGGTCGAGCCGGCCGCGCACGTACTGCTCCAGGCCGAGCACGGCGTGGAAGCCCTCGGGGGCGTGCTGGGTGATGTCGAGGCGGGACATGATCCTCCGTCGGTCGTCCGGACCCACCGGGGTGGTGGGGTGAGCGAGGTGCTCACCCTCTTTGTCGCCGGCGGGGCACCGGGTGTGACAGCGCCCCGCAGCCCGGTCACCGTCGCCGCTCAGGGCGCGGGCGTGCCCGCCCGGTCCGCCCGCACGAGCAGGTCCCCGATCTCGCAGTCCAGCGCCCGGCAGATCGCGATGAGGGTGGAGAAGCGGATGGCCCGCGCACGGTTGTTCTTCAGCACCGAGAGGTTGACGATGCTCACCCCGACGAGCTCGCTGAGCCGGGTGAGCGTCATGCCCCGCTCGGCGAGCAGCTCGTCGAGCCGGCAGTGGACGCCGGTGGGTGCGTCGTCGTCGGTCTCCCGCGTCCTCGCGCGGGCCATCACACGAGCCCCTCGACGTCGCGCTGCATCCGGGTGCCGATCCCGAAGGCCGCGGCGACCACCCCGAGGGCCAGGCCGATGCCGATGGGGGCCAGGTCGAGGGTGACGAGGAGCCCGACGAACCCCTCGGCGCTGTCGCCGGAGCGTGCCACGGCCTGCGGGGCGACCTCGGCGACGACGGTGCCGCGGCCGAAGTCGGCGAGCACCCCGCTGGTGGTCCCGCCGACGATGACGAGGACCGCCACCCAGTTGAGCGCCGTGGTGACCGAGCGCCCGAAGGGACGCTGCCGCGAGATCCGCACGCACAGCCACACCAGGGCCACGCAGATGCCGAGCACCGTCAGCCAGGCGACCGCCTCACCGGCCCACAGCAGCGCCCGCGCCCACCCCGAGACGCCCTCGACCGTCATCTCCACGGACTCGTAGCGGGCCGCGGTGACCGCGTCGAGCGACTCGGTGAACGCGGGCGTCGCGGGGTTCTCGATCGGCAGGTCGCGCACCGTGAGCGGCCCGGAGCCGAGGGTCTGCACCCCGGTGACGACGATGGCCGCGAGCGAGGCGAGTGCGACCAGCGCCGCCCCGGCGGCGATGACGACGAGCCCCGCGCGGTCGAGCCGGTCGACGACGCGGCGGAGGGACGAGCGGCCGGATGACGTGTCCATGACGCACCTTCACGTTTGTCGATAACAACGAATATCGATAAACGTAGGGGTGTGCGGCGAATCTGTCAACGGCGGTCCGGCACGGGCGACCGCGCCGGCACGGCGGGCAGCCCGCCTCGGTCCTGCTTCGGTGCGCGCAGGGCAGGTCTCGCTGCGGCGGCGGAGCGGCCGCAGCTCCGG
>NZ_CALGNQ010000029.1 GCF_937958535.1 uncultured Georgenia sp. | reverse complement strand
GAGGCGCCGGCCCAGACCGGCCCGGGGAGGAGTCACCGATGTTCCGAGGATTTGCCACCGTCAGCTTCTACGCCGACGACCTCGCCGCCGCGAGCGCCTGGTACGCCGAGCTGTTCGGCGTCGATCCGTACTACGCGTTCCCACCACCGCCGGAGCAGCCCGCGTACGTGGAGTTCCGCGTCGGCGACGACGAGGACGAGCTCGGCATCATCCACCGCCGCTACGCCCCGCCCGGCGCGGCCAACCCGCCCGGCGGGGCGGTGGTCTACTGGCACGTGGACGACCTACCCGCCACCGTGGAGCGGCTGCGTGAGCTGGGTGCCGCCGAGTACGAGCCGGTGACGAAGCGGTCGGAGGACTTCACGACGGCCTCCTTCGTCGACCCGTTCGGCAACGTCCTGGGCATCATGCACAACCCGCACTGGCTGCAGATCGCGGCAGCGCGTGACGGCGCCCGCTGAGACCGGCGCGGGGTGATGCTCGCGGCGAGGCGCTGCGGGAGCGCTTCCCGCCGAGAGGCCGCCGGCCCCCGCTGAGAGCCTGCCGGCCACGCCCCCGATGAGACGCCGATCGGTCGCAGAACGTCCGTTCACGGTGGGTGAAGGGACGTTCTGCGACCGATCGATCCGAGGAGGGGGACCCGGGGAGGCCACGAGGCAGACGCCCTCCCGGCCGGTGGGCGGAGGCCGTCCCGGCCGGTGAGTGGAGGCCTCCGCCGGTGGGGCGGAGGCCGCGGCCGGTGGGCGAGGCCGTCGGCCGGTGGCTCCGTCGGACGACCGTCAGGCGTACCAGGCGGTCAGCCGCTTCTCCGCCCAGTTGACGAACTCGTTGAGGATGACGGCGATGACCATGATGAACACCGCCATCGCCCACACCGAGGGGAAGTTGCTCTCGTCGCCGTACTTGGCGGCGAGCCCGCCCAGGCCGATGAGGGCGATGAACATCTCGCCGTTGATCATGCCCTTGACGGCGCGGCCCACGCTGAGCCGGATCCCGGCCAGGATGAGCGGCACCGCCGCAGGCAGGATGACCCGCCGCACCGTCGCCGCCCGGGAGGCGCCGAAGGACGCGGCCATGTCGATGAGCGGGTCGTCCACGTCCCGGATCCCTGCCGCCGTGTTGATGATGATGATGAAGAGCGCGTACATCACCACGACGGCGATACGGGTGGTGTCGGACAGCCCGAACGCGGCGAAGAGGATCGGGGCGAAGGTCAGCGCCGGCACGAAGAGCATCGCGTTGACGTAGATGTCCAGCGCGGTGAAGATCCGCGTGGACAGCCCCATGGCGATGCCGATGGCCAGGCCACCGACCAGCGAGATCCCGAACCCGATGGCGAGCGACCGGAAGCTGGCGACGAGGTGCGGCTGGATGACGCCGTCGCCGAAGAGCCGGCCGAGCTGGACGGCCACGGTGCTGAACGGCGGCAGCCACTGCACCCGCAGGATGTGTCCGAGCACCTCCCACAGGACGACGATGACCGCGATGCCGGCCCAGCTCGACAGCCGGCGCCCCAGCGTGGCCAGCACCCTCGGGGTGCGCGACGCCGGGGTGATGACCTTGGCCGGGTCGGCCACTGCGGTGCTCATGCCGCTGCCTCGTGCATGTCCCGCAGCCTCTCCCACAGGTACTCCTTGAGCCGGACGAGCTCGGGGCTGCGCTCGGCGCTCTCGGGGCTGCGCGGGCGGGGGAGGTCGACGTCGATGACCTCCTCGATCTTCCCCGGCCGGGCGGACATGAGGACGATGCGGTCGCCGAGGAGCACCGCTTCCTCCATGTCGTGGGTGACGAAGATGACCGTGCGCTGGTCCGCCTGCCAGATGTTGAGCAGCTCCTCCTGCATGTAGCGGCGGGTCTGCTGGTCCAGCGCGCCGAAGGGCTCGTCCATCAGGAGGATCGGGGCCTCCACGGCCAGCGCTCGGGCCAGGCCCACCCGCTGCTGCATGCCGCCGGACAGCTCGCGCGGGTACTTGTTCTCGAAGCCGCGCAGACCCACCTTCTCGATGTACTGGCGCGCCTTGGCGAGGCGTTCGGCCTTGGGCACGCCCTGGAGCTCGAGCCCGAAGGCGACGTTGGTCTCGACGTTCTCCCACGGCAGGAGCGCGAAGTTCTGGAAGACGATCGCGGACTTCTGGTGCGGGCCGGTCACCCGGGCGCCGTCGATGGTGATGAGGCCCTCGGTGGGCTTGACGAGCCCGCCGACGGCGCGCATCAGCGTCGTCTTCCCGCAGCCGGAGGGGCCGATGACGGTGATGAACTCGTTCTTCTTGATCGTGAGGTTGACGTCCTTCAGGGCGACGGTCTCGCCGCGGCCCTCGCTGACGTAGCGGTGGTTGACGTTCTCGATGGAGATCATGAGGAGGGTCCTTGGGGTGTGGAGGTCGCCGGCTTACTTCCAGCGCTGGGCGCGGCGCTCCAGCGCCTGCATGAGGAGGGCCAGCACGATGCCCTCGACAGCCACTGCGATGGTGATCGCGTAGAGCTTGTCGGACTGGAAGAAGCCCCGGTAGTCGAGCATGTGGGCGCCGATCCCGATGGGCAGCATGATGAGCTCGACGATGACCATGCCGGCGAACGCGCGGCCGAGGCCCGTGCGCAGCCCGGTCATGATCGCCGGCAGGGCCGCCGGGATGAGCACCCGGCGCCACAGCTGGGACTCGGTGGCCCCGAAGGAACCGGCCATCTCCACCAGCGACTGGTCGACGGCGCGCACACCGGCGCGCACGTTGGTGGCGATGAAGACCCAGCTGAACAGCACGATGATGAACACCCGCGGCGAGAGCCCGAGGCCCATGGCGACGAGCACCACCGGGATGAGCGGGGCGATCGGCAGCGCCAGGCTGAGCGCGACGATCGGACCGAAGGCGCGGTCGACCGGCTTCCAGCGCGCCATCGCCAGGCCGAGGGGCACGGCGAGGACGACGGCGACCGGGTAGCCGAGGACGAGCGCGACGTTCGACGTCGCCATGGCCGGCCACAGCTCACCGGTGACGACGGTGATCTCCCACAGGGCCGCCATCGCCTCGGTGAAGGTCGGCATGAGGATGGAGTCGGTCCGTCGCGCGGCGACCTCCCACAGGAGGGCGAACACCACGATGGTGGCGGTGCGCACCGCCCAGACCTCGCCCTTGCCGAGCTTCGCCCGCAGCTGGACGCGCGGGGTGGAGGGCAGCTCGGGCAGCTCCTTCGTGGCAGCTGCTGGACTGGCCATGGTTGTCACCGTGCGAGCTCGACGTCGGCGACCTGGTCGGCGGTCAGCGACTCGGAGACCGCGCCTGCCTCCTGGTAGAAGGCGAGCGTCGCGTCGATGCTGTCCGGGCTCAGGGCCGAGCTCTCCGGGAAGGTGCCGTCGTCGACGAGCGCGGCGAGGATCGGCTCGACGTCGGCCTTGTCCGCATCGAGGATCTCGGCAGCGGTCTCGGCGAACGCGGCCGGGTCCTGGCGGACGGCGGCGAACTGCTCGTCGAGCGCGGCGAGCAGCGCCTTGGCGGCCGGGCCGGCGTCGTCGCTGCGCTTGCCGTCGATGACGATCGTCTGGGTGAGCAGCTGGGACTGGGTCTCGGACAGGGCGTCCAGGACGTGGGCGACCGACGGGTCGACGTCGACGGACATCCAATCCTCGATCCGGACGATGGTGCCGTCGATCTGGCCGTCGAGGAGCGCGGTCACGCGGTTGCCGGACCCGGAGATGACGACGAACTCGGGCGAGGCGTCGGGGCAGGTCTCGGCGAGGTAGCGGCGCAGGTGCGCGGTGCTCGTGGAGCCCTCGGAGTGGTAGGCGACGGTCCGGCCGTCGAGGTCGGCGCAGGTCGCGACGTCGGCGGAGGCGACGATGAGGTAGTCGAGGATGTTGTTGTTCCCGACCATGAGGAGCTCGGCGCCGTTCTCGTTGGCGGCCATGACGGTGGCCGGGCCCATCGAGGCGATGTCGATGTCACCGCCCATGAGGGCCTGGGTCTGGACGTCGGGGGAGTCGAACTCGATGTACTCCGTCTCCCAGCCGTCCTCCTCGAGGGACTCGAGCGCGGCGATGATCGGGGTGTCGGTGGGGCCGATGGTCCCGGGGAAGCCCAGGGTGAGCGACTTGTCGCCCGAGGCGTCTGCGTCGCCGCCCGAGCCGCAGGCGGCGAGGGCGAGGGTGCCGGCCAGGAGCAGACCGACGGAGGGGAGGGTGCGCTTGCGGGACATGGTGGACAAGACTCATTAGTCGTTGTTGACCATCGTCGTCGGTGACGGACGTGGCGGTCATCGGTGATCGGCGTCACGGAGTGTACAGGATTTCGTATCAGATACGAAAAGTGAGTTTTGCCTGCGATGGCGCGGATTCGCAGGGTCGTCCAGTTGGTGAGAATGACCCCGGAGTGTCCGGTGGGAGCGGGAACCGGGCGCCGGGGTGGTGGGTGGCCGGGCGTCGGGCGTGCCCGGTGATACGAGCGGCCCGGTCTGGGAGCGGCCCGGTGATGGGGGTGGCCCTGCCGTGGGGGCGGCCCGGCGTGGGGGCGGTCCCACCGTGGGGGCGCCCTGGTGATGGGGGTGGCCCTGCCGTGGGGGCGGCCCGGCGTGGGGGCGGTCCCACCGTGGGGGCGGCCCGGTGATGGGGGCGGCCCCGCCATGGGGGCGGCGCACCGGGTGTCGCAGGGGGCGCGGGCGCAGCGATGTCGTCACCCGGCGGAGGGCACACCTGTCCCCTCGTCGCTCTGTGGTGCTTCGATGAGCCAGCCGTGGCGGTCGTAGAAGAACCACTCGCCCTTCGAGCGGGCGATGGTGATGCCGTGGGCGTGCACCCAGTCGTGGTGATGCCAGCACAGGAGGATGCCGAGCTCGACGCTCGTGGGGCCGCCGTCGCGGTACCACTGGAGCGAGTGGTGGATCTCTCCGAACCCTGGTGGCTCGTCGCAGCCGGGGTACCGGCACGTGCGATCTCGGGCGACGATGGCCCTGACCATGTGAGCCGGGAAGATCCGCTGCTCCCGACCGGCGTCGAGGACGGTCGACTCCGGACCGAAGACCACGCGGGAGAGGCCGGAGTCGCAGGCCAGCCGGGCGAGGAGCGCCGGTGGGATCGGGGTGCCGTCCTCCAGCGTGGCCGGCTCGACTCCGACCATGGCGCTGGGGTCGACGGCTGCGGAGATGACGTGGTCGTCCCCAGGACTCCATTGCTGGTGCCACTCTCGCGCCGGGGCGGAGAGCTCGAACAGGTCCTCCTGCCGGTGGGGGTCACGAGGGCCGCCGACCTGCGTGAAGGTGGACTCGGCGTCGAACCCGAAGGCCGCGCCGGCACTGTGCGGTGTGCCGTCGGAGCGCTGCGGGGGTCTGGCGGACCCTGTTGCGGCGGCCAGCGTGCGGATCGTCTCCATCGTCATCGTCACCGTGAGGTGGGGACGGATCCGCGAGTGCTTCCCCAGCAGCCCGGCATCCAGTGACTGGCGGGCGAGGGAGGTGAGGGCGGCGGCGCGGCGCTGCGCCGGGGTGCGCTCGTCGTCCTTCGCCTTGCGACCCATGTGGGCGCGCAAGGCGGTCTCCACCACCTGCCCGGACGCGGTGTCCAGCCAGCCGGCGAGGTGGTAGCCGTCGAGCGTGCGGGCCAGCGTCAGCTGCTCCTTGGTTCCGGCGTCGCGCCACGCGCGGTCTGAGCCCTCCGGG